>JANXXP010000099.1 GCA_025350595.1 Bacteroidota bacterium
ATTTTCAAAATGTCAAAGAACGTGATGTACTACTCTTAAAAGCTAATACGAATATAGGTTTTTTCTTTGAAAGAGAGCACTGTTACTATTATCATCATTAGAAAAACTCTCCCCTATTGACAAGCTGAAAGATTCAGAAAACAGGCGTTTTACACTATTATGGATGCCTTACTACTCAAGAAAAAACTTAAAGACACCCTCTCGAACGTCCTTACTGATGTGAAGTGAGTTTCTATTATTTTCCTTCCGGTAACTCCTCCGGCTCTTCTTTTGGAAGCGGCGCAAAATCAGTATAAAACCTGAGTTTTCTATATACTTCCCCTGTTTCTTCTTTTGTTAATTTCCGGTACTTCGGGAAAAGCTCTTCATAGCTCTTTGGCCTGATTGACCTTGTGTATTTTACTTCATAAAAAGACTGGTCGGTGTTGCCGGGAACAGCGATGGTATTGGAGTAATATATCATTTCCCATGTACTGCCAAACTGGAACGGGTCGGTTTTAGGTATTCGTACCAGTACTTTAATAGGATAAGCAACTAAAACTGTGTTATCTGCGCTAAATTCGTAAAACTCGTCTGTCTCCCGTATAAAGTTTAGTTGGGTTTCTGAAGTACTGTATTGGGCAAGCCTTAGTTTAACAGCTTTAATAGCCATACTATGCATATTTCTAAAGTCAATTGCATCATATTTATACGCAAGCCATGTCTGGTAAACATTTCCGGAAAAGTAAATTAGCGCTTTCTTGGTAGTATCAAAATAAACTACAAATTTTTCATCATAAGGAAAATACTTGTAGCAGGGGATATCCTTTGCAAAAGTATCGGTTTTAAGTATACGTTCCTCTTTCTCAGTGGTCACATGCCTCTCCCATGTCATTATGTTGTTTTTTTTCGTGATAAGGAAAAAGTTAATGTATGGTCTGTCTTCCGGCCAACGTTTTATTTCAAAATCATACATAAAATCAGAACTTACTTCAGGATATAAATATAAAGACCCGCTAATTGGCAAGCCATATTTATCAATAAAAATGGAGTCCTTAAACTGAGGACAAAGCTGTGCCTTGAACTGATCTATTGCGCTACTTGTATATCCAATTATCATCTGTTTTAAACTCTCAGATATGGGGTCGGTTGCCTTTGGCTGGCTTAAAATTGTTTGTAAGGATAAAAAGCAGGTTGCTAAAATTATATATATGTTTTTCATAATCACTAATTTTCTGTTATTAATAATTTTTTTCTTCGCCGCATACGGTACAGTTTTCAGGGTTGTTTTTCTCGTGCCCGCCTTCCGCACTGCAGCCGCAACTACCATTATCGCCTTCGCCATCCTTAAGATCAAATAGCTTTGACTTATTAATATCTTCACTTGCCTGTCGGATCAGGGACCATTTAATAATTTCGTAAAAATTGCTAATACCGTAGTCTATATGCTTAAATTCATGGGCAAGGACTTTAGTAAAATCCTTTTGGGTGCCGCTTACTAACGGGTGACCATAGTTCAAATGGACTTCATACCCGGTTCCTGGTTTACAATATTTTGATAAATCAGCCGGGGCAACTTCGTATTTAAGTTTGTCCAGGAAGGCATCATTGACAGTTCCGTTTTGCACCTTTGTAACAAGCTCAGTCTCCAGCGAAGGATTAAATGCTTTTATTTGATTTCTTATATCTATACGTAATAAACTGACATCTTTGTTCTTGGATGCATCAAATATATTGTTTCGTTCATCATCCAATAAAGCGGTTACAAGTCTGGCGCCTTTCACAACCTTATTTTGATAAGTGCCTCCTGTTAACTTGTCGATGCTAACCGGCGTTGTTTCGCCTTCAAACTCTAACATATCTACACTTAACAATTTGTATAAGAATTTATCCATATTTATTTGCCTGTCGGTTTGACCGGCAAGACTAGGACTTCTCATACTGCTTTGCGGCACAATGTAAACCTTTACTGTTAACCCACTATTGGTTACAGTAGAATATAGTACTGAACTCTTTGTGCTAATGGCGGTCATTGCAGTTGTAAACTTCGATTTTGCTTTGTTCTGGTCTGATGCTGACAACTGCGTTACATCTGGTACCAATGCAACAGAAGTATTGGTCGTTGCAGGGATTATTGATGTTGGTTCTACTTTAATATCAATCCGTATTCCGGGACTGTTATTGTCTTTCATTACGGTTACATAGTTCAATTTATTGTCAATAACAGGAATATATTTTGTTGTAGTTTTAATATTTGCGTCATTATCTGCCTGCCAAAGAGTATTTTGCATTTCATTCCAGTTTCCTTTATTGTCCTGTTCCTGTAATGTAAGTTCTAAGGTTTCGCCTTGTTTTAATAATGCTTCTCCATTATCATTATCACCAATTTTTTGCATATTAAAGTATTCTTTATCAGGATAATCTTTTCGTTTGCAAATAACTTTAAAGGTGCTAACATCGTTTTTTACTGCCATTTTTAAAGTTCCCAGTACCGCTTCTTTTACCAAAGATTCTTTTATTACTGTGCCGTCGGCTTTCGTGGTGGTTTGCGTATAATTCTTTACCACTTTTAAAGTGAGCTCTACCTGGTTCTGGGTTTGTAATGTAGCTTTAACTTCGGCATCCGTAACCACGGTATTATTGTACAAAAATGTGCCGGTTACTCTTTTAAGCCCTTCCGTATTATTTGTATTGGTTATCTCAAAGAAAGAGACGTTGCGTAAATCCAGTTCGTCAGATTTAATAATGTCTGATTCAGGCTGCCACCTTTTTAAGGTTTCATCATTACCAATAGGCATTAGATTTTTTAGTAAAGTTTCCTGGTTGGTAGTTAAAAGGTTTTCCTTTTTGATGTAAAATGCGTTAGGATATTCTCCTCTAAAACAGACTATAAAAGATTCGGGATTTAAGCCTCCTGAAGATACACTTCCTACGGTATTTGTTATTGTGCTATCTGTTTCATTTTCACTATCATCAAAATTTAAATCTGCGTTATGAATATCGTCCCATTGGTGTTTTACAAGGTCGGTGCCGGAGGTGTAGTCCATAAGATTATTGGTGGTACTTTTGGCAATCTGATA
>JANXXP010000141.1 GCA_025350595.1 Bacteroidota bacterium
CAAATAATTCCGCATTCAAGAAAGCAGTGGTTCACGATAATGATAAAACAATTCGGATATCTGTTTACAGGAGCGGTGGGTCATGGGAAAGCAGCAGACGAAGCTATGAGCCGCACAATCGCTCATGAATTGTCGCATGGAATTTTCCATCTCAATCACACCTTCGACAGCCAGTACCAGATAAGCCGGTCGAGCACCAGCAACCTTATGGACTACACAGGTGGCACCGATCTCGTAAAACACCAGTGGGACGCTATTCATGATCCGGGGATAGTCATCGGAATGTTTGAGAGGGATGAGGAGGGGGCTAGTTTCTGGAGTGGGAAACTTACTATTTTGGATACTAGGCATACGCTTCTTTTCAATCATGTTTACGAAAGTAATCATGAAGGGAACCTGAAGTATCTTGATAAAGTTCAAAATTCAAGGAAGATTTCACCAACAGAAACAAGTCTGGACTTAGATTATACTGAAGCATCTGAAAAAAGCTGGATTGATTCCTGGAAAATAAGAACTGCGACTTCTGATGAAATACTTGGGAATATTATTAAAAAGATACAGAATGCAGAAAATGGTAAGGAAATTGGGAGGATGTACTTGAATAATAAAGGCATATACATAGGCAAATTTAAGCTTGAAGATGTTGAGTATCCATTAGCAATCTACTCTGAAAGGGCTACAATTGATAATATAACCAAAGTTCAGGTTAGCGATATTGATGATTTGGAAAAGGAGGAGAACAAAAAACACCTGAGATCGGAGGAAACATTTATAAAATATTTGTTAATTGCATTTTATGAAGAAGGAAATACCGAACCGGTCTTGATGATGCAGATTGAAAAATTCGATTTCAGCAAAAACATAAACACAAAAGAGAAATGGCTGAAGTATTTAGGGATTATTAAAGAAGAATCACTGTCACAACATTATACCTTATTAACTGAGGAAAAATTTGAAGATTATGCTAAGAACGCTGGGATAAATGATGTAAAAAAGTTTAAGGCTGTTACTTTGGTTGAAACAAGCGGGAATTCGTTTTTCGAATACAAAGGGATGAAGATCCCGCTATTGCTATTTGAGAGACATTTAATGTATAGTTGTTTAAAAAATAAAGGAATTTGGAATGTTAGAGCCGAAGTGAATTCATCACTTAATGTTAATCAAATTTCATCTGACCATCCTGAAATAGTAAATAAGGCATCATACTATCACTGCACTAGATGTGACAAGGCTAAATATCCAGATACTTACATAAAAGTAGGGAAAAATTGTGCAAATGACGGTAATGATATCAGATGGTATAAATTTAACTGTTATGAAGGTATGTCAACATACGATAATTACGAAAAACGATATTTGAAAGCTGCTAATATTCATAAGGAATGTGCACTTATGTCAACATCTTGGGGTCTTGGACAAATTATTGGGGCAAACTTCAGAAACAAATTTAAAACAGTAGAAGAAATGGAATTTAGTATTTTCAATGGGGGTATTGAATTTCAACTTCTGATAATGTCTGAATTCATTAAGGCAAACAGAAACTTAGTTGAGGCAATTAATGATAAAGATTGGAGTGAAGTAGCAAATATTTATAATGGTCCTTTAAGCCAAGAAAATAACTATGAAGAAAAACTTAAAAATGCATACGATGAAATTAAAAAGTAGATTAACAATATTATCAGCACTCATTGTATTATTAACTATTCAGTCGGCTGAAGCTCAAGATTCGAATAGAAGCTTTAATTATACAAATGAAGGCGGATTCTTTAGTGCATCTTTTGAACTGCCAAAGTTTAAAAAAGATATTGATACTTTATTAATAAACAAAAGTATCAAAAATGAGTTCGATTTAGTTATTAAAAAATATGAAGACTATTTTAAAAAATATAGAATCGAGAGTTCAAGTCTGGTAATTATTGTTGATTACAAATTAGATTCTGTTTACTATTTTAAAGAAAATGTGATTTTACTATATAATGTTTATCAGGAAAATATTCCACCCTATAGCAAATC
>JANXXP010000175.1 GCA_025350595.1 Bacteroidota bacterium
TCCTTTGTTGTCACCTGTAATACCACAGTATCAAAAACCTCTCCAGTAGAAGTATTTTCAATGGAATTTGTGAGCTTATCAATCACAAAATCAAGCGGTGTTTTGTTTGCTAATTTCATCCTTCAAAGTTAAGGAAAAATATTGTCATATGTCTTAAAAGAATGACGTCGGAGCCGGCTTAGAATAGATTGTTGTCATTGTCACGCGATCTGGAAAAATCAGGGTGCCAATCTTGAAATTATAGTCGCAGAAAGTGTGTCAACCATTACACCCAACGGCAGTCTGTCTAAAAACCTTCTCCGAATTACAAATTCCGGATCATTTAAAGCTGCAGGAGAGACGCCCGCATTTCAATTCCCAGAAACAACTTCCGGAAAAATGTTGCCTCAAAACTTCGGATTTTTAGCCAAATAGCCTCTATCTTCCCGAAAAACATTAAAACAAGTATCCTAAGATACTCCCTAAGCCGGACGACCGTTTTCAGGAAAATCAGTTCTGAATCCATAATTTTTGAGAGGCAGGCTTTCCACGAAAAGGTCGATTGTACGGACTTCATTCCCGGGATCAATAGGACTGGTCGAGGGATACCGGAAAAAGATTGATTTGTGTTCTGTTATCTCCTTGTATGAATTTCATTTAGAAAAGGTACAAAATCCATCATTTTTACAAGAAACACCAGCTACATAGTTATCAACAAAGAAGAAAGGTTTTTAGACGACCTGTCCCGCTTCGGCGGGAGTCTGACGGTCGGCGGGTATGGCCAGTAAGGGATTGCGGAGCGAGGTTCCTATCAACCGAGACGAAAGATTGATGCGGGAGATGAGCTTCGTATACCACTGAAACCCTTATTGGCTATACCGCGTATTAGGTTTAGGGTTTTATTTTAACTCTATTGTCCAGCGAGCTTATAATCGGTGATTAATACTTCTGGAGAAAGATTCAGTCTCGTTGTGAGATTACGAATCATTTCAAGAGTAAGTTTGCGTTTACGGTTAAGTATTTCTGATACTCTATTTTTGCCTCCGAGAGCTTCAGCAAGATCAGTTTGTTTTAGATCCATTTCTTCCATTCTTATTTTTATGGCCTCGATCGGATCTGGAGCTTCAATTGGATAATTCTTCTTTTCGAATTCATCTATCATTAAGCCAAGAATGTCTGCTTCATCGCTCTCTGGAGTACTTGCTTTCGCATCAAATAACTTCTCCAATCTTTTGAGTGCTTTTTGGTACTCTTCTTCAGTTCTGATAAGTTTTATATTCATATTCTAATTTTTTAAATCTTATTCGCATCGATTTTGTCATAGTCTGTATGAGTTCCAATGAACCGGATGAAAATCCATTGTTTCTCATAATTGAATTTTGCAATTAACCGATATGCATTCCCTTTAATATTAAACACAATTCTACTGTCTTTCAGAACACTTGCGTTTGCAAAACTCTTTTTTACATCTGCTGGGGTCCGCCATTCTGAATTCATTGCCGTATCATACCATGTCTTAAGGTATTGTTCAGAATCAGGGTGCTTCTCCCAAAACAATCGAAGAGTGCTTTTCGCAAATATCCTTTCCATTCAAATATTTAATATTGCAAAGATAATCAAAATTCCCATGATGGGAACTTTTTAGATTACTATTTTTGAAAGTTGATATAAATCTTTGAGTTTGATACTTGTACACTCAACTTAACTAAGGGGCTTTTCGGGTGTGTCACGCAGCCTCTGGTTAAACCTAACTTGTTTATATAGTTATTAAAACTAATCATAATTGCTTAATAGTGTGCGATAGATGCATGTTTTTGCTTTTTAATCAATATCCATATTCTCGATCAGCCTCCTTACCTTAAGCAGGTTTCTGCAGCTTACATGGGTGTAAATTTCCGTGGTCCTGCTGCTCTTATGACCCAATAATTCCTGAATATACTTTTGCACCCGGGCACGCTTCCGCCAAGTCAGTCACAGACGAATTTCGATATAACTTACTGTAAAACAGATCGTATGAATGCGTTTGCCCAACTTTCACTTTTATCACATTAAAGCTAAACAAAAACAACGGAATATGCAAACGTGGGAAAGGATTGGGACACGATATATCACGTTGGTATTAGTTGTTTTTGAATTTTTTTCTGATATTGCAGCTTGTTGAAATAAAGTAGTACACAATAACCTAAGTAAACTATAATCATTATGATCAGACGTATTTTTTCATTCGTAATTATTGCTGCGGTTCTCTCATCATGCGGAAATGCAGGTAAAAAAGATGTTTCAGCGAAAGCCGAGGGCTCAGCACCTGCCGTTAAAGTTGAATTTGCTTCATTGGTCCAAAGTCCTGACAACTATGTTGGTAAAAATATTATTGTTGAAGGTAAAGTGATTCATGTTTGTATGGAGACAGGAAAAAAACTGTTCATTGTAGGCAATAATCCTGATATCAGCCTCTATATCGCTGCCGGTGAGAATATATCAAAATTTCCTATGGAACTGATGGGTAAAAACGTTGTCGTTGAAGGCGTTATTACAAAAGTAGGCGGAACAGAACCAACTATGACTGAAGCAACTGGTGATATGAAAGGAATGGCTTGTTGTGCAGATTCGTCTAAAACAAAGATGATGGCTAACTGCGAAACAGAAAAAGCTCGTGCAAATCAAGCGTCCCTCGCAAATATTGTGATGGAATATAAAAGCCATACCGTAAAGAATTAGACTCCATTTGGAAGCCATTTTAATCACATATACAATGCATAAGGGGGTGTTGGTGGGGGCAAATTAATGAATCTTTCAAAACTAAACAGGGTAACTCACCGTGATATAGGCTATCTTATTGCCGGATTGACAATTATATATGCTTTATCGGGCATAGCCCTAAACCATAAGAATAACTGGAACCCAAATTACATAATAGAGAACCGTTCATTTAAAACTGATATCCCAATAACCAGAGAATCGTTTAATAATGAGACAGCTGCTGTTATTCTAAAAAACATCCTGAATGAACCCGGGTTTAAGACATTTCATTTCCCGGCAGGCAATAAAGTTACCATTTTCATCGATGGCGGATTTGTACAAATAAATGCCCTAACCGGTGAAGGGGTTATTGAAAAGATAAGCAAAAGACCTCTTTTCTATCAAATCAATTTCCTGCATTACAATCCAGGCAGATGGTGGAAATACTTCAGCGATATATTCTGTATTTCGCTTATGATGGTTACTATAACCGGGCTCTTTATCATAAAAGGTAAAAACGGTATAACAAAAAGGGGAGCGATCCTGACCGTAATCGGAATCATTCTCCCCCTATTGTTCCTGTTAATCTATTGAAAGGCGTAAGGCTATAGGAAATTGAAGGCACTTCCTACTGCTTACTACCTTCTGCCTTCTTAATCGCATCCAGCACCCTGGCCGGAGTCATTGGCATTCTGTAAAGACGGGCACCTGTGGCATCGAAAATTGCATTTGCAACAACTGCTCCGATTGCAACTATAGCCGGTTCGCCACCACCCTGCGGCGCTTTATCCTTCCTGTCGAGAATTACTGTATCGATCTTTGGAAGCCATGAGAAACGGGGAATCTGATATGTATCAAATCCACGGTCACGAATGTTTCCTCCATCGAAAAATAACTCCTCCGCAAAAGTATATCCCAGCCCCATGGTAATACAACCTTCCATCTGTATTGTTGCACCTTCGGGATTAATACATAAACCCATATCCTGAGCACATGCAATACGAATTACCTGGACCTTACCGGTAGTCTTATCTACCTTCACTTCTGCCATATGAGCTACGGTAGTCCCAGCATCAGAACCACAGGCCACACCAATACCCCTTCCGCCTGGGGATTTTCCGGCAACATAGCCGAATTTCTCAGCAACAGCTTTAAGACAGGAAATCGCTTTCTCATCTTTTAGATTTTTCAGACGAAATTCAAGAGGGTCTATCCCTGCTGCTGATGCCATTATATCTATCTGAACTTCCCTTGCAAATGTGTTCGTATTTGCATTAGGAGCTCTCCAGGGTCCTGTGTTGAATGGATGAACAGGAGCACCATCCCTGTTCCGGCTATAATCGGTTGTTTTGGCATTAGGGACATCGTAAAATGTTTCAGCACCTCTGGTCCCGGCAAAATAAACATGATAATCCCAGAATTTTATCAGACCTGAATTATCTATACCCGACTTTATCTTAATTACAGCAGCTGAATGAAAGTTATCATAGAAAAACTCCTCATCGCGTGTGAATACAAGCATAACAGGCTTTCCGCTAAGTTTAGCAAGTTTAGCGGCCTCCATAGCCTGCGGATTTGAGCTCTTACCGCCGAAACCACCACCTACAAATGGAGTAATGATTCTTACCTTTTCAAGCGGAAAACCTAAATCGCGGGCTATTGCATCCTGAAGTGGAAAAGGGGTCTGGGTAGAAGCCCAGACAGTCATCTTATCTCCTTCAAGCTGAGCCAGAGCCGAGTGTGTTTCCATGGGAGCATGAGCAAGGTAAGGATCATGAAACTCTGATTCAAATACCTTTTCAGAGCTCTTGCGCCCTTCTTCAAGGTCTCCCTTAGTTCTTGCAACATTTGCTTTTGAATCGGCTTTAAGCATCCATTCGAATACAGTTTTATCATTCACAGGCATCTCATTGAAAGAATATTCAGCCTTAATTTTAGATATTGCAACATCAGCAATATCTTTGTTTTCATGAAGAACTGCCACCAGGTCCCCATCATGGACGACTTTAACACCTTCAATTTTTTCAGCAGCTGAATAATCAACTGAGGTAATTTTTGCACCATGTGAGGGTGGTCTCAATATCCTTGCAAAAACCATTCCCGGTATTTTCAGGTCGCCTGTATATTTTGCTGCTCCTGTGACTTTAAGATTTGCATCGCTGTGATTAAATGATTTCCCGATATTCCTGAACTTACCAGGATCCATTACTGCAGGTTTCACATCGAGGAACTTTTCGATTTTCTTCCCTTTTGTAAGCTGAGAATAACTGACAGAATTTTTGGCATTTTTCGTGTCACTTACTATCCCATCTTTTACTTCAAGTTGAGAAACAGGTACTCCCAGTTGTTTTGAGGCCAGATCGAGAAGTACTCCTCTTGCCTCAGCAGCAGCAGCTCTCATATTCGGACCAAATCCGCGGGTAGTCATCGAACCCCAGGTACCCCCATCCCAGGGACAAAGGTCAGTATCTCCCAAAATTACTTTTACTTTTTCAACAGACACATTAAGTTCATCTGCCATCTCTTGTGCAAGTGATGTGATAATGCCCTGCCCCATTTCAATTTTACCCGAATAACAGCTTACTGTTCCATCTTCAGCGATCCTCAGAAAAGCATTATAATCCTTTGGAAGCGATCTTCCCTGTTCAGCAAGAGCTGGCGCTCCAGGCAGATCGAGTCCGCGCCATGGACGCAGAAAAATAAATATTCCACCACCAAGAAGTTTAAAGAAATCTCTTCTCTCCATTCCACGACGTTCGGTATTTTGATCTGAATCCTGATTTTTAACAGTTTGTTTTTTCATAATTACTTCCCTCCTTTCATTTCTTTAGCTGCTGTGTGGACTGCCTCGACAATACGAACATGCGCTCCGCAGCGGCATAGATTATCCTCCATACCTTCCTTTATCTGCTGAGTGGTCGGAGAAGGGTTTTTAAGAAGCAAACCTGTTGCATTCATAATCATTCCGGGAGTGCAGTATCCACATTGCAAAGCATCATGCTCAACAAATGCTTTTTGAACGGGATGAAGCTTCCCATTAACTGCAAGTCCCTCTATAGTAACAACCTTTTTACCTGCTACATCACGCAATGGCAATGTACATGACCTTACCGGTTCATTGTCGATGAGAACAGTGCAGGCTCCACAGAAACCCATACCGCAGCCAAATTTGGTCCCGGTCAGTCCAAAATGATTCCGCAATACCCATAAAAGTGTCTGGGTAGGGTCAATTTTGACCTCCGTTTTTTTTCCGTTTAACTGAAAACTAATTTCTTCCATATTATTCAAATTTGATTAACTTCTTTTTTATACTCTTCAAATGTATCAAAATCCCGTAGAATACCCGGGGAGTTGGTTTCGATCTCAAGCACATCATCAGAAAATTTAATAGCCAGTGAACGCAGCCCCTCGCTATTATCCAGTCCCTCTATCTCAGCAAAGTATTGTTTGCATATGAGAAGAGGATGCCCTCTTTTATTTCGATATACAGGAATGACAATACCTTTATCTGACGACCTGTGAGCAACTATTACCTCGTTTATTACATTTGGTAAAATCAATGGCTGATCACCCTGAAAAACAAGTACAGCATCAGAATCTGAAGGAATATTTCTGAAACCGCATTTAACAGATGAGAGCATACCGTCTTTATAATTATCATTATAACAACTCTTTGCAGATGTTTTGCAGACAACGTCAAGTATTGCCGTTTTTTCAGCTCCAAGCACTACAATTATATTATTAATCTCAGAACCTTCTATGTTACCGATAACATTTCCGAGCATCGTTTTGCCATTCAAGGGGAGAAGCATTTTAGGATAACCCATCCTCTTAGACTCCCCAGCTGCGAGTATTATTGCTACGATTGCTCCCAAAGTTATTTACTATTATCTTGTGACTTTTGTCTTTTGTCTTATTCCTGCTCATTACCTACTGTTTCTAACGAGAACTAACTGTGCGGCAATGCTTATCGCAATTTCTTCAACAGTCTGCGATTTGATATCGAGACCAACAGGAGCATAAATTTTATCCCATTGTTCCGAAGTAGCCCAACCTTTTTCAATAAAATTCTTTCGCATTGATGCTATTTTATTTTTACTTCCAATCATACCAATATATGCAAGATCAGAACCAATGCAAGGTTTGAGAGCCGAAGCATCATCATTATGACCTCTGGTAACAATTACAACGTAGGTGCTTTTATCTTTTTTCAACTCATTAAAAGTTTCGCCGATATCTTTTAAAAGAATGTGATCAGCGGCAGAAATATTGTCTGAATTTGCAAATTCTGGGCGATTATCAACTACCGTAACTTCAAAACCCAGCCGGTTTCCAAGATGCGCCAATGATCTCCCGATATGACCTGCTCCGGCAATCACAAGATGAGGCGGAGGGAAAACCGGTTCGAGTACAAAAAGGGATGAAGGCTCTTCATCAGGAAGGGTGATTTCAATCTCTTGAAGTGCTGATGGATTTCCTGTAGATATCAAACTGTCGGCAACGGGAGCTATCTCCTTCAGAAATTCAGGTGGTATAACAGGCTTCTTTAATTTGGTAATCCAGTATCGGTTAATAAGAACAGTTTTTTCAGTTAACCTGGTAACCATTGTGGTCAGGACACCGGGGATCCGCTTTTCCATCGATTGTTTAATCTGCTGAAAAACATCTGTTGCATTCTGAATATTTGCATCAATAAGAACACTGATCTGTCCGCCACAAATTGCTTCCTCAGTTTTTGAGATGTCGTTGGCAAGATTAAAATTATAAAGGCCTGATTCTTTTGACTTCAAAGCTTCGAGTGCCAGTTTCTGCACTTTCCCTTCTACAATTCCTCCACCAACAGTTCCAATAATCAGACCATTTTTATCGAATAATGCTAAACTGCCTGGTTTCTGAGGTGTCGACCCGATGGTTCTGGTAACCGTTGCGAGTGCCAATGGACAATTATCAGACTGATGATCAAGAATATGCAGATAAATATTTTTCATAGAAAACCACAACTATTACAATAACAACAAATATATTCAAATTGATTAATTATTCATAATTTTAGCGGCATTGAAGTGTATTGTAAAATTGATTTATTCAGAAGTTAGAACAGATTCCTAAACCTTAAATTTTAAATATGAAAAAAGTACTTTTTATACTATTGATTTTAATAGCTTCCTCTTCATTTTACATTACTGGGGCCCAGAATAAGACAAAATTCAAAACACTTAATTATCTGTATACCATTTCCGGATCAAAAACTGTAGCGGGAATACATAATCGCGAGCCAAATTCATCTCCGTCGCGATGGACAGATCAGGTAGATTCTGTATCGGGGAAATTTCCCGGTCTATGGAGCGGCGACTTTCTGTTTCAAAAAGAAAACATTGATAACCGTCAGTTAATGATAAACGAAGCGCTTCGCGAATGGAAGAAAGGAGCAATTATAAATATTAGGTGGCATGCGTGTAATCCGGCACTGAATGAGCCATGTGGATGGAATTCTGGTGGGGAGGCCGTCCCGGACCTGATGGCACTCTCAAACTATTTCAGATGCTTCATAATTATATGACTAATCAAAAAAAACTTGATAACCTGATATGGGTATGGGATATCCAGGACTTTCAGACACTTGGAACTGATGTCCTCGTTTATAATCCGGGAGACAAATACTGGGATGTTGCAGCGCTTGACGTTTATGATGACAAGAGCGGGTACAGTGAGGAAAAATATAAAATAATGACAGGAGCTGCTAACGGTAAGCCTTTTGCAATTGGGGAATGTCAGAAATTGCCCACACCGGAAAAATTACTTGAGCAGCGTGGATGGACATTTTTTATGGGATGGTCAGAACTTGAATTTAAAGAAAATTCAAATGAACAGATCAAGGCATTACACAATTCACAGAATGTTGTAACACTCGATAAAATGCCCGGATGGAAATAAAACATTAAGATGGAATCTACTTAATTATAAAATTATAAACCCTGTCAGTTATGAAAATGTATTTATCGCGGTTACCGATTTTATTTATTTCAATAATTCTTTTCCTTATTACATGTAAATCACCAGTTAAAAATACAGCGCAAAAAGAACCCGATAGCAGCTGGATTGAGGAAATGACTATCAAACAGTTACAACAAGGCTATAAAGACGGAAAATATACTGTTACTGACGTGGTTAATACATATATCGATCGAATTATGGCGATCGATAAGGAAGGTCCAAAACTGAATTCGATTATTGTTATTAACCCTGATGCTGTCCAAATCGCTCAGGAGATAGACAGGCAACTCGCCGCAGGGAAGACAATGGGACCATTGTGCGGGATTCCGGTAATCCTGAAAGATAATATCGACACCCATGACAGGATGGCAACAACAGCAGGAGCAACTGCATTGAGCAGCTCATTTCCAAAACAAGAAAGTTATCTGGCAAATAAATTGAGAGAAGCAGGAGCCATAATCATTGGCAAATCAAACCTTAGTGAGTGGGCAAACTTCCGCGCCAATATGTCATCGAGCGGATGGAGTGGTGTTGGTGGGCAAACAAAAAACCCATATGTTATTGATAGAAACCCCTGCGGATCAAGTGCAGGATCGGGAGTCGCTGTTTCAGCTAACCTTTGCATGATGGCAATTGGAACAGAGACAAATGGGTCAATTGTCTGCCCTTCAAACAATAACGGTATAGTCGGAATCAAGCCAACTGTAGGACTGATAAGCCGTTCAGGAATAATTCCTATCTCGTTCACACAGGATACTCCTGGTCCAATGGGGAGGACCGTTGAAGATGTTGCAATAACACTTGGTACAATGACCGGAAATGATCCGTCAGATTCCAAAACACTTGCATCAGAAGGCAAATCTCAGACAGATTATACAAAGTTCCTGAAAAAAGACGGTCTGCAGGGGAAAAGGATAGGTGTGCTAAAAAAATCGATGGGTTTTTCAGATAAAGTAGATTCCCTGACGAACAGAACAATTGCTGATCTTAAATCAAATGGTGCAGAAGTAATTGAGATTGAGATGCCTAAAGGTGAAAATTATGAAGATGCCTCTTTCGATGTATTGCTGTATGAATTTAAAGACGGTCTTAATAAATATTTTACCGGTTTGGGTAATGATACACCAGTTAAGAGTCTGAAAGAGTTAATTGAATTTAACAAGAAAGATACTATTGAGTTACGATATTTCGACCAGAAAATTCTTATTATGGCTGAGAAGAAAGGCGACCTTCAATCGGCTGATTATAAGAAGAAGCTTGCTTTTATGTTAAAGGCTACAAGAGAGGATGGTATCGATAAAGTAATGAATAGTAATAAACTTGATGCAATTATAGCTCCAACCGGATCACCGGCATGGAAAACTGACCTGCTTCTTGGTGATCACTTTGTAGGAGGGAGCTCCTCGCTTGCAGCAATATCAGGGTATCCTGCAATTACAGTACCAATGGGTTTTGTAGATAACCTGCCGGTCGGGATAACATTCTTTGGCAGGGCATGGAGTGAACCTGTTCTGATCGAAATTGCATACAGTTACGAACAGGGAACCAAACACAGAAAAGCACCGAAATATCTTATATCAGATTAATAAAAGCAGTTTAAAGAATAAGAGGCTATCCAAATAATTATTCCTGAGACAGCCTTTTATTTCTTTTCTTCTTTCTTAGGCTCAGCACTGGTCTTATCATCATCATCCTCTACATGTGATGCTTTTTTAAATTCTTTCATTCCCTGACCAATACCCTTCATAAGCTCAGGTATCTTCTTACCACCGAAAAGAAGAACCACAACAACCAGAATCAATAAAATCTCTGTAGCTCCTAAATTTCCCATTTCCTTATTTTTAAAATTAACGGCCAAAGTTATTAATAGAAACAATCAATACCAAAGAAAGGACTGAATACGAATGTTAAATATTCTTTAAAGTTTGTGGCCCAAGGCTCATTGTTCAAAGTTCGGGGTCATTTTTTTGATGTTCAAAGTTATTCCTGGAAAACTGTTATTCCATTAAGCAAAGTTTTTTTGATTATGAGCTCATTCCTGTTTCTTTCAAACTGAATAATGTCGGCTCTTTTGCCTACTGTTAGCTCTCCTCTGTTGCTTAGACTATAAATGCGGGCCACATTTACTGAAGCCATATTTATAGCTTTAGTTAGTGAACATCCTGTGAAATTCATAATGTTCTCCACCCCTTTTATCAAGGGGAAGGATGCCCCTGCCAGACAATTCAACTCAGTATTTATAATCATCCCTTCTGAAGTAAGGTGAACTTCACTTTCGAGAAATGTATATTTTCCGGTTGCCATGCCCGCAAGAAAAATCACATCCGATGTAAGTATTATATTATCAGGACCTTTCACTTTATAGAACACCCTGATTTCCTCAGGAGTGAGATGATGTCCGTCAGCAATTATGGAAGGTGTAAGCTGGTCATTTGCAAGCTGAGGCCAGAGTGGATTTTTATGACGGTTTATGAGGTTCGCACATCCGTTTCCGAGATGTGTAGAAAGCTTTGCTCCACATTCAACTGCCTGAAGGATCTGATCTGCTGATGCATTTGTATGACCAATAGCAACAGCAACTCCAGCCCTGGAACATGAACCTATAAAATCCATTGCTCCTTCAAGTTCCGGTGCAATAGTTATCTGAATAATTCTTCCCCCGGCAGCTTCCTGGAATCTCATAAACTCTTCAAACGAGGGTTTGCGGATATACTTTGGAGGATGTGCGCCCCGGAATCCTTCATCAGGTGAAATATACGGACCTTCAAGATGAAATCCGGGGATAGATTCACTTAGCTGCTTATCTTTTCTTATTGATTCAGCAAGAATTTTGAAGTTTCTAAGGAGGTTATCATTACTATTGGTGACCAGGGTTGGCAGAAATGAAGTAACTCCGTCTTTCCAAATTGATTTTGCCGCTGTTAAGAGGTCCTGAACTGACAAATTATTCCCTGAAAAATCAACATTTACATATCCGTTTATCTGGTTATCGATAAGTCCGGGAGCAATATACAGGTTGTTGCTTCTCTTGTCCTGCAAATCAATTTCTGTTACCTTTCCAATAAGCCCGTCAATGATCTCAAGCCTTACAGGTTTACCTGTTAAATAGTGGATACCTTCAATTGAAAAATAAGCTTTTTCTTCACTCATTATTTCAGGTTTTATCGGAATATTAAAATTTTATAATGGTATTATCTCTGATGCCGAGTTATTGTCAATATAAAGATTATAGTCCTTATGCTGTTTCAGCATCGTCGCCGGCACAATATTAGTCAGTTTGTTTATCAGTGTATTTCTGACGGCTTCTGCTTTAACCTTATGGGGCACACACGAAATAATCGTTTGGCACTGCATAATCTGCCACGGAGTCATTGATACAGCTTGTACCGGTACATCTGCAAGTGTTTTAAACCAGCCCTCATTTACCTGCTGCAGCCTGCATTGTTCATCAAGGTTAACCACAATATATGCTTCCCGTGTGTCGAAATCAGCAGGAGGGTCATTGAAAGCTATGTGCCCGTTCACCCCAATTCCAATGAGACCAATATCAACTGTTTTCTTTCGGATTTCACTGCTTAGTGTTTTAATTCTCAGCTTAAGATCTCCTTCAACGTCAACGCTGTGGAACTTTTTGATTTTTATGTGGTTGATGAATCGTTCATAAAGATATTTCCTGAAACTTGCAGGATGTGTAACAGGAAGTCCGATATATTCATCCAGATGAAAGACTTCTACCCTTTCCCATTCAACTTTCTCAGTCAATAAAGATTGAAATGTCTCAAACTGTGAACTACCGGTTGAAAGAACCATTCTTGCTTCACCATTTTGTTTAATTGTCTCATTGAGTTTTGCTGCAACAAATTTCGATGCTCTTGATCCAAGTTCAGAAGGGTTTGCACTAATGTTTATTATCATCATATATTTCTTTAAAAAAGTAATTATAAAATTAATCCATTTAAGCGAAGGTAATTAAACGTAGACTGAATTATTTCAAGTTATTTTTTTCTACTCCACCCCTTACCTGCTGCCTGATGCCTTTTTTTCTTTACATTGCAGGAAACTTTAAAATTCTCAATGCTTAGAAACTTTCTTCTCATCAGCTCAACTATACTCTTATTATTCAGCGCGATACTATCTGCTCAGACAAAAGGGGTAAACAGGGACAAATACCGGATACATATTTCAGAAACCAAGGAAGAGATTAATGTCGATGGGATACTCGATGAAAAAGTATGGCAGACAGCAGAAAGATCAGGTCAGTTTCAAAGAGTTTTACCTACCGATACGGGTTATGCCGCAGCCCGGACTGAGGTCAGACTCACCTACACAGAATCTACACTCTACCTTGGCATAATATGCTATGATCCTGCCCCTGGCAAACGTCCGGTTGAATCATTACGAAGAGATTTCAGTTTTATGAAGAACGATAATTTCGTTGTATTCATTGACACATTTAATGATCAGACAAACGGGTTTGCATTTGGTATTTCTGCTGCTGGAGCTCAGTGGGATGGTGTTCAGGCAAATGGCGGCGCTGTAAACCTCGATTGGGATATAAAATGGAGATCAGCAGTAAAAAATTATGACAATCGCTGGGAAGCTGAGTTTGCAATCCCTTTCCGAAGCATGCGTTATCAGGGAGGAGCGCCTGAGTGGGGAATTAATTTCAGCCGGATGGATCTGAAAACCAGTGAAAAATCGAGCTGGGGTCCAATGCCCAGACAGTTTGCAACAGCCATTCTCGCATTCACAGGTTCACTGGTATGGGATAAGCCATTAGCCTCATCCGGCACGAGATTTTCGCTAATACCTTATATCTCAGCCAAAACTACTCAGAACAAAGAGGCAGGTGAAGGATTTAAACCAGGGGTTAATACAGGTATTGATGCAAAAGTAATTCTCTCTACTTCAATGAATCTTGATCTCACTGTAAATCCTGATTATTCGCAGGTTGAAGTCGACAGACAAATGACTAATCTTGACAGATTTGAATTATTCTTTCCTGAAAAAAGACAGTTCTATCTGGAGAACAGCGATCTTTTTGCAAACCTGGGTTCAGATAACCTTCGACCCTTTTTCTCACGCCGGATTGGATTGACTAGTCCTGTTCAAGCGGGTGCACGGCTTAGCGGGAAAATCGGTAACGATTGGAGGATAGGGCTAATGAACATAGAAACAGGTTCACAGGATAATATACCTGCCGGAAATTTTACTGTTGCAGCACTTCAGCGAAAGGTATTCAATCGTTCAAATATTTCTGGTTTTTTTGTTAACAAGATGTTGATGGGTCCAAAAACCGACTCAACGTATACAGGGTACAGGTATAACAGAATAGCAGGACTTGAGTACAATCTTGCCAGCGCTGATAACCGATGGACAGGTAAGGCGTTTTACCATCAGTCATTCTATCCCGGAGCTACTGCCAATGCCGCAGCAACTGCTGCCAGACTAACCTATGCCACTCAGTACCTTAATCTGTCACTTAACCAGGCATGGGTAGGAGCTGATTATATTGCTGAAGTTGGTTACATCAGAAGAAAAGGCTACTACGAAATAAACCCTGGCGTGCAGTACAGATTCTATCCTTCACAAAGCAAAATTGCGAATCATGGACCAGGACTTAAACTGGATATTCTTTTTGACCCAAAGTCATCACTCACTGACAGGGAAACACAGCTCTCCTACCAGGTTGAATGGAAGAACAGAAGTATTGTCATTTTTGATTTAAAAGAAACCTACATAAAACTTCAGACACCTTTTGATCCGACCAATTCCGGAGGTATTCAACTAGCAAGCGGAAATGAATTCAACTGGAAGGAAGGAGGAGTTTCATTTACATCTGATATCCGTAAAACCTTCAATTATCTGATCAGCACAAGGTATGGCGACTACTATAACGGAACGCGTTTGTCAGTTAACGGAGAATTATACTACCGTGTTCAACCTTACGGAAGTCTGGCAATTGTTTCATCATACAACAAAATCAATCTGCCTTTGCCATATAGCAGCGCTGACTTCATTCTTATCGGTCCCAGACTTGATTTTACCTTTACAGATAAACTCTTCTTTACCAGCTTTGTACAGTACAACAATCAAATCAAGAATACCAATCTGAACCTTCGGTTCCAATGGCGGTTTGCACCTGTATCTGATCTGTTTATAGTATATACCGAGAACTCATTCCCGGCTGATCACCGGATTAAAAACAGGGGACTTGTGCTGAAGTTATCGTATTGGTTCAATTAAAAAACGCCACTACCTCATTATGAGAGCAGTGACGTTCTTGTAAGATGTTCAACTTCCTTACTAAACTTTATCAGGAACAATATAAGGAGCTCTTGGAGGACGTGTCAGATAAGCATTAGCTTCTTCATCACCAATGAATTTCTCAGTCACAGGATCAAAATTCAGAGTACGTCCGGTGCGATAAGCGATGTTACCCAAATGTGCAAGTGCTGAAGAAAGATGTGCTGTTTCAACAGGTGCATTAAGCAGTTTCTTATCATGAGCACGAACTGCGGAGATGAAATTCAGGAAATGATCCCCACCCGCGTTACCGCTTGGACCAGGCTCCCTTTTATCTCCAAGGAAACTCTCGTAGCGCTCGTAATTATAAAC
>JANXXP010000177.1 GCA_025350595.1 Bacteroidota bacterium
GATCTTTTTTTCGAGCGCCAACTGGAATAAAGCTCTTGAATATCTAACGGATATTTTGCTGTCGTTCATTACAGATTTTGCTTCCTAATTCTTATTGAAATCTATTTCCTTAAGGTAATTATCAATCAGCTTTTCCTGTTCGCCTGTCTGCTTAAGTTGCTGGCCAAGAAGTTTTGAAGCAATATCAACTGAAAGTGTTGCTACCTGTTCATGAATCTCTGAAAGAGCTTTTCTCTTCTCGGTCTCAATTCCCAGTCTGGCTTTCTCAATTAGTTTTTCAGCTTCTTCACTAGCTTTTCCTTTTGCTTCAGAAATTAGTTTGTCTCGGATATCCCTGGCATCTTTAAGTATATTTTCCCTCTCTTCTCTTGCTTTTCGAAGAATTGCCTCATTATCGCTCTGCAGTTTTAGCATATCCTCCCTCGCTCTTTCAGCTGATTCAAGAGAACTTTTTATCATCTCATCTCTTGCTTTAACAGCAGAAAGAATTGGTTTCCATGCAAATTTGGAAAGTATCAGGAGAAAGGAAATAAAGATCAGAACTGACCAGAAAATTGTTCCGAATCCGGGAGAAACAAGACTGTTTGATAATAGTAACATAAGCTATAGCGTTAATTCGATTAAAATAAAATGAAGACCTGCAACCAACCGTCACAGGCTTCAAAATTTTCTCTCTTATTTTGTGATAAGAGCGACAACAATTGCGAATAATGCAGCCCCTTCAATAAGAGCTGCAGCAATGATCATGGCGATCTGAATCTTTGAATAAGCTTCCGGTTGCCTCGCGATAGCATCCATAGCTGATCCGCCAATTCTTCCAATACCAAGTCCTGCTCCTATAACTGCAAGACCTGCTCCAATTGCTGCAAATGTACTACCTGTCATAATTCAAATTTTAAGTTAAACAATTTATTAATGATGTTCTTCCGGTACTGCCATACTTATAAAAAGAGCCGAAAGCAGAGTAAAAATATATGCCTGAAGGAATGCCACCAGAAGTTCGAGGCAATCCATAAAAATCACGAAAAAAATTGATACCGGGGCTACTGCAAGCGAATCAAAAATAAAAATAAGGCAAATAAGACTCAATACAATAATATGTCCGGCAGTAATGTTTGCAAACAATCGGATCATCAGAGCAAACGGCTTTGAAAATATTCCGATTATTTCAACAGGAATCATGATTGGCAGAAGCCAGAAAGGGACTCCCGGAGCTGCAAAAATATGTTTCCAGTAGGTTTTATTCCCACTAAACTGAGTTATAACGAAAGTACAGGTTGCAAGAACAAAAGTGACTGCAATATTACCTGTTACGTTAGCACCAAAAGGGGGAGGAAATGGGATGAGTCCCATCAGGTTATTAATAAGGATAAAGAAAAATGCAGATAAAAGATAAGGCATGTACTTTGCATAATTATGAATGCCTATATTGGGGATTGCAATATCATCGCGTACAAAAAGAATAATTGGTTCGAGAAAACTCTGAATTCCCTTTGGGTGACTGATTCCTGTTTTTTTATATGACCTGGCCAGAGAAAGAAATAAAAGCAACCCTATTATTGCAGCAGATAACATCCCGATAACGGCTTTTGTCATAGAAAGGTCAAGCGGAAGGTTTTTCTCATCAACAACACCAGATTCGGAAACGGATACTATTTTACCCTTAAGATCGCCCTCTTCTTCAAGTTTGTATCCTTTATATTCTTGTCCATGTGCAAGCTTCTTCGAGCTAAAAACATTTATTCCTTTATCCTTACTGTACAGGATTACGGGAAGATAGAGTGCGACATTCTCTCCATTCTTTTTCGTAAGAATATGCCATTCATAAGAATCGGCTATATGTTCAAGAATAAAAGAGCTGGCATCAAATTTTTCTGTACCAGTTTCTTTTTTTTCAACTTCCTGTCCAAAAGACACCAATGCCGCTCCCTCAAGAAGAAGAAAGAATAAAAAGCCTATTAATATTTTTGTTTTCAAATCAGTACTTGTTTTTATAAAGATTTGTCTTTCAATGTTTTCAAAATAACCCGTATCGAAAACAAAGTGAATGTTAAATATAAGACAAAAAATAATAAAACAGATGCTAAAGATGTTTTTTTAGCAACAATAAACCAAAGAAGTGTTATTACTAATTCAAGTAGAAACTTAAGGCTTACAGAGACAAGACTGTGCAGTGTCTGACTGTCAGGTTCTTTTGCCTGACCATGTAAAAAAACAGAAAGAGTAATTATTGCAATTAATGTAAAAACAGAAGATAAGACAGCAAGGTCGAAACGGACAAGGTTATTTAGAATAAGTGGAATCAACAGGAATCCTGTTCCTATTAACACGGTGTTCAAAAGTAAAAGTTGTACAATATATTTATTCAAAGGATTCAAGGGAGCTGATCACTTAATAAAGTCTTTAACTGCAGTATAAATTGCAGCAAAAACGCCCAGGAGAGACAGAACAATTGTAAAAACTGGTGTTTTGAAACCGGTAAGTTTATCCAGTTTTACGCCACCCCATGTTGTTACAAGGATTATAGCAACCATCTGAAATGCGATACCTGAATACTTTCCGAAATCCCTGATTCCTTTATTTCGGAAATTTTTCCGGTTCGTTTTCTTTTGTAATTGTTGCTCCTCCATTATTATCACTATCAGTCATTTTGCAATTACCTGAAAATATTGCTCCCGGTTCAACAGAAAGCTTTGAAGTAGCTATATCGCCTAGGATTTTTGATGAGGCTTTGAGGTTAAGGAGTTGACCAACTGAAATTTTGCCTTCTACTATTCCTGAAACTTCCGAGTTTTTACAAATAACTTCGCCACTAACTTTTCCAGTTATACCTATTACCACTTTTCCCTTTGTATTGAGATTTCCCCTAAGAGTTCCATCGATTCGGATATCTCCATTGGACTTGATATCGCCGGTTATATCAGTTCCATTACTAATTAGATTAATTGTGGTGTTATCTGTCTCGTTGTATTTTGCCATAATATTTAAATTTTAGAGATATAATCTTAATAACTCACAAATATAAAAACTATTGCAGATAAAAATGAAAAGCAGAAACAAAAAGGGAATGTTTATTTGAAAGAAGTCCTATTTAGGGTCGTAAGCCCATTTCAGGTAAATTGCACCCCAGGTAAAGCCCCCTCCGAACGCAGCGAGAATCAGAATATCACCTTTTTTAAGTTTCTTCTCATACTCCCAGATACATAAAGGAATTGTTGCGGTGGTAGTATTTCCATAATTCTCAATGTTGATCATTACCTTTTCAGGGGCAATACCCATTCTTCTTCCTGTAGCGTCGATAATTCGCAGATTTGCCTGATGTGGAACAAGCCATGAAATATCATCAGAATTAAGATTATTCTTTTCCATAATCTCTGCTGCAACATCTGCCATATTTAGAACTGCAAATTTAAAAACGCTTTGGCCTTCCTGATAAATAAAGTGTTCTTTCGAATCAACTGTTTCATGCGAAGCAGGTTTAACAGATCCACCTGCTTTCAAATGGAGGTACTTCCGTCCCGAGCCATCTGTGTGAAAAATATAATCCATAATACCAAATTCCTCAGTTGTCGGTTCAAGCAGGACTGCTCCCGAAGCATCTCCAAAAAGAGGGCAAGTAGTACGGTCTGTATAATCTGTAATAGAGGACATTTTGTCAGCTCCAACAATAATAACCTTTTTGTATCTTCCGGTTTCAACATATGCTGCTCCGGTTTGCAGAGCAAACAGAAATCCTGAACAGGCTGCATTAAGGTCAAAACTGAATGCATTCTTTATTCCGCATTTATCAGATATGATATTTGCAGTTGCCGGGAAAAACATATCTGGAGTAGCTGTGGCGCAGATCAGCAAGTCAATATCTTCAGGGGCTGTATTGGTTTTTAATAAAAGCCCTTTTACTGCTTGTTCTCCCAAATCGGAACTTCCAAGACCTTCTCCCTTAAGAATACGCCTCTCCTTGATCCCAACTCTTTGCATAATCCACTCATCAGAGGTGTCAACCATTTTTGAAAGTTCCTGATTCGTCAGCTTGTATTCCGGGACCCACGCATTAATACCGGTAATAGCAGCTCTTATTTTTTCCATAATTATATTGCTTCTTTAATCTTCTGAGCCAGATTAGCATGAACAACTGCTCTGGTTTGCAGAATCATGTTCATTATGGGTTTTCTTTTTGCGATACCGTGTCCGATAACAACATTGGCATTTATACCGATAATTGGTGTCCCACCATAATTTTCCCAATCAAGCCGATCAAAATAAGAATCTTTAAGATTTCTGGTTTTATAAAGATGATGAAATGCTTCTCCCAGTTTAAGAATAACATTACCAACAAATCCATCGCATACAATTACATCAGTCATCGTTTCACAAAAGAGAGCATTTCCTTCAATATTCCCGGCAAAATTTAATTGCGGATGTACTTTCATTAAATCGTAGGCTGCTTTTACAACAGGAGTTCCTTTTGATTCTTCTTCACCAATGTTGAGTAACCCTACTGTTGGATTTTCATCTCCCATGACATATTTTGCATAAATACTGCCAAGAACTCCATATTGAAGCAGTACTTCCGGTTTACAATCAGGATTCAGTCCGACATCGAGAATAACAGATCCACGATTATCCACACAAGGCAGAATTGTAGCCAATGCAGGTCGCAGAACTCCAGGAATCACACCAACAGTTAAATTCGCGCCCACTAGCATTGCCCCTGTATTTCCGGCACTGCAGAAACCATCTATTGTGCCGTTTTTCAGCATACTATAACCAACTGCAATGCTGGAATCCAATTTCTGTGAAAATGTTTTTGCAGGGTGATCTCCCATCTCAATGACCTGCGTTGAAGGAACAATTTCAAACAGAGAAGGATCAACCTTCATCTCGCTGAGTTTCCTGTAAATGGAAACTGAATCTCCAATAAGGATAACTTTTTCATCAACAGATAAATGCCGAAGGGAATCAACTGCGCCTTCTATGATTGCATCAGGTGCAAAATCACCACCCATGACATCCAGGCCAATTCTCATATTTAAATTATTAAGTTAACTAAGACCTAAGCTGTAGCTTTCTTTGCTATAGCAAGTTTGCCTCTGTAAAAACCGCATTCAGGACATACCCTGTGGTACAGAACTGCAGATCCGCAGTTTGAACAACTCGCTACGGTAGGCGCAGTTGCTTTGTAATGTGTTCTGCGCTTATCTCTTCTGGTCTTGGAATGTTTATGTTTCGGATGTGCCATTTTAAAAATATTTAATTATCATTCATTAGTTTTTTCAATTCATCCCACCTTGGGTCATTCTCCGGTTCTTCTGTAATTATCAGTTCTTCAAGTTTTTTTAACATTACCGGATCGCAGGTGCTTCTGCCTTTAGTATCATTAGGATGTACCCTTCTGATAGGCAGTGCTAAATGAATAAATTCATACAGATGCTGCTGTAAATCCAATTCATGCTCATCGGAGGGCACTGAAATAATGTCCGGATCGCTCTCATCTAAGCTTTTTCCGAACTTCAGAAGAAGTTTATTTTCACAATTAACAGGGTGGAGAAATGTCTCCAGGCATCTGTCACAGCTTATTTTAACCCTCCCTGATATCCTTATTAAAACGTCTGCATGAGAAGATCTTTTATCAATCTCAAAATTCGCAATAAGGCTACCTTCCTTAACTTCCGACTCTTCAAACAATTCAAAAAACTCATTCCCAATTTTGAAATCGAGTGTGTGCCGTCCTTCTTTCAATCCGATTAACGGTATAGTATACATTCCGGACATCTCTTCAAATTTTGGTCTGCAAAAATATGAATCCTTCTTCAATTAAAAAAATTATCAACAAAAAAGTAACATTTATTGGCTTAAAAGACCATTTACCGATATAAAATCGCTGTTCACCGATTTCCTTTCACTTGTTACTTATCTGTGAATTACTTTTGGCATATATATAAAAACCTAAAATATGAGACACAGAGACTTTCATCAATTAAGAGAAAGGGAGCACCATCCCAGAGTGAGCATCGGATTGTTCTTTATAGTCCTGGGCGTGGCTCTTCTGATTGCCACAAATGATCTGTTTAATCTTGGGAGTATTAACAGATACTTTTCCTGGGAGACTGCAATGATATTCATAGGGGTTTTGCTCATCCTAAATCTTAAGTTTACCGGAGGGATCCTTTTAATTGCCGGGGGATTATGGTTTCTTAAGGACAATTTCTTATTCATTTCCCCTGAAATTGCGAAAAATTTCTACTGGCCAGCGGTAATTGCACTAATTGGTCTGTCATTTATTGCTTCTTCCTTAATCAGAAGAAAAAACTAAAGTAATTAATTTAAAAACCAATAAATTTACGATTATGGAAACAAATGACCCTTTCAGAGACGGAAATCACCCCGATAGGCGTGAACCGCATCACTTACAGAATAACCGGGCTATTATCGGCGTGATTCTGGTGCTTGTCGGATTATTTCTTGTAATGCGAAACACTGGTATTTTCCCTAATTTCATTGAACATGTTATCTTCTCATGGCCGATGCTTCTTGTTACAATCGGACTTGTTATTACAATTGGCTCATCGGACAAAAAAACATCAGGCATCATTGTCATGGCTGTTGGAGGATTCTTTTTAATCCCTCATATTTTCAGGGAAACATTTGATGTTGACATGTTCTGGCCTTCGATATTTATAATTATCGGGGTAATTTTTATTGTATCAAAACGAAAAGGATGGAATTCTGTTATATCATCCACAGCAGTAGGAGACGATTATATTGACTATGTTCACGTTTTTAGCGGAGGAGAACGTCAGATAGTATCTGATAATTTCAGAGGGGGTAAAGTATCTGCCGTTTTCGGAGGAAGCGAAATTGACCTTACAAAAGCAAAACTAGCACCAGGGGTATCTTATCTTGAAATTGCATGTGTTTTTGGTGGTACAACAATCATTGTTCCTGATGACTGGAATGTAAAAATTGAGGTTGTTCCGGTGCTTGGCGGCTTCGGCGACTCACGGAAGCTGAATCCGGGAAGAATTATCGATACAACCAGGCAGCTCGTAATTAAAGGTGCGGTGGTATTTGGCGGAGGAGAAGTAAAAAGTTATTAATATTTAATTGAATGAAACACCCGATACTTGCCAACAGAGTGCGGCTGATAGTATGGTGGCTGGTCTGGATCTTCCTTGCACTGGGCCAGTCACTGCTATTTTATTATGCTTTCGGTAGCTTCAATAATATATGTATTATTGATAGTCTCATATCATTACTGCTCTATTCAGGTATTGCCCTTTCTTTATGGTATCCGTTTAATTTCTTCAATACCGGAGAGATCCGGACTACAACACTCATTTCCAATCTTGTTCTTAGTGGAGCCATTTCAGTAGGTCTATGGGTTGTGATTACAAAACTTGTCGTGCAACTGGTACTTCCGGACGGAAATAATTATCAAGCATACTGGGACGCTACGTTTCCCTATAGAATTGGAACAGGAGTTTTCATCTATGGACTTATAATCCTTTCGTATTTTCTCTTTTTAAGCCTTTCAAATCTGTCAGAAAAAAATGCAAAAGAGGCTCGTCTGGAAAGTCTGGTAAAAGAAACCGAGTTAAAAATGCTCAGGTCGCAGATAAACCCTCACTTTCTCTTTAACAGTCTGAATTCAATCAGCTCACTTACTATAACTGACCCTGAAAAAGCAAGGGACATGGTTGTTAAACTATCTGAATTCATGAGATATGCTCTGGCAAGAAAAGACGAACTACCTGTTTCTCTGCAAAGTGAACTTGATAATCTTAGACTTTACCTTGATATCGAAAAAGTTCGTTTTGGCGATAAACTTACCATAGAAGAGCAGATTGATCCTCAATGCCTGGATTTTAAAATACCGGTAATGCTCTTGCAGCCGCTCATTGAGAATGCAGTAAAACATGGAGTTTATGAAAGTACCGAAACAGTAAAGATTTATACAAAGGCACAAATTATTGACGATTACATTGAAATTATTATAAGAAACAATTATGATACTGAACCATCATTAAAAAAAGGTACCGGGACAGGTTTGTTAAATGTATCCCGACGCCTTGAATTGTTCTATGGAAACAAAGCATCCTTCAAAACATCAAAGGAAAACGGAATCTATACCGTAACTCTGTACATTCCCAGAGAATATTCCTGAATATCATTTGAAAATTATTGCTTAATTTTATCGGGAAGAAAACAAAATGTCCTTTTAATCAGTTCTGGGAACAAATAAATGATGGAAAAGATAAGAATACTAATAATTGACGATGAAACCCCGGCCAGGGAATTAATTAAACATTACCTGAAAGAGGTGGAATCCATTGAAGTTATTGCCGAATGTTCTGATGGTTTTTCTGGCTTAAAGTCAATTTCAGCCTTAAAACCTGATTTGGTCTTCCTTGATATACAGATGCCAAGACTAACCGGAATTGAATTGGTTGAGGTGCTTACTGAGAAACCAGAGATCATCTTTACAACAGCTTATGATCAGTTTGCAATAAGAGCGTTTGAGCTTAATGCAGTTGATTATCTTATGAAACCTTTCGAGAAAAGGCGATTCCTTGGTGCTGTTAAGAAAGCTATTGATAAGATCAGGGCGGGAGCTGGAAATAAAATGTCTGCAAGTGAGCTTCTTTCTAAAAAGCCGGAATCGACTTCTCCCGTAAACAGGATTGTAGTCAGAAAAGCCAACTCCATCAATATCATTCCTGTCGATAACATAAGATATGTTGAAGCTGAAGATGATTATGTGATGATATTTCATTCAGACGGTAAAGCTTTGAAGCAACAAACAATGCAGTACTATGAAGATAATCTCCCAAAATCTGATTTTGTAAGAATTCACCGTTCATATATTGTAAAGGTGGAAGAGATTAAGCAGATTGAACCTTACGGCAAAGATAATCATGTTGCAATCCTCCACTCCGGCGATAAACTTCCGGTTAGCCGGTCGGGGTATAAACATCTTAAAGAGGAACTTAACTTTTAATTGTCTGTTTGTCTTGCAGTCTTATTGTCTTGCAGTCCGCCTTTTTATCTCTTGAGTCTGTTTTGTTTTTCTGCTTTTCCAAAAATTGACGCCAATGGCCGGTAACGACGAAAATGGAAAAGGGGAACAGGGTCGTAACCATGAGTTCCTCCGGGTCTGCATCTGAGGATTCTCCCGGTTCCCATCCATAACCCGATAGCCGGGCCATGAATTTTTAAAGCATCAAGCATATATTGTGAACAACTCGGAATATGTCGGCAGGCCGGACGTAAAAACGGAGAAATCGAATATCTGTAAAAGAGAACCGGAAGTGATAAGAGAAATGACAGTACTTTATTTATTGCCTTACCCATTTCACAAAGATAACAAAATGAGAACTGATTAATTAATGATAATATACTGAAAAGTGTACTTTTGCGTTTTCTGTCAAAATGACAAGTTTGAACTGTCATTGTTTCTTTGGCAGAGGATTTGCAGGTATTTGAAAATGTTAAATTAATAAGGAGATAAAATTATGAATATTAATATCTGGATAATTTTTATAGCATTTATGATCCTGAGCTGGATCGTAAGTCTTGTTTTAAAATCGAAATTTAAAAAGTACGCTAAAATTCCTCTTGATAATGGAATGTCAGGACGGGAGGTTGCTGAAAGAATGTTACGGGACCAGGGAATTAGCGGCGTGAGAGTTGAATGCGTTGAGGGTCAGCTTACCGACCATTATAATCCAGTCGACAAAACTATTAATCTGAGTCCTGATGTATATAATGGAAGAAATATATCCGCTGCTGCGGTAGCTGCTCACGAATGTGGACATGCAGTTCAGCATTCTACTGCTTATGCCTGGCTTGGTTTCAGATCGAAACTTGTCCCTGCTGTAAGCTTTACTTCAAAAT
>JANXXP010000182.1 GCA_025350595.1 Bacteroidota bacterium
TAAGGCAATTCGTGCTACAACCAGTAAAGAAGAAGCCGGAGTTCTCCTTCCAAAATTAACTTCTATGCTCGACAAGCTGGCTAAGAAGAACATTATTCACAAGAAAAAGGCATCAAACCTGAAGTCATCTATTGTGAAGCATGTAAGCAGTTTATAATTTCATTCTATTATATATCAGGAGGCTGTATCGTAATGGTACGGCCTTTTTTTATTATATTGCACATGCATTTCAAAATTCGTGCTGCATGTCTCTCAAAATTACTGAATGGGCTGTTGAAGACAGACCCAGAGAAAAGCTTATTCAGAATGGCACAGCCAGTCTGAGTGATGCCGAATTACTGGCAATACTGATCAGTTCCGGAACAAAGGACAAATCGGCTGTTGACCTGGGCCGTGAACTGTTAGGCGTTGTAAACAACAACCTGAATAGTCTGGGCAAACTTACTATCTCTGACCTTAAAAAGTTACACGGAATCGGCCCTGCACGTGCAGTAACAATAGCTGCTGCAATGGAATTGGGAAGAAGAAGGAAACTGGCTGAAGTCCCCTATATACCTCAGATAAAATGCTCTAAAGACGTTGCTGATATATTTCAACCTATCCTTTCTGACCTTGCCCACGAAGAATTCTGGATATTATTCCTCAACCGGTCGAATAAAGTGATTAACAGGATGAAACTTAGCCAGGGAGGAATAAGCGGAACTGTAACAGATGTACGGATAGTTATGAAGAAGGCAATTGAATATCTGGCTTCAGGTATTATTGTCTGCCATAATCATCCATCGGGAAATCTGAATCCAAGCGAATCGGATAATAAAATTACGCAGAAGATTAAAGAAGCCGGTAACCTTATGGATATTCAGCTTCTCGATCACCTCATTATTTCAGAGAAGGATTATTACAGCTTTGCTGATAACGGGGTGTTGTGATGAACACCCTTTGTCGCTTCGCAACATCTCCTCCAAGGGGAGGGATGTCCTCGCTGTATTTAATTGTATGTCAATAGTATAATGTAGATTTACTCTATTGGATGGAATTTAAAGGGGGTTTATGGGGCACAGGAATATTTCCTCACTTCACTCTTATCTTCACACATTTTCAACAGTTCAGTAACGTTCTTCTTCAACACCGGATGCATAAATTCAGGTTCAATTTCACAGAGAGGAATCAGTACAAACTTCCTTACATGCAAATGTGGGTGTGGAATTTTCAAACTTTCCTCATTAAGTATCAGATCTTCATAAAAAAGGATATCAACATCAATTTTTCTTGAGGTATATTGTTTCCCTGCTCTAACTCTTCCAAGCAATACTTCATCCATGAGAATTCTTCCCAATAAACCTGAAGCGGAAAGGGTTGTCTCAACCTTCACAACCATATTAAGAAACTTATCATCTGATTTAAAGCCCCATGGTTCAGATTCATAAACCGATGATGACATTAAAATCTTCCCTATATTTTCTGCTATCATTGCCAGCGCTTCAGAAAGATTTCTTTCCCTGCTTCCAAGATTTGTTCCTATGCCCAGAAAAACTATCTTCATATTCGAATCTGTCTCATATCAAAAGTATTAAATACATCCTTACATTTACAAAATAATTTTATTTAAATATATTTAGAATTCATTTTATCAAAATTTACAAAAATGAAAAACTTCCTGAAATATACTCTGGCAACTATAACCGGAATAATAATTGCGTCTATTCTGCTATTTATCGTAATGCTGGCAAGTATCAGCGCTCTGGTAGCTTCGGGAGACAAACCTGTATCAATAAGCGATAATTCAATCCTTGTCCTTAAAGCCGGAGTTCCGATACCTGACCATGGCGACCAGAACCCACTCTCAGGATTTGATGTTTTCAGTATGACACTTACTCCTGCACCCGGATTAAATGACATACTGCATAATATCGAAAAAGCTTCCGCTGACAAAAAAATAAAGGGTATTTTAATTGAGAACGGGCTTCTTCCATCGGGCTGGGCCACGACAGGTGAAATAAGAAAAGCTCTTGAGGATTTCAGAAAAACAGGGAAATTTGTAATATCCTATTCTGATTATATTTTAACGCAACAGTGCTACTATTTATCAACTGCTGCCGACAAAATCTTCGTAAATCCCGGATCGATGGTTGAATTTAAAGGCTTGAGCAGCGAGGTGATGTTTTATAAGAATGCACTTGATAAAATAGGTGTTGAAGTGCAGGTAATCCGTCATGGGAAATTTAAGGGCGCAGTTGAGCCATTTATACTCGACAAATTAAGTGAAGAAAATAAGGCTCAGATTAAAGATTATGCCGGATCAATCTGGTCAAGTGTTATTGAAGATATCTCAAAATCGAGAGGCATTTCTGCTGAACAGCTTAACCGTATTGCCGATAATCTCGATGGGAGTCTTGCTACCAGCGCCCTTGCTGTAAAGCTTGTCGACGGACTTATGTTTCGAGATCAATTAAACGATACACTTAAATCCCTTTCTGGAACAAGTGCAGGGAAAGACCTCAATCTGGTATCTATGTCAAAATACAGTAAAGTACCTGATCCTTCACGCAACTACTTCGCAAAAAACAAAATATCAGTTATTTATGCTGAAGGAACTATCGTAATGGGCAAGGGAACCGAGAATAATATAGGAGGAAATAGTTATGCTGATATAATCAGGAAGGAGAGGCTCGACACATCAGTAAAAGCAATTGTTTTAAGGGTTAACTCTCCGGGGGGGAATGCAATTGCGTCTACAATTATGTGGAGAGAACTGGATCTTGCAGCTAAAGCTAAACCATTGATCATCTCTATGGGTAATTATGCTGCATCGGGAGGATATTTCATATCTGCTCCGGGCACAAAAATATATGCAGATCAGACGACTATTTCAGGATCTATCGGGGTGTTTGGCCTCATTCCAAATGCCGGAAAGCTTCTTGAACAGAAGCTTGGCCTCAATACAGAAACAGTAAACACCAATAAAAATTCGGATTTCCCTTCAATTTACAGACCAATGAATGTATATGAGAAAGAGGTAATGCAAATGGGGGTTGAGAACGTCTACAGCGATTTCGTCGGGAAAGTTGCTCTGGGAAGAAAGATGAGAGCAGGATCAGTCGACAGTATCGGACAGGGAAGAGTGTGGAGCGGAAACAGAGCTCTGAAGATAGGTCTCGTTGATGAAATAGGAGGTCTGAAAGCTGCCATAAAAGGGGCAGCAAATCTTGCCGGAATTGATGGATATTCTGTAAGAGAACTCCCGGTAATTGAAGATCCTTATACAAGGATTATCTCACAACTTAGCGGTGAAATCAGAATGAGTATTTTAAAAAGGGAACTGGGGGACGCCGTTAAGTATTACAATATGGTTCAGGAGATTAATGATATGTCGGGGATTCAGGCACGTCTCCCTTATTTTATTGATATTCGTTGATCTTTGTTACGTTACCCACTTTAATTAATATATGGGAAACAGCAGGAATATATTTCTTTATCCCCTTTCTCTAATTTACGGAGCGGTTACCTATATAAGAAATTTCTTGTATAATACTGAAATTCTTCCATCTGTGGAGTTCAGTATTCCGGTAATCTGCGTAGGAAACATAACTGTTGGAGGTACCGGCAAAACCCCTCATACCGAATATCTTGCAGGATTGCTTCGGGAAAACTTCAGGGTGTCCACCTTAAGCAGAGGCTACAAAAGAAAAACCCGTGATTTCAGAATAGCAACATTATCATCACTGGTTAACGAAATTGGTGATGAACCATTGCAGATTCTCCACAAGTTTCCTGATGTTCTGGTAACTGTTGACAGAGACCGTGTTCATGGAGTAAGAAAGATTTTAGAGGAAAGACCTGAAACTGAAGTGATAATTCTTGATGACGGATACCAGCACAGAAGAATAACACCCGGGTTTTCTATTCTTCTGTCCGATTTTGACAGACTGATTGTGAGAGATTATCTTTTGCCGTATGGTAATCTCAGAGAGAGCAAAGATAATATGCGGAGGGCCGATATTATTCTGATTACCAAATCGCCTGAAAACATCTCCCCTATTCAACGAAGACTGATTGTAAAGGAAGTTGATAAAGCCCCTTATCAGAATCTGTATTTTACTTCTCTCATATATAAGGATCTCCTGCCCGTTTTTGATATCCCTGAGCGGGAAAAAGATCATTCAAAAATATCATTATCAGGCGATTGCGGAGTTGTTCTTATAACCGGAATTGCAAATCCCTCTCCGCTTAAAGAGCATATTGAAAAAACAGCCGGAGAAATAGTCCATTTTTGCTATCCCGACCATTACAACTTCAAAGAAAAAGATATAATAAATATTTTATCAGCATTTAACGATCTCAAGTCAACGACAAAGTATCTGATTACTACTGAAAAAGATGCTGTCAGGTTGAGAGAATTTACTAATATTGCAAAACCGATCAGATCGGTATTTTATTATATCCCTGTCGAGGTCTATTTTTTGAACGACGACAAGAATGAGTTTGATAATCTGATAGTTGATTATGTTAGAAAGAATAAACGAAACAACAGAATTTCTGAGGTCAAGAGGAATAATTAATCCGGATGCAGGAATTATTCTTGGCACAGGACTTGGAGAACTTACCTCTAAAATTGAAAACAGGATTGAAATAGATTATAAGGATATCCCGAATTTTCCTGTTGCTACAGTTGAAGGTCATGCCGGGAAACTAATCTTTGGCGATTTTGGAAGGAAAAAAATTGTCGCCATGAAAGGAAGATTCCATTATTATGAAGGATTTGGTCCCGAACAGGTCGCTTTGCCGGTAAGAGTATTAAAATATCTCGGGATAAAATGTCTTTTTCTTTCAAATGCGGCAGGAGGTGTAAATCCTGAATTTCAGATAGGCGATATAATGGTAATCACCGATCATATAAACCTGCTCCCGAATCCATTGATTGGTCATAATGACGACCGTATTGGTCCCCGGTTCCCCGATATGGGGGAAGCGTATGATAAATACCTTGTTAAAAAAGCCTTGCTCATTGCCCATGAGCATAATATCAGGATTCACAAAGGGGTTTACCTGTCTACCAGCGGACCAACTTTCGAAACACCTGCCGAATACAAATATTTCAGGATAATTGGCGCAGATGCTGTCGGAATGTCAACCACTCCTGAAGTAATTATAGCCAGACATATGAATGTCCCCTGCTTTGCAGTAAGCATAATAACTGATCTGGGTGTTGAAGGGAAAATTGAATATACCACACACGAATCAGTTCAGAATGAGGCTGCCAAAACCGAATCGCGGATGACGACTATTATGACGGAGATGATTTCGTCGCTGTAAAATCCATTAACCACAAAGGAACACAACATGCTTAAGACCCCAGCTAAAACCTTTCACTAATAGGTTAAAATGAAAGGGGTAAAAAATAAAAGAAATAATATAATTTTTCCTGACTTCTGACGATTAGTGCGGTAGAAGATTCAAACTAAGGGGATTACCTTCGTCCGACATAGTCGGCTACGTCCGGCGAAGTCGGTGAACCTGCACTTTCTGGAAGGACTCGGTTCCTTATTCCGCTTCGCTGCATTACTAATGGCAACATTTGATATCTTCTATATTATCAGATACTTGTAAATTTGGTA
>JANXXP010000194.1 GCA_025350595.1 Bacteroidota bacterium
TATTTGCCCATGATGGAACATTCAGCCACCCCGTTGTAACGGGCGCTACACGAGCCCTTGAAACTGCCATGGTAAAGGTTCCCCAGGGAACAGGAAAGCTGCAAGGTATATTTCTCTTCTTTGCATCGGCTGACGGAAAGCTTTTTTCAGTCGATCAGTTTATTGGAATCTGAACTGCCAGGATAACATTACTGACGGGGTGACTTGGACCTAAATTGAGCGATTAATAGATTCGGGTTCCTTTTGGGTTCTCCTTATGTTATGTTTGAAGTGATTTTAATTGGAAATTGCAGTTTGCCTGACGGATAAGGCTATTTTAGGGGTACTTGTATCCCTAAAATAGTCTTATTATGCTATGTATTTTCATTGAAAGGCATATCTTTTTCATTTGATTTTACGAAAAAAGCCACAAAGATCAACCGGGTTTGTTCAGGCAAGCTGGATCTTGGGTGGCAGTTGGCATTTTTTCCATATTTGTTCAATATTAATGGTTTGATAGACTGTTTTGCTCACATTAAGGATAATATTTCTTGACCTTGTTGTTATTTTAGCTGCAAAATCAATCAATATCCTTCGCATTGTATTTGGATAGGACCTTACGGGGATAACATGGGAGGTTATGTCGCGCTTATAAGTTTCAAACATAAAGTGCGAGATAACAAGCATATAGTAATAGGCACGGTTCTTTCCAAAGGATTTGAAAGGCAATTGCTCTTTGGTTGCCAACTCCTTTAGACTGCGGTGGATTAATTCGTCTGCACCCCTTTGGTGCGAGAGGGCAATGATATTTTCTATTTTAAAATACTTCTGTCCGCCTGCCGCACGTAATTTATCATCAGCCTGCGGGCACATGCCAATATTGGTGTAAATGATCGAATCCGGCTTTTCGATATCCGTTATTAACTGACCTTTTTGATCCATGTAGAATTTTACGAAGATGCAACGCCTGAACTGTGTCCATTCACCCAACTTGCTGCCAAATTCGACGTATTTCCAAACGGCCTTTTTTTTGCGAAATTCTGCGAAAGCCTCAGGGGACAGGCCTTCCAGGTACTTTTTGATATTGGGGTAAATTTTACTGGTAACCACGTAATGGATTTTCAGCGTCTTTTCAAAATAATCAAAGGCCTTTTGATCGGCAAACCCGCTATCGGCGCACAAGATAATGGGTACGTCTTTCAAATACTGGGAGCGGATCAAATTTACGACATCCGTCACACAATCAATGTAATCGGTGCCGTGATTTGAATGGGCACTCCCTTTGCGGAAAACCACATCGATCAGGTAAGGGCCCCAGCAGATGTGCAGTGGCTGAAAACCCTTCTTTTTCTTGTAGGTAAATTCAACACCCTCACGCTTCTTGGCTAAGTCATTGTCCATGACCATTGTGTCGATACCTAAAATGATGATCCCGGGTTTCTCAATCAGAAGTCGCCAGATAAAGAGGCGGTGTAAAATTACCCGGTACACTTTATTGGGGACAATGGAAAGCTTGGTGAAAAACCTTTTTATTTGATGAGATGATGCCATTTCCACCGGTTTGTTCTCCAGCACAGCTGCATACCCCTGATCATTTTTCCTGGTATCGAAACCGCTCATGGACATATGGGTTCCATCCATGAAGTAAGCAAATATCTGTTTTAGAAATTGTGGCAACTGCAATCCTTTGGCATTCAACTTGATTTCTTTCAGAAGAACACTTAAAATAAGACTGTAAAGGGCTGTTTTTTCAATATAACGAAGAAAAAACAATAGTCCACCACGACTGGAAATCTTGTCGTTTGTTATGCCGATTTTTGTTATCTTAGCACTCATAAAAGATAGTCTTTGCTCACCTAAAAGGTGATGGGTTAATAGTTTGTTTTGTCACTGCTAAAATATTCATCATCACTTTAATAAGCAAACTATCTTTTATTTTTTTTATTCCAAATCGCTCAATTTAGGTTGGAGTCACCCCGTCAGTAAAATCTATCCTACTTTTATTTTTTATCCCACTTCACCAATTTGGAAGGGTAAAAATTGACATTCATAACTTGCATTCTTTCTCCAAAGTGGGCCAGGCGAACTTTATATTCATCCCAGTTGCGCATCTTGGCGGGAGTCCATCCGATTTCAGCATAACCCAGCAAGCGGGGAAAAATCAGGTACCCGGCTTCCTGAAAATTGCTAACAGTTTCTGACCAGAGAGCCGCTTCAATACCCAGGATATTTTCTTGTTTAATTTCAGGAACGAGCGTAGCCGGATCCCAGTTGTAGGCCTTGTCCACTTCGATGTAAGCCGCCCAATGCAACCCATAGGTACTCGTTGAGTCATACTGCATGTCAAGGTAGGCATTTTTAGCCGGTGACATCAATACCTTTGCCCCTTGTTCGACCCCTT
>JANXXP010000238.1 GCA_025350595.1 Bacteroidota bacterium
CAGAACTTTATTGATTGTGTCCGTTCACGCAAGGAGACTATTGCTCCTGTGCACGTCGCTTACAGGGCAATATCTGTTGCTTTATTAGGAGAAATTGCAATGACAACCGGCCAGACTATCAAATGGGATCCTTTTAAGGAAAGCATAATTGGAAATCAAAGGGCAAGTCGCATGCTAAGCCGCCCATACCGTCAACCATGGACATTACCAACAGTTTAAACTTCGGAATCATGAAAAAACAATATTTACTTTTAATTATAGTGGCTGGTTTATTAACTTTCTTATCAGCCTGCAAGAATGATTCAAACTACAAGACATTGATCATAACCGGTCAGAATAACCATCTTTGGAAAGCAAGTTCTCCTATCCTGAAACAAATTCTTGATGAGACCGGGATGTTCTCATGCGAGATCATGTTAACACCTGAAAAAGGAGGAGATATGAACACTTTTAATCCCGATTTTTCAAAATATAAACTGGTAGTACTCGATTATAACGGTGATTCATGGTCAGACAAAACCAAGTCCGGATTTCTTAAGTTTGTAAAAGACGGAGGTGGTGTAGTTGTCTATCATGCTGCCGATAATTCATTTCCTGAATGGAAAGAATATAACGAAATAATCGGACTTGGCGGATGGGGCAATCGAAACCAGAAAGATGGTCCTTATGTTTATTATAGACATAATGAGTTAATTAAGGATACTTCAGCCGGACCAGGAGGTTCTCACGGGAAGAGAAGAGAATATCTGGTAAAAACCAGGATGGATCATCCGATAACCAAAGGGCTGCCCGACAGATGGCTGCATGGAACTGATGAATTGTATAGCCAGCTTCGCGGACCTGCAAAAAACATGCAGATACTGGCAACTGCTTTTGCTGATTCATCTTTAGGGGGAGGTACTATGAGGGATGAACCAATGCTTATGGTTCTCAGCTATGGAAGAGGAAGAATTTTTCATACAACAATGGGACATGCTGACGAAGGTGGTGGTCCGGCTATGCAATGTGTTGGATTCATAACAACTCTGCAAAGAGGAGCAGAATGGGCCGTAACAGGAAATGTAACTCAAAAAGTTCCATTTGATTTTCCTACAGTTGCCGGTGTATCTCTTCGTTCCGATTTTAAACAGATGACTATTGAGGAAGTTATGGCAAAAATCGGAAGTTATGACATCAGCAAGAGTACTAAATACTTTACATACCTTGAAAGTGAGATCAGAAAACAGGCAGGCGATGAATCAGGACTGTTGAATCTTGAGATGATGATGGTAACTGTTCTTAAAAATAAGGAAACAACAGTTGACGCCAAAAAACTATTGCTTAAAGAAATAAGCTGGATGGGTTCAGAATATTCTGTTCCTGTAATTAAAGAACTTTTAAATAATAATGATCTGAAGGATGAGGCAGCTTTTGCATATGCGAGGTTGCATTCAAAATAGATAAAATTACCCCCTTTCCAACCTTCCCCCAACGGGGAAGAAGTTGTGATGCAATGTTTTACGATCCCTTCCTCGTGGGGGATGGAAAAAGGGAGGGGGTCGGTGACAAAGGAAAGAAGTAATTATTCTTTAATGCATTATGCTTTCACTGGTTATACCAATATTTAACGAAGAGAAACTGATTGATGAATTGGTTAATAGGACTATTGCAGCCCTCGATTCATTTATTAAGGATTATGAAGTGATTTTTGTCGACGATGGGAGCACTGACGAAAGTCTTCATAAAATCTTGTCCTGGAAACAAAAAAACAGAAAAATTAAAGTGCTCTCACTATCCAAAAATTTTGGGCATCAGGCTGCTTATACAGCTGGACTGGAACATGCCAAAGGTGATATAGTGGCGATGATGGATGGTGATTTGCAGGATCCGCCGGAGCTTCTTTCAGATATGTATAGAAAAATCATGGAAGAAGATTTTGATATAGTTAGCGGAAAAAAGATCGGTAGAAAAGGAAATAAAGGACGAATTCTTTACTCTCTTCTATTCCATATATTTTTTAAGAAAATTGGTGAGATAAAAAACATGGAGAATTCCGGTAACTACTCCATGCTACGGCGTGAAGCAGTTGATGCACTACTTATGATGAAAGAGAAAGTAAGATACCTTCCGGGTCTTAGAACATTTATCGGGTTTAAACAGGGATACGTTGAATTCATTAGAGAAGATCGCTTTAAGGGTAACCCTAAAATGAGCATTCGCAAGTTGTTTATTCTGGCAGCTGATGCAATTTTTTCTTTTTCAAGATTTCCAATACGCTTATGCCTGATAATGGGAACAATAGGTGCACTCGTATTTTTGGTGGCCGGAATCTATGTAATAATTGCCAAGATTTATGGCTTCGCATTAATTGGCTGGTCATCAACATTATTAAGTATTTATTTTCTGGGTTCCATACAGTTGGTTTTTATGGGAATTCTTGGAGAGTATGTTTACCGAAGTTATAAAGAGACACAAAACCGCCCGCTCTATTTCGTCAGAAAGATTTATGACGACGGCTCAGAAAAATGATGAAAGAGTCAAGGTTAAAATATATCTTTTTTTTATGCTCCGCAATTTTACTTTTTCTGATGCTGCTCAACAGCAAGGATGCGGGTATAACATGTGATGAGGTTCTTCACTACAATCATTCTGTTTCTGTTTACAATTATTTTGCATCTCACGGCGCTGACAGGTCAGCTCTGAATACTCCTGTTTCACATCTGCAGTATTATGGGCAGTCGTATGACAACATCGTTACAATTATTATAAAATGGTTTCAAATCGATGATATTTACGGGTTCCGTCATTTGATGAGTGTAATCGCTGGGTGGCTCGTTATACTGTGCACAGCTTTTTTTGCTATTTGGCTGACAGGTTATGGTGGAGGAATTCTGGTGGTTATTCTTTTTGCCCTCTCACCCGGTTTTTTTGGTCATACAATGAATAATCTGAAGGATATTCCGTTTGCACTCGGATACATTGCAAGCACTTTCTTCACTCTTAAATTCCTGGTTTCAGGGAAGAAAATTTCAGCACTTCAAATTATTTTACTCACTGGCAGTATTACTTTTTCGATTAGTATCAGGGCAGGCGGCTTGCTTCTGATTTGTTATCTCTTCTTTTCCTTTTTTCTATTCTGTTTATTTAAATTCATGAGAGAAAGAAAAATTGATTATTCTGAACTAGGGATAAAGCTCTTCTGGATAATAAGTATCACGTTAACTTCCTGGATTTTAAGCATAGTATTATGGCCTTATGTACTTCAGAGACCCATAATTAACATGCTCGAATCGTACAAGGTTATGGCTCATTTCCCCGATACGTTCCGTCAGATTTTTGAAGGAAAAGTTGAATGGTCTGATTTTATGCCATGGTACTATTTGCCTAAATCAATGTTGATTACGATCCCATTTCTTGTATTGACCGGATTGATTTTATTTGTAATTTTCATAAGGCATGAAATCAAAAATGGCAAAGTTGAATTGCTGGGATTGATTTTATTTACAATCATATTTCCAATGGTTTTTGTTGTTTATGAGAGATCGAATCTATATAGCTCATGGCGGCAGTTTCTTTTTATCTATCCTGCAATCATACTTATTGCGGCAATAGGATATAAAAGCTTATTTGAGAATCTCGGGAGCAAACCTTTAAAATGGGTTGCAGTATTCCTGTTTGCGATACTTTCGATTCATCCACTGAAATTCATGATCACAAATCATGTATACTCTTATTTATATTATAATCAGTTTGTTGGAGGACTAAAAGGTGCCTATGGCAATTATGAAACAGATTACTATTTCGTTAGCCAGACCGAAGCTTCAAAGTGGTTGATTGAGTATTTAAAAACAAAGAATAATTCAGTACCGGTAAAGGTCAAAGCAACATACTCTGTAGAATGGCAATTTCGTAATCATCCGGAGATTCAGACATCTTATTTCAGATATGAGGAGAGAAGTCAATCGGACTGGGATTATGCTATTATCACAAACAGGTATATTTCTCCACTAAAGCTAAAGAACAATACCTGGCCTCCCAAAAATGCCATACATATAATATATGCTGACAAGGTTCCTGTCTGTGCAGTTTTAGAAAGAAAGTCGAAAGATGATTTTTATGCTTATAATGCTTTAAATGAGGGAAGAAACATAGATGCTATTAGTTATTTTGATAAGGTTTTGCGTGTTGATGATAAAGATGAATTGATTTTTTATAATTTTGCGACTGCTTTAATTAGTGACGGACAGTACGAAAAAGCTGACTCGGTTCTGAATAAAGGATTGGAACTAAATCCTGATTTCGAACCTATCCTGATGTATATGGGAAATATTGCAAAATCGAAAAACAAAAAGGATGAGGCGATTAAGTACTATGCCAGACTGATTAAGGCAAACAGAAAGTACTTTGAGGCTTATGTGGAAATGTCTGGTTTGTTAATAGACAGTGATTTAAAGCAGTCGAGGAATTTACTTTGGACTTGTTTAACAATGAATTCGAGGTACAAACCTGCGATTATTGCTCTGGCACAAACATACAGGAAATCAAATCCGGAAATAGCCAAAAAATATGATGAATTAGCGAATACAATTAAATAAATTTTAATAATAAAAGAAATGAAAAAGTCAGTTTTAGTGTTTTCGATGGCATCGCTCCTCTTAATAGGTGGTATGAATATGGTAAATGGCCAGGAGCAGCCTAAACCAAAAAAAGATACAGTAAATATGGATACCGAAGCTAAACCAACATTCTATTATGCCACTGAGGATGATAAGGGTCCTGCAAAAGGAAAAGGAGGTTTCGAAACTATTACCTTAATTGCCGGAGCTGTTGTATTGGTAGGCGCTATCGCATTTTTCCTTTTAAAGAAGAAAAAGTAATTTTTTTCTAAGAAATTGGTCCATTGATTGTTTTTATGTATGGATAATATTAAAATATCCACGGCACAGTTTGAAAATCGGAGTGGCGACAAAAATTACAACCTTTCACAAATTGAAAAGTTAACTAAACAAGCCGCTCTTAAAGGTTCGCAGGTAATAGCATTCCATGAGTGTTCAGTTACAGGCTATACCTTTGCACGGAATCTTTCAAAGAAGCAAATGCTTGATCTGGCTGAATATATTCCCGATGGACCAAGTATAAAGAGACTTATTCAGATTGCATCTGAGAACGACATTGCTGTTCTTGCAGGCCTGTTCGAGAAGGACAAAGACGATAAATTATACAAATCTTATGTCTGCGTTGATAAGACCGGGTTGCTTGCTAGGTTCCGGAAAATTCATCCTTTCATCAATCCATATCTGACAGCAGGTGACAGCTATTGCATTTTTGATTTGTACGGATGGAAATGTGGAATTTTGATTTGCTACGATAATAATATCATTGAGAATGTCAGAGCGACTACTCTTTTAGGTGCAGACATCATCTTCATGCCTCATGTCACCATGTGTACCCCATCGACAAGACCTGGCGCCGGTTTTGTTGATCCTGAATTGTGGAAGAACAGAGAATCTGATCCAACTTCTCTAAGACTGGAATTTGATGGGATGAAGGGAAGAGGTTGGTTAATGAAATGGCTTCCTGCAAGGGCTTATGATAATGGAATTTATGTTGTGTTCTCAAATCCGATAGGTATGGATGACGACCAGCTAAAGAATGGTTGTTCAATGATAATTGATCCATTCGGAGATATTATTGCAGAATGTCGGCATCTTGGTGATGATTTTGTTACAGCGACAATTATACCGGAAAAACTTACTGAATCGGGAGGAAGCAGATATATAAAAGCCAGAAGACCAGATCTCTATAGGAATATTATTGGCCGGGCTCATAAATCTGAGCAAAATGTTGTTTGGTTTAAATCAAAGAAGGCGCAAAGTTCACAAAGTTAAAACAATGTTTATCAAACCTTTGCGTGCTTCGCGTAATCCCGATAGCTATCGGGACTTAGCGCCCTATGCGGTTAATGGATTTCAACTTATGAGACAGCCCCTCCTATTTAAAATCTCTTGCCTGCAGCCCACAGCCTGCGTCATGAAGCCTTTACACTTTCACCCAGGTATTCCCAGCCTTATTCGAATCAACAACCGAGTGTATAAACTTCATTCCCCTTACTCCATCGTGAACAGTAGGGAATTCTCCGGGAGTGAATTCTATTCCCCTGATTGATTTAGCTGCACCTTTATATATATTGGCTAAAGCTTCATATATTCCTTCCGGATGACCGGATGGCATGGTGTGACTGGCTTCTGCAAACTGGTCATTGTAACCGTGAGCCGGTTTAAATATTTTAGTAGGCTCATTGTCGCTTAACAGATAAAGAAAATTAGGATCTTCCTGAGCCCACTTCAGACTTGCTTTTGAACCATAAACTGCTATTGTCAGATTGTTCTCTTCACCTCCGCATACCTGGCTTGCCCTAATAACTCCTTTCAGATTTTTACTGAAACGAAGCAAAACAGTTCCGTCCAGGTCGAGTTCAATACCTTCCTTAACTGGATTTAGATCTGAGAGAACTTCTTTTACTTCCAGGCCGGTAGTGTATTCAATAAGGTTAAATGCGTGAACACCTATATCGCCCATGCAACTGCTGGCTCCGGCATGTTTTGGATCGAGTCTCCAGACTCCGGTTATCCTGGTGCCTGTCCCATGTATAATTGAATTTATCCAACCTTGATAATATTGTGCATCAATCCGCTGAATTGTACCCAGGGTTCCTTTTGCTATAAGATCCTTCATCTGGCGGATCATAGGATAACCCGTATAAGTGTGAGTAAGTGCAAATGTCAACTTTTTCTCAGCAACCAGTTTTTCCAACTCTTCAGCTTCCTTAACAGTCATTGTCATCGGTTTTTCGCATACCACGTTAAACCCGGCGCCAAGCAGACTCTTTGCAAAAGAGAAATGCAGAGCATTGGGTGTTACTATGGATACCACCTCCATTCGTTTATCTGCAGGAAGAGCTGACTCAGCTTTAATGAGAGCCTCGACACTGACATAGCAGCGATCAGAAGAAATACTCTCATTTTGTGCAAACAGTTTACTCTTTTCATAATCGACATCAAAAACACCACCAACTAGCTCGTAGTCATTACATATCCTTGAAGCACGACGGTGAGCATCTCCGATGAATGCACCGATACCACCGCCAATCATTCCCATTCTGATCTTTTTCATAATAAATTCTTATGTGTTATAAATGTTAGGCATGCCCTTTCCATTTTTGCCCACCAACCCCCTAAAGGTAGGTTAATTCTGTGTCATACTGTGAATTAACCCCCTTTAGGGGGGCAGGGAGGCGGAGAGTTTTATACTTGTTTTCTCTTCCAGAAATGAAGGAATGTAAAGAACACTATTAATACCGCAGGGACAAATGCAACAAACTTTAATGTATTTGCTCCCCCTTTGAGTTGTACTCCTGCCCATGTTATAGCTTCCTG
>JANXXP010000262.1 GCA_025350595.1 Bacteroidota bacterium
AATTTGATAAATGATAACTTATAGTGGACCAGCGTTTTGACACCTAACGGCCCGGCGGTTGGGGAAGTAAACGTTGGTGGCGCCGTACGCCGATTCGAGTCCTAATGCTTTAGCCGAAAAACTGTCCCGGCGGACAAGACACCATGGCGCAATTTTTGCAAGTCCCGGCGAAAGAAAAATTTGTTTCGGTAGCAGGATTTGTCCAGAGCCGGAAAAGAATTGGCAGATGAGTGAGAAGTTAATCGTCATGATAAAACTGTCACGGTGGCGCGCAAAAATTGTGACAAGTTTATTACCCCAACCGTCCGTGTTATAGTGCGTTTAATTATTAAAACTGTCACCTAGCGATGAAATTGTCACGGATGCGGGATTGGTCAAGATATCAAGATTGGTCACGGTAAATCTCAAAATTTACTGTTTAAATGAAACATACGTTAGCCCTGCTAATCTTGTCAAAGTAGCAGGATTAGTCACGGCACATAAAAGTATAATAAGCTATTAAAATTACTCTTATAAACTCTGGCTTGCTTAAATTTTATCTAAAAACAAGTAAAATAGGCTTAAAAGGTCGTTTTACAGAATACTTCAATTCTTTGTCATGAGCTTTATTCATTATTATTAAATTGAGATTATCCATTTCTTCAGGAATCTCAATACTGAACTCTCCATTTGCATTGGTATAAATTGTATTCAATTCTTGGACAATTACAATAGCGTCGGACATCGGTTGGCCTACTTCATTTTTAATTGTGCCATTGAGAATGTCTGGGTCTTTCCCCCCATTAATCATGGTTAAACTTTCTCGAGCTTTTAATATGGAATCCCGAGTTGTAATATAGCCAGTCTTATCTTTAATGCAACGTACTGAGAATCCAATGTTTTTATCTATATCTAATTTTTTAACATCCATACTCTCTGGATTCAGCTGAACATAAATCGAATTAAGCTTCGATTTTTCGTCTGCTAGCCAAAATACTGCTATTTGACCCAATGAAATAGACGTCTTATCAGACCAATAACCTGCTGGTAAAGCTGAAAAATAAGTAATATTAAAGGCATAAATTGGAGTTTTCCAAAGTAATTTCACATATTGCTTAAGAGCCCAACCTTCAACTGAACCTCTAGCATAGGTTAATGCATCAGGATAGTCTTTTTTAATCTCAGTAGAGTTGTGAATAATATTATATGCTGTAGCCTCCAAATCATTCCACTCAGATAATGACGGTAGATGATAACCTTCTGGACAAGCATTTCTTTTATCAGTCACGGCATACCAAGTATATAATCTGCCATATGTATTTGCATTTTCAATATTATTATTATATGCCCATTGATAAACAGAGGTTGTATCATTAGATATTTCCGCTTTGTTTGTTTTAATCTCGTCACCATTGTTGAAATGCGTAGTTTTAAGATTGTCAATCATCCATATGTCTTTAGCAAATTGTAATACCCTATATGTATTGCCATCATAATCTTTTATTCTTGTCAATCCTTGAACTTTCATTATTGAATCAATTTCATTATCCTCCACCTTTGTTTTTTTACTTACCCATAAATCATTTTCTGCTTTTACTTTTGCTTCTGCTGCCTTCTTATCAGCTTCTATTTTTGCTTCTGCTGCATCACGCTTAGCTATGATTGCATCGCAATGTTTTCGAAATTCTAATGGTAAAAAATCTTCTTCATATTTAAAAAATTCACCATACTGTGAATCACCTATATCATAAGTATAATAAAAAGGGGTAGTGCAAAGTTTTGTCTTAACAGCTACAAAATAATACCAGTCTGATGGATCATTGACTGGCATAACTTTAATCTCTTTTATGCTTAATACTTGATCTCCTTTCCATAGATTCATATCGAATAAAGCAATGGCTTTATCCGTATAAAAATTTAATCTTGGTTGTGGAGGAGTAGTTCCTTGAGAATTAACTCTTTGTCCATAAGTTTTTATCTGTTCAGATGTTTTGAAATATTTTCCTTGAGACTGGATTTTATTTAATACACTTAACAAAACAAGCAATATAATAATTCTTTTCATTGTCTTTATTTTTGGTTTATATGAGAATTTGTCAAAAAAATGAATCAGTAATTATTTTTTAATTTTTGTATTCCCTCTTTTATTTAGGATGGGGGTGAAAGTTTCAATCAAATCTCTTTCTTTAGCAATTATTTTTTCTTTCTCGTCATGATCATAGAAATATTGGCCACGCTTGTAATTATGCACGTTGTAAGGTATTAGGCTGAATTTCAGATTTTTGATTATATATTCAAATATTTTTTCAATATTACTAAGTGGAATATTTTTAAAGACGCTCATTTTTCTTGTTAGGCTATTATATTCGTTATCATATGAAACGTGCTCAGAAAGTCTACGTTTTAGAGTTTGACCTGATGCTTTTCCAATGTATATAATATTATTGCCTTCATAAACGATATATACTCCACAATTATTTGCTTCATCGCTAAGTAGGGCATCAGCGTAAGACATTTTTCTTAGATTCATAGTATTCATAACAAAATTATTAATATTGTGATTAGAGAACTGTAAATTTGATTTTTATTGTAATTTCTATTGGTTTACCCAATTTTTGAGTGTTGTTTTGTGACTCATATACCAAATATAACGTATTTTCTTTTCATGAGAGAGTTCTATCAAATGTTTTATAAATTTTGAAATAGTTAATAGATTGTCACAATATTAATTGGATTTTGCAAAGTCCCGGCAGACGGGTGAAAAGTCAAGTGTCAAGATATAATTCTCCAGATGTATTAATCCCAGCAAATGATACGAAGTTGTCACGGTATGATAAAATTGTCACGACGGCGATGCAAAAACCATTACTCAATTGTCTTGATTGTCTGTCTTGAGGAACTGTCTTCTGTGCAGGATTTGTCACGGGACACAAATTTAAAATACTTTTAGGATTTGGAGTTATAGTGCGTTTGGAGTGTCAATTTGGGGTCAGGCAGGATTCGCAAATGCACTATAACGGACTGCGGTAAATGCCGTGCGATTAAATGGCACTTTCCTGTCGGGGTTGCAGAGATGTTTATTGTGTTTCAAAATTTTCGTTTTACTCAGATGCAAGCATGGTATTTACCGCTTGTTATAAACAGGCGTTTATT
>JANXXP010000309.1 GCA_025350595.1 Bacteroidota bacterium
GGGTTGCAAATGCTGAGAAAAGTACACCGGCTCCACAGGGTGGTGGCGGACAAGGTGGCGGCGGAATGAGAATGGGTGGCGGAAATTTTGATGCTACTCAGGAAGCTAATCTTTTGAGCGTTACAAGAACAAGAACAGGACAGGATGGAACAGCTACTACAACTGTTACGAAATATACTCTTGACGGGAAAGAAAGCGTAAATACAAACCCACGAGGTGAAAGTAAATCAGTTGCAACATGGTCAGCTGATGGCAAGACTCTAACCGTAGTTACAACAAGTACTTTTGGTGAAAGAACGATGACTTCTACCGAAGCCTGGACTCTTACAGATCCAAAAACACTTACAATAACAGCCACCAGAAAAAATCAGGATGGTGTTGATCAGGTAACCAAAAGAGTTTATGATAAAAAATAATTTCTGAGATTAAAAACTGAATGATGAAGAGGCTCCGACAGGGGCCTTTTTTTGTTTATCGTGGAGAAAAGAAGAGTGGGGGAAAAGGAGAAAGCCGGGATATCCTATTCCGTGTCAATCCGTGCATTTCGTGGTATGAAATAAAAAGATAAGAATTGCATTGATTTTAATAAAAAATAGATTTTACAGAATGAAATAGGTTTTTTGATTGTCTATTAATAAAATGGAAGAGCAAAATTTATCAATTCGGTATAAAAGATTTATAATTTACACGTATTAAAAAATAGTATCATGAAAAGAGCTGGGAAAATTTTGGGAATACTGCTTCTGATTGCAGTTGCAGCATCTGGATGCCGCCATTTCAGACATGAAAGGGAGGACCGAAATGAATCTAAAAAAATGAACAAAATGATGGTTCAGAATTTCAGGCACAGAGGAATGGAACGTAATTCTGATTCCTTTATGATGCGAGGAATGAGACATGGAATGGGAAGAATGGGGCAAATGAGACAGCCGATGGGCCCTGGCCAAATGGCAATGATGCACAGAGGAATGGGTCAGGGGATGATGGGAATGAGACCTGGAATGCGAGGAGGAATGGATATGATGAATAACGACAGCACAGGATGGAAACAGATGGGAAGAGGCGCCGGAAACGGGATGGGTCAAATGGGACGTGGCGCAGGAAGAGGAATGGGTCAGATGAATGGTATGGATAACAGCCCTGTTGGACCAGGAGGAATTATTCTTCAGAATATACCTAACGTTACTGAAAAACAAAAAAAGGAATTTGCAGAGCTTTTAAAGAGTCAGCAGGACGAGATGACAAAAATGAGAAGCGAAATGGCTGCCAAAATCAAAAGCACTATTGAATCTCAGAGGACAAAAATGCTAAAGTTGTTTACTGACGAACAAAAGAAGTCTATTGGTGCCCGTTAAATTTCGAAAAATCAATTCATAACATCCTTAATTTGCCTCCAGGTAATAAGGATAATATTGTTAGATTTTAAGAGATCTTTAAATTCAGAGCTAAGAACTAAATCAAGGTCATGTTGACGCCACGCTGAGCCGTAGTCATCATGACCTTTACTTATTGCTTTCATCTCATCATTATCAATGGCAACGTGAACGATCATCTGATTTAGTCCGGGTTTTAATTCGGAAATGCCTTTTTTATAGGCATCAATCCAATTGCCTTTTATCATCTGCGGTTCAAGCATAAACAGATTATCGATAAGGTAGATTTTAGATCCTAATGCTTTAGCTGTCTCCGGAGGAAACCCGCTTAAATATGCCCTTGGGAAAAGAACAGGCAGATGATATATATCGGATAGATTCATGTAAATTTTTATCAGTTCTGGATTTGCAAGCACACTTCCCATATGTGTATCGATATGAGTTGGCTGAACACCCAAAGAAATTAATTTATCAATCTGGGCTTTAAGCTCTTTTTCAGCATCAACCCCTTTAGCAACTTTCCCAAGTTCTTCAACAGATGGATAAAAATAACCTTTCGAATCAAGCAAACTTGGAATCTGATCAGAAGGCATAATTCCACCCCATTTATAAAGATTCCATTCTGCAGTCATTGTGAGGTGAACTCCGACGTCCATCCCCGGATGATCTTTCATATAACCTGCAATTTCCAGAGCCCATGGGCATGGCATCATAATGCTGCCTGAAGTAATTCCCTTATTCTCAAATGCTTTTATACACGCTGTATTGACAGAATTGGAAAGACCCATGTCATCAGCATGGATAATAAGTAATTTCGAATCTTTAGGATAACCTAATAATTCCGCCAGATTTTTACCTTCCTGACCATTGATGCCAAGTGTAAATATGATACTTGCAAAAAAAAGAATAATTTTTTTCATCTGAAGGGTATTAATTAATGATAGACTAAATGTACTGAGATTATTTATATTTCGTTGAACCCTACCATCATCTGTTGATTCTCATCCCAGAGCCTTAGAAACAACGATTCAAAAGCCGAAACGAAGGTTAATGGCTTAACTTCCTGAAAAATCATGTTCTCCTTATGACATCTTTTCAGATTATAATTAGGTATCAATGGACTAAGATGATGAATATGGTGATAACCGATATTTCCTGTGAACCAATTAAGTACTGGTGGCAGTTTGAACATTGAGCTTCCTTTCAATGCGGTTGTTTTATAATCCCAGTTAACTGAATCAGTCCAAACTACATAACGGAACTGATGCTGTATATAAAATAACCATACTCCGTGCGCGGTGGCAATATAAAGTATAGGAAGCTGAATCAGTATAAAAGTTTTCCATCCTATCCACAACATTAGTAGCATAATGCATAAAATAATTGCCAGTGTAGAAAGATGTACATATAGTTTTTCTCTGATTGTCATCCCCTTTTTAGTGAATCGTTGCAGAATAATGAAAATCAGAAGCGGCGCTACTCCAAACAGGAAAAACGGGTTACGGTAGAAACGATACCAGAATCGCTGCCACTTTGTAAGATTCAGATACTCATTTACTGTAAGTGTTTTCACATCACCGATACCACGTTTATCGAGGTTTCCAACTGTCTGGTGATGTATCAGATGCTCATGATGCCATTTATTATAAGGAGTAAAAACAAGTAGTCCGGTTATGATACCAATTATCTTACTTAATAATTTTGATTTAAAGAATGAACCATGCCCGCAATCGTGAAAAATAATGAATATTCTTACCATGAAACCGGCCGCAAATACAGCAAGAAGCAATGTAAGCCAATATGAAACCGCAATAGTTTTGACCATTACAATCCATAGTAAAATGTAAGGCCCGACAGAATTAATTACCTGCCACCAGCTTTTCAAAGGATCAGGCTTGTTATATCTTGATATTATTTCAACCCATTCAGGTCTGGAGTTTTCTTTTATCTTGCTGCTGTTTTCCATCTGATAATTATACTTAAAATGAAAATGTACCTAAATCAAATCTTTGAAAATCAGGTTGCAAAGTTACAACTTTCAGTATTGAAAGTCAATACCCTGGTCAACCTCAACCTTTACCTTTATCTCAACACTAAAACTTCAACATTTGTTCCGATAAAAAAACAGATCATGAAAATCGAATGAACCTAAATAAAAAAATATGATATTTGAAACAGATTCATATCAGACCATAAAATGAAAAAAAATTATCTACTTACCCTTCCACTGATTTTACTCTTGGTTTCAGGATTGTCCATATGCAATGGACAAAACATCAGGAAAGAAAGCGTTAACCAGTTAACTGAAAATGCAAATCTACAATTGCCTTTTATTGGGGCCCAGGTATTTATTGAGCCCGGACAAACTCCTGAAGAAATTGATACCTGGTTCAGGATTCTGGAGGTGAATCATTTTTCGGTTTGCAGAATCAGGATGTTTGAATCTTATATGAAGAAAGCAGACGGCACCTGGGATTTTTCGCTTTTTGATAATGCTTTCCGGTCAGCAGAAAAACACGGAATTAAAGTTTTTGGGACAATTTTCCCATATACTGAGAAGACCGATATAGGAGGATTTAAATTTCCACGGGACGATGCCCATCTGAAATCAATAGCAGTATTTATCAAAGAACTTACAACACATTTCAAACAGTTTAAAAGTCTATATGGCTGGGTATTGATTAATGAGCCGGGTGTCGGTGGTAATATTCCCTGGACTGATTTTACCAAAAAGAAATTTACTGAATGGAAGCTGACTCATCCTGTTAAGGAGTATACTCAAAAAGGATTTCCGATTCTGGTTGATCTGACTGATCAGGCTTTCCTGTATGATTTAAACACCTGGTATCTTAACTGGTTGGCTAAAGAGGTTAGAAAGTACGATCCATCTCATGAACTTCATGTTAATAACCATCAGATGTTTCAGAATTGTGCCGAATATAATTTTCCGGAATGGAGAAAATTTCTTACAAGTCTTGGAGGTTCTGCCCACGCCTCATGGCATTTTGGATACTTCAACAGGCAGCAATATGCTGTGGCAATGTCGGCTAACAGTGAGATTGTGAGGTCTGGGGCAGGAAATATTCCATGGCTAATGACAGAATTGCAGGGAGGCAATAATACCTATAGTGGAGGTGCTCCAATGTGTCCCACAAAGGAAGAGATTGCACAATGGTTATGGATCATAACGGCTACTGAAGGAAAGGGAGCAATTTTTTGGTCACTTAATCCGCGAAGCTCAGGAATTGAAGCAGGTGAATGGGCTTTACTGGATTTTCAGAATAAACCATCGGACAGAATGCAGGAAGCGTCCCTGGTATCAGAGTCTATTATGAGTTACAGGAAATTGTTTGAAAAAGTAAAGGAGGAAGAATCAGGAATTAGTCTGCTATATGTACGGCAATCACTTTGGGCAGAAAGTAAGATGGCTAACGGTTCGGCACAGAATTTCGAAGCAAGAAAGGTAGGAGGAGTAATGAAATCTGTACTTGGTTATTTTGAAGCATTTAGCCAGATGGGGATAAATGTAAACCTGAAAGCTTTTGAGGAATTTGATTTCAGCAAACAGGATTATAAAGGTACAACCATTATTCTGGCGCATCAGATTTCAATGCCTGATAGTTATGCTACTGTTCTGGAGAATTATGTCAGGAAAGGTGGCAAGCTTATTGTTGATGGCATGACCGGTTTCTTTGATGAAAACCTTCACAACACTATGAAAACAGGTTTTGCGTATGAAAAATTATTCGGGGGAAATATAAGCGAGTTTAAACTTGTCTATGATATTTTTCAATTGAAGTGGAATGAATATACCCTTCCGGCACATTTATGGAGAGGTACAATTGCAGCAGGAACAGGTGAAATAGCCTCAGAATATAATGGGGAACCTGTGGCACTGAGGAATAAATTCGGGGATGGAGAAGTTTTATGGATTCCCTCATTGATTGGTCTGGGCAGCAGGTTAGCAGGGGATTATTCATCATTGATCAGATTCCTGAATAAAGAAGTATCTGCTAATCTGGCAAATGTATCTGTCAGGATTCAGACACCAAAGAAGGGAATCCTGATGAAAACTGTGATATCTGGTTCTTCATTGATTACGATTGTGATCAATAAAAGCGATATGGACGAACAGGTTAAACTAAATTTTGGAAGGAAAAGTCCTGAAGGAAACCTGATCTTTTCCAATAAACAGGGAAAGCTAATGGGGACAAACCTCCAGATAGGTCAGGAGGAGACTATGGTTGTGGAATGGAAATAGCAGTAAGTTGAGGAAGGCAGTGACGAAATCCCGTTTCAGCGGGGAAAATAAGGTAAAATGGAGAAAGTATAGTAAATTGTATTATCTTAGTTACACGAATCAAATACTACAATCGTCATGATGAAAAAAATTATTATTTCAATGGCAATGATCCTCATAAGTGGTTTATTTCTTATGGCTCAGGATGCAGAAGGATGCAAAGATCATCCATTACTGACACGTATGCCTGATTACTTTATCTCAGAGTGTACTCAGAATTTCAATCAACTTGATTTTTTAGATTCCAAGGGTGAGGAGGTAAAATTTGAAGGAAATCTCACTCACATCTGGTACATATTCAATCAGGAATCAGGAAAGAAGGAACCAAGTTTTTTTCAGATATTTAAAAATTATACCAATGCGATCACTAAAATAGGTGGTAAGAAAATTTATGAAGATGGAGGTTTAGTTTATTATGAATTGAAAAAAGACGGACGAGTTTTCAAAATCAGAATTGTTGGCACAAATGGGAGTGATTATCTTCTCGATGTTCTTGAAATGGAAGCAATGAAACAGGAAATATCTGCGAATGACATGCTAATAGCTTTGAACAAAGACGGATACATTGCACTTAATATTCTTTTTGAAACAGGAAAATCAGCTATCCAAACTGAATCTCTTCCTATTGTAGATCAGATTGCCGAGTTGCTGAAGAGTGATATGAACCTAAAGTTAAGTATTGAAGGCCATACTGATAATGTTGGTGATGCAGCCAGTAATAAGAAACTCTCAAATGATCGGGCAAAATCTGTTTTGGATGCAATCGTAGCCAAAGGTATTGAAGCTTCCAGATTGTCATCAACCGGCTGGGGTCAGGAAAAACCAGTTGCAGATAACCGTTCGGAAGATGGAAGAGCTCAGAACAGAAGGGTTGAGATTGTAAAAAAGTAGTATTTCAATAAAGCATCCTGGCTTTAATTGTATGGTTTATTTCTTTCAGTTCTTTTAATATCGTATCATCAAGCTGGCTCTCTGTATCAATTATAACGTACCCGATTTCAGGATCAGTTTGAAGATAAACGGAAGCGATATTAATACCCCTTTTTGAAAACACACCATTTACTTCCCTCATAACACCGGGCTGATTTTTATGAATATGCAAAAACCTCTGAAGATCTTTATGAGGAGCTAACGATATTTGCGGAAAGTTCACACTGCCCAGGGTTGCGCCGATATCACTGTACTGAATCATTTTCTCGGTAACCTCAATTCCTATGTTTTCCTGGGCTTCAAGAGTACTGCCACCAACATGAGGAGTTAAAATAACATTCTCCATTCCCTGCAGAATGAATTTGAATGGCTCATTATTTGATGTTGGCTCCTCAGGAAAGACATCAGCAGCAACTCCATGCAATTGACCTGATTTAAGTCCCTCAGCAACAGCATTGTATTCTACTACATCCCCCCTTGAGGCATTAATTAGTATTGAGGCTTTCTTCATCAAAGAAATCTCTTTTGCTCCGATCATATCTTTTGTTAATTCAGTTGATGGTACGTGAAGAGTTACAATATCGGAGATACCTAAAACCTCTTCAAGAGTCTTGCACGGGATTGCGTTTCCAAGTGATAATTTCTTAATAATGTCATAATAGTAAACTTTCATCCCCAGGGCTTCTGAAAGGATGGAAACCTGACTGCCTATATGACCATAACCAACTATGCCCATAGTTTTTCCGCGAACCTCATGTGAATCTTTAGCTGTTTTTAACCATTTGCCATTATGTGCATTTGAATTTAATTTAGGTACAGAACGCATCAGCATTATACTTTCTGCAATAACTAATTCTGCTACTGATCGGGTATTTGAGAATGGTGCGTTGAAAACAGGTATCCCAAGCGATTTAGCTGTCTTCTTATCAACCTGATTAGTACCTATGCTGAAACAGCCAATTGTAATTAATTTGTTAGCGTGTTGTAAAACGTCTTTTGTTAGTTCAGTCCTCGATCGGATGCCGATCATGTGAACATCCTTTATTTTTTCTATAAGTTCAATCTTGTCAGGAGCAGATGACGTGCATTCAATATTTGTATAACCGTTTTCATGAAGTAGATTCAGTGCGCTTTCGTGTACCCCTTCAAGCAGTAATACTTTTATTTGCTCTTTTCCCAGTGAATATTTTTTCATTTTTTTAAAGGATTAGGTTGCTAAGATAGGAAAAAAGGTAAAACGGCACAAAGGTATAGATGTCGACAGATACCTGACGCTTACAGCCAAAGTTAATAAATTCCTGAAATTTTGTTTCTGTTGAAAGCATTATGATTGAACAACTTCACTTATCTTCATGTTTAATATCCGACTAATAAAACGAATATGGAAGAAAATGCTCCTCTTGGCTGGAAAAAGCTTCTAGATGGCTATCCCTGGTTCAGATGTAATGGTTGTTATCCAATAACCGCATACTCTGAGTTCATGCCTCCGCCAATGCTTGGCTATAAACCTTATGGCAAACCGGAACATTTGATATTAAGTGAAAAAGATCCCTACGGGTGGAAGATTACAGAAATGGAAGAGGAAAATGAACTTCGGCCAGGAATTGAGCATATTGGCCAGCAGATAGTCAAAAACCTTATAAAACTTGGCAAGGGATTGCCAGAACATTATATTAGCGGGCATGGAGGTGAGAACTTAAGAAACAACCCGTACTGGCCATCTGAACTGGCTAAAAGTGCAGGAACTTTAACTCACGAAAGGTTTGTAACCCTATTGCCGTTAATGCTTTCGCGTACCCAGGATGATAAAGGAAGGGTGATATGGACATTCTTCGGCAACAGCATTCATGATCCAGAACAGACTTTCTGGAAAAGCTTCTTCACTGCACCTGACATTGAGATCCCTCTGAAGGATTCAATCTCTTTCTTTACAGAGTTGTTATCAGAAGCTTATGGCGAAAAATTATCGGGTGCCACTTCCCTTTTCGATTCAGGATTCAGAATCCTCCCATCTGAGACTACTAAATTCCCTGAATGGACAGTCAAATTCAAGGTTACAGATGAATCAAACTTTGAAAATATTAAGTACTTATTGACTTACAAACCATTCAGCTTACTTCCTGAAAAAGTAAAGAAACTTTATCTGTCAGGTTCTTTGTCATTGCTTCCGTTTCCTGGCAGCCTTGTATTCTGGGGAATGCCCGGTTATCTTCAACTTAAGAAGGAGCTTCCCACTGCTGCGCAGATCCCGCTACTTAACCTTGTCGCAAGAAACCGTGGAATTGGAAGTCTGCGGGTAACACAGTCGGGATGGCTGCATGAACCGTATGCAGGAAGTAAGAATCATATTATTAATGAGAATCTGTTAAATGACTCATTCCATCGTACGCATAGATGGGAGAGGGTTCACAGGTATCAGGATGAATTAAATGAAGTTGCCCATAAAGTAAGGCTGGTTAAGGTGTTATTCAGTACAGAGCCTGATGCCATGGGTTTGTATAATAAGCCATTGGCCTGTAATAGCCAGCTTTGGAACCATAAATTTGAATTATTGCTGAACGGACCAAAAGCTGGAAAAAGAAAAATTACAGAAGTAGAAAAGACTTTTGCCGATGGGGGCCTGTTTGGATACAGATTTTTCTATCCTCCAATGCGTGTAGGTCAACATGAAATTTATCTGCACCGCCCACTGGTTGCCTTCTATGATTCACAATTTGATAAATCAGTAGTAAAGACAGGATCGCTTACTGGTTATATTACAGGTTATCATGAAAGTGACAAGGATATGTCGCATCCTGTGGAGCTCTGGCCCCGGATACTCAAGCGGGAATTGTATCTTTCTGCCTTGCACGATTTTAGCGCTCATACTGACCATTATGCTCATCAGACTTCTTTTAACATAATTTCATTACTTGACAGCTGGGAGAAGCAGAACAAGAGACCATTGGCAAGATCCTATGCGCATAAATTGCTGAATGTTTCAAAACATAAAACTCTTGAACAATGGCTTGATGAACTGGCTGTTCACGCAAGTTCTCCTGAAAAAGCAGTAAATATGCGAAAGGCGCTTGATACGATTATTGAGCCATTAACTACTGAAGTACCTTCTGAATCACTGACTTATTCTCAGACAGCAAACCGCAATTTTGAAGAAGCCTGGTGGAACGACATAAAATTTCTTGCGCATGGCGAATTTGTTTATAAAGATAATGCCGATATTATGCTTGATGAAACCACCTTATCTCTGGTTCAAAGGCAGAAACGGGACCTTGAAATGTTAGGTGATTATTTTATCGGAAGATACCATAAAGCGATATCTGATGCAGGAATGGAAGGGAAAGCAGTAGTCGGGGAACTTCCTTTTAAATGGGATACACTGTTCGAATTTTCCCAGTATGGTGGCTGGCTGGGTAATCAGAAGGGTAATATGCATGAACGCAATATACTTATGGTGATACCGGGAAAGAATCGGAAACAGGCTGTAGTCCTTGGAGATCATTATGATACCGCTTATATGGAAGATGTTTACGAGAAAGGACGGGGAGGTTCTGGTGCAAGACTTTCTGCAAATGGGGCGGATGATAACTATTCTGCCAGCGCAACTCTTTTACAAGCTGCACCAATCTTGTTAAAACTTTCGAAAGAGGGAAAGCTGGAACGTGATGTATGGCTCATTCATCTTACTGGGGAAGAGTTTCCTTCAGATTGTATGGGCGCCCGTAATTTCTGTCAGTTACTCATCGAAAAAAACATAAAGCTGAAAATCGACAAACAAACAACTTTAGAATTATCTGACACTGAAGTTGTTGGAGTTTACGTTATGGATATGATTGGGCATAACAGGGATAATGATCAGGATATTTTTCAGATTTCGCCCGGAAAAAGTGCCGCATCACTTCATCTTGGCTGGCAGGCACATATAGCAAATATGCTTTGGAATTCATCAACGCATAATTGGAACAGGCATCCTGACAGATTAAATAAAACCAAGGGAAAACGTATCACAGGTCTTCAGGAAATTCCTGAAACAGCAAAATTTCTCCATGTTAATGGTGAAGTAAGAACTCAATACAACCCACATAGCTCGATCTTTAACACTGATGGCCAGATCTTTTCAGATGCAGGTGTTCCGGTTGTACTCTTTATGGAGAACTACGATATAAACAGAACCGGTTATCACGATACAAAAGATACCCTGGAAAATATCGATCTCGATTATGGAGCTGCATTTGCAGCTATAGCTATTGAAACTGCAGCTCGTGTTGCCTCACTTCATGATGTAGCTTTTTAGCCATAAACAATTAACTTTAAATAATAAACTTTTTACTTTAACTTTTTTACTTTATACTTTGAGATCATGAATATTACATTCAGAACAACCCCGGAAAAACGTGATATAAAAAGAGTAATGGAAATAGTCGAATCGACGAAGTTCTTTTACGACCACGAAGTCGAAATTGCAGCTGAACTGGTTGCAGAGAGACTGGCACATGGTGAATCTACCGGCTATTATTTTGTCTTTGCAGAAGTTGACGGAGTTACTGCAGCTTATGCATGTTTCGGTCCGATCACAATGTCAAAAACGTGTTTTGATCTTTACTGGATTGCCACCCATAATGATTTTCGCGGGAAAGGTATTGGAAGACAATTACTTGAAGAAACTTATAAGCATGCCAGAAATATGGGATGTAAGATCATTATTGCAGAAACATCGGGACTTGAACACTATGCTCCAACAAGAGCTTTCTATATCAGCAATAAGTTTGATCTGGAAGCAACCCTTAAAAATTTCTATGATGAAGGTGATGATAAGCTATTCTATACAAAGAGGATAGGATAGAAATCAGGCTTAGACTGAGCAACCTTTTTTTCTACCTTAATAACCCCTAACCCAAAGGTTAGGTTAGAGGTATTTTGAAGAAAAAGGTGGGTTAGGATATGGGTCATATGAATAAACAATAAAGACTGGCCCGCTTCGGAGAGGACAGTATAAGGGGTAATAGGGCAGCAAGAATGGGAAAATGGATTACTGCTTCCTGTTTTTTATATAAATATGCTTCACATGATTCAACCCTGATTCTCTTTCATCGATCTCAAAATCGAGCGATCTGATGAGAGGAGTAAGCTTAGGAAATCCGAAATTACGGGGATCAAAATCGGGTTGAATCATGTGAAGCATATTTATATAAAAA
>JANXXP010000332.1 GCA_025350595.1 Bacteroidota bacterium
ATGAAGTCCTCTTTATTAGGCATAGGGAATTATCTCTCATATAGATTAATCCCGATTCTATTTATATGGCTAATTAAATCAGGTTCATTTATACAGTCATAAATAATTATATCTATTTTATAGGGCAGAGATAAGTTGTCAGTCTTGATTTTTAAATCTATGAGATCATTAAGTTTTAACAGATGCCCTTTAATAGCAAGATCAATGTCAGAGCCATTAGTAAAGTTGCCTTTTGCGCGTGAGCCAAAGAGGATGATATTGTCAACTTTGTCATTTTCACTTATTATTGATACCAGAGATTTGATATCTTCTTTTAATAAGCCATACTTTCTATTTTCCGTCATCAAATAATTCACTTTGTTTACCACTTCTTTCTTTCTCAAGTGTTGCTTTCAACGCTTTAAATAAATCATAATATTCATCAATTATTTGTTCAACAATCTCATCAGCAGTATCTTGATTGTAAGTATGACTAGTTAGATTTCTACTAATATGCATTCGCATCCAAGCTTCTCCGTTCTTAATATATCCATCTTGGAAGCTCTGTTCAATAACTGGCTTAGGTCCAATTATGTCCTTATAACCTTTATCTTTAAGCAAGTCTTGAAGTGTTTTCCAACTTAATTCATAAGTATATTCAAACGCTTTTATCAAACCTTGCGCCTCCAATTCATTCAAGTCTTCTTCCGCAATGAATTTTTCAAGTTGGGTAAATGCTTTTTTGAAATTACTAAATCTTTGTTGCCACCTTATATCTTGATCTTCTGTGCTCATCGAGAATATTATTTTATGTAAAGATAATATGTTTTATTTTCCGGTCATAGCTTCCGTTGCGGAATCCTTATGCCTAACGGCAGGTTGTCTAAAAACCTTCTCCAAATTACAAATTCCGGATCATTTAAAGCTGCAGGAGAGACTCCCGGATTTCAATTCCCGGAAACAACTTCCGGAAAAATGTTGCCTCAAAACTTCGGATTTTAATGCAAACAGCCTCTTTTTTACCGGAAAACATCGAAACAAGTATCCTCAGATACTCCCTAAGCCGGTCACCGGTTAAAATATTACCAATTCTCCGGAGATTATATGCAATAAACATTAACCCCACATCGGAGCCTGCCCTGTCCATTCCTTTCTTTGTCAATATATAGCTGAAGATCCGGACTCCAACAAATGTATTATATAAAACAAAAGTATTATCATGCTGATAATGGTCATTATAAACTACCCGCTTTGCCGGGATGGGAAGATTATGTCCAAAAAAGTATTAAAATCGTGGAGCCCAAGTAAAACCAGATTATTCAGAAGTCACAAATCAATGAAAATGTAAAACGACACAAACAAATAACCCGAAAACATCCACCCTGGTCTGATATAAGGCTGCTCATGGATCAAGATTAACGTCGGAAAGTGCATAGAAAAAGGTCAGGTGCCCGGATGTAGTGCAACGTGAGACTTCATGCCCGGCATTGCATGCCACATGAAGTCCTCTTTATTATGGTTAGGCTTGTTATTATTTACTCAAAGGGATTACCTGATCTAGAAATTTCTTTTCTTGGTCGTTTAAGATAATTTTCTCCGCGGTGATATTTGGATCTGGTATATACCATTCAAATTTTCTGAAATACATGGATAGATCTTGATTTTTAAATGAATATCCATGGGTTGCATAGACAGCGTTTCTTAAAATGAGAAAATCATCTTTTGTGAATTCATTTTTTCTATTGAAATCAAAAGATAAAAAATTTGCTGTTCCGATGCATCCTTCTAGATATTTGCCTTTATCTAAAGTGTTATTACTGAAACTATAAGGACCTGGTATACCAAAATCAATATTCTCATTTGGACTAAAATCTTTGGCAGAAATTTGGAGCTGCCCAGAAATAATCCTGATCATTCTATGTGACCAATGGGGACGATCAGAATTAAGTTCACCTATTTTCCCAGTTCCAATTATTGTCCACCGGGCATCTTTCGGAGTACCTCCCCTACTTTCGCAACAGTCAAAAAGCGCTGGACTTGTATTGTGACGAACCCGCCTTCGGCGGCGAGTCCGGAGCCTACTACAAGTGGGGCAGGGTCATGGCGGAG
>JANXXP010000350.1 GCA_025350595.1 Bacteroidota bacterium
AAAGTATCCCGAGTACTCGGGATTAAAAAATCTTACTTTTTTTAATTTAACCTTAGTAACAAGGCAATGACCCCCGGAGCCCAATCTTATCTATCTTATCATTGGCCTGATAAACCCCATAGAAGTGGTCATTATTGAAGCCTATTTTCATAAGATAGATAAGATTAAGGTTGCAGGGGCTGAGCTGAGTTCCTAAGATTTTATAAAAAAGTAAGATTTTTAAAAGAAAACCATTGACTTTGCTTTGCCCACCCCTAGTGCTCGGATTGGCGTTAACTTTGTGCGGCCTGTTTTATAACAACCTGATATTTAGGAGGTATTTTAAGTCAATCAAAAAGAACAATTGCTATTTGCACCCTGTTTTAAAATAATAATAACAACTCTAAATGTAAATTATTATGGATGCAAATAGCAGATCAAAGTTACAAAAAAATACCTTTATCCAAAGGCAGCTTATGAAGCTGGATGTTGAAAAAATTGCCCGAGACACTAAATTTTACAAGGTCAGTCCCCACAAAATAAGCATCACCAGTTTGATGTTAAGTTTTTTCCAGATGGCATTAACGGGCAAGAACCTGTACCATACGTGGGCAAAAAATCTCGCCAAATTAATAGGTGGCACGGTATCCAAGGTGGCCCTGTGGAAAAGGATGGGCCCGCAGCAAAGAGAATGCCTGAAGTCCATATTGGAGCAAACCTTCCGTATCAAGCTTTCTGTGCAGTCGGTTGCAGGGAAAAACAGCCAGGTGTTGTTCAGCCCCTTTGCCGAAATCTATTTGCAGGACAGCACGGTCATCTCCCTGCCCGAGGAGCTAAAAGATTATTACAAAGGCAGCGTGTCAGGGGGCAAGCAGAAGTCAAGCATGCGGCTCCAGGTAATTTATAGTTTGTCTTCCGGCTCCTTTAAAGAATTCAACATGGGCAGTTTTACAGACAATGACCAGGGGGCATCGGGTGGCATCATCAAATTGTTGAAGGCCGGGGACCTTATCATCCGTGACCTGGGCTATTTTGTCCTTAACGTGTTCAGGCAGGTGGCTTTGGCCGGGGCCTTCTTTTTGAGCCATTACCGCTATGGGGTATATATCTATGATGCCCACACAGGCCAGCAAATACAATGGGACAAGGTGCTAAAGGACAGCGTGGTTGACAGGAAGATACTGTTGGGGGCAAAAGAAAAACTGCCTTGCCGGTTGGTTGCAGTAAAACTTCCTGACCATGTGGCCGAACAAAAGAGAAGGAAAGCCATACAGGACAGGGACAAACGTCTGAAGCACAGTAAGGAGTATATGGAGTTATTGTCCTGGGCCATTTTTATCACCAACATCGACTCCCAGGTTTGGGGCCCCATGGAAATACTTAAGGCTTACCGTCTGAGGTGGCACATCGAAATTATCTTTAAAGGATGGAAAAGCCACCTGAACCTGGCCCGTCTGGTGCCCGAAGCCCCCAAGGCAAACAGGAGGCAGGAAAAATATTTGTGCCTTTACAAATACCGCCTGGATTCAACAATATTGATGATGCTCATCTTTATCGTCATTTTCCAGGTCACAATTTATACAAGCCTTGGTTTTAAAATATGGCACAAGTACCACAAGCTGGTAAGCTCCCTTAAACTGTGCGCCTATATCGCGGACCAGAGAGAAAAAATACTGGAATGCATCAATTTAGAGAACCTGGAAACCGATATTGCCTATTATGCCACTTATGAAAAGAGGAGAAAGAGGTTAAACCTGATAGAAAGACTAATTCAATTATTTGATTATCAGAACGAATACGCATAAAGTTAACGCCAATCCGAGGCCTCGGGATTGATGTCCTACGGATCCCGAGTGCTCAGCGATTTTTCTTAATGTGTTTCACTTTATATATGCTTTATAATTAGCATTGATATACAATGATTTATGAAATATTTACTAAGATTAAATATAGCGGCACTAAGGTTACGCTGAATTTAATTAGATAAATAATTGTTTTATTTATCTAATATTCAATGATATACATTTTATAGAACTAAAATTAATACCCCGTAATAAATCGCTGAGGCCTCTGGATCAGCATTCACTGGAATTACTTCTACTTATTGGTATGATCCTGAAACAAGTTCAGGATCACGTTCCGATCATGGTTCAAAACGACTTTGAATTAATTTTCATTTTATAATGGCGCTAACGAATTCGATAATTTGTATTTTCTTTTACTGATTGGCAAATATTTATATATTTGCATCTGTTAAATCTTTAGCTATGATAAATATTCAGGAATTAGATGCTGACCGTCTGGAAATGGCGGCCAATATGCTTAAAGCAATAGCCCACCCCACGCGTATTGCCATTTTAAAGCATCTGGAGGGAGGGAAAAAATTGACTGTAACTGAAATCCATGAGCTGCTGGGCATTGAACAGTCGACCACTTCACACCATTTGGGAATTTTGAAGGACAAAGGCGTTCTATGTTCCCGCCGTGAAGGGAAAAATACTTCCTACTACCTGAAGCATGATATTTTAAGCCAGATTATTGATTGTTTGCAAAAATGTACCTGCGAATAAAATAGACCAAATGGCAAAAATACGTGTTACCAAACAATTCGGCTTCGAAATGTCGCATGCTCTGCTTAATTATGACGGGCTCTGCCGCAGCATTCATGGTCATTCCTACAAACTTCAGATCACAGTGGCCGGGGTGCCCATCCATGAACCGGGAAACGCCAAAGACGGCATGGTGATCGACTTCAGCATCCTGAAAAAGATGATCCAGGAACACATCGTCAGTAAGTTGGACCATTCGCTGATGATCAATGAAAATGCCCCAACGGACAAACTGGATGCATTGGGACAGATGTACGAACGCCACCACGTAGTTCCGTTTCAGCCAACTTCCGAGAACATGGTGGTGTATATTGCACAAAAAGTGAAACTCCTTTTGCCAGAACATATTGAACTATTCAGCGTTCGTCTGTTTGAAACCAGCAGTTCGTTTGCCGAATGGTTTGCAAGCGATAATTGATTTTAAAGAAAATAAATTTTCCCATGATAGAACACAATTCTGCAGATAAACGGCTTTTCCTGTTAGATGCTTATGCACTGATATACAGATCATATTTTGCCTTTATTAAAAACCCACGGTTCAATTCCAAAGGGTTGAATACTTCGGCCATGCTTGGATTTGTGAACGTATTGGAGCAATTGCTGAAGGATCAGAAACCTACCCATATTGCGGTAGTCTTCGATCTGAATGTTCCCACTTTCAGGCACGAAATGTTTGAGGCCTACA
>JANXXP010000395.1 GCA_025350595.1 Bacteroidota bacterium
GGACATTCTGATTTGCATCCTTTGCAGGCAAGACAAAGATCCAGCACTTCGTAAATCTCTTTATGATCCCAGGGATCTCCTTCTTTACTCATGAATTCACGTATAACATTAGCCCTTCCTCTGGTAGTTTTATCCTCATCTCCTGTTGCCATAAAACTAGGACACATTATTCCGCCTATTTTTATCGATTTTCTACAGTCACCCGACCCATTGCATCGTTCTATAGCTCTTAATATTCCGTCACTTGAAGAGAAATCAAAAATTGTATCTATTTCACGGGTAAGTCTTCCTGGAATATAACGGAGGGATGTGTCCATTTTAGGTGTATCTGTGATTTTCCCAGGGTTTAAAATACCTTCAGGATCCCAGCACCGTTTGACATCTTTAAGAAGCTTGTAGTTATGTTCACCAAGGATCAGAGGAATGAATTCTCCGCGTAAACGACCATCGCCATGTTCTCCGCTTAATGACCCGTTGTACTTTTTTACAATATGTGCTGTTTCGAGTCCAATGGTTCTGAAAAGTGCGACATCATCTTTTTTCTTAAGATCAAGAATAGGTCTCAGGTGAAGCTCTCCAGTACCTATATGAGCATGAAATACCGCATCTTTGCCGTAGCTGGCCAGCATTTTCTCAATATCTGCGATATAATCAGGAAATTGTTCAACATTAACAGAAGTATCTTCAATAAGAGCAACAGGTTTTGCATCACCTTTCATATTTGCCAGAACCCCAAGACCTGCTTTCCGTAAATCCCATACTTTTGATATATCTTTTCCTCTTACAATTGGATAAGCATAACCATAATTTGCATGTTTTAATTCAGTAATCATATCAGAAGAAAGAGTATCAATTTCTTCAGCCGTGTCCCTTGCAAACTCAACAATTACAATTGCCTCTGGTTTTCCTTCGAGGAAAAAGCGGTTGTTTCTCTGACTTATATTATCCTCAGTCAGATCAAGTATTCTGTTATCCATCATCTCAACTGCTGATGGTTTATACTTTAGTGCTATAAGATTAGCCAGGAAAGCTTCATTCCTTTTATTAAGATGAATACATACAAGTGCTTTATTTGCAGGAGGTAGTGGAACAACCTTCAGTTTTATTTCTGTAGTAATTGCCAGTGTCCCTTCAGATCCTGCAAGCAGTTTACAAAAATTGAACTTTGTGTTCGACTTATTGTCAAAAACTATTGAATCGAGTAGAAGATCAAGGGCATATCCTGTGTTCCTCCTGTGAATTTTAGGATCAGGATAACCTTCACGGATATTCTTTTTATTTACTTCATCTTCAAGAGTCTTTTTAATATTCCTATAGACATTTCCTTCAAGATTATTCAGATTACATTTAGCTATAAATGCTTCTGAATCAATAGGTCCGAAAATCGCTTCACTACCGTCACTTAAAATTGTTTTTAACTCTGTTGTATGATCACGCGTCGATCCGTAAATGATAGAATGTGAGCCGCATGCATTGTTACCAACCATTCCTCCTATATTGCATCTGTTTGAGGTAGAAGTTTCGGGTCCAAAAAACAGACCGTATTCTTTAAGTTTCATATTCAGTTCATCAAGAACCACACCCGGTTCTACAAGAACCCACTTTTCATTCTCATTTATCTCAAGAATCTTATTCATATATCTTGAGATATCGACGATAATTCCTGAACTAACTACCTGACCTGCAAGTGAAGTTCCTCCTGCTCTTAAAGTTACACTGGATTTCTCTTTGGATGCGAATTGCAAAGTTTTTTTGATATCCGATGAGCCCTTTGGCCAAACAACCGCTACTGGTTCTTCTTTATAAACAGAAGCATCTGTTGAATAGATAGTTGTTGTTATCTTATCATATTTTATGTCACCATCAAGGCTTTTGCCAAGAATTTCTAACCGTGAAGTTAATGTATCCATTTCTGTAAAAGAATTTAGAGCCGCTAATTTAAGAAAATGATTTAATCATCGTTTTGCTTATCCATTTTTGTTAGATCCATTGTTGAAAGAATAATATTACTGATATTAATCATGTATTGCAAAATTGTTTAATCGGACTTTTTTTTCGTACATTTATAGAAATATTTCGAACACATTAATATATTGATACACAATGGAATTATTAGATAACATCAAACAAAATGCCAGGAAACATAACAAGCGTATTGTACTTCCTGAAGGGTACGAAGAAAGAACAATAAAAGCAGCAGATATTGCTTTAGAAGAGAAACTTGCTCAGATTATACTTATCGGAGACCCGGATGAGATCAGAGCACATGCTTTGAAGCTGGGATTAAAAAACATATCAAAAGCTACGATTATAAATCCAAAATCACATGAAAAAAAAGACCATTATATTGATATGATGGTTGAACTCAGAAAAAGTAAGGGAATGACCAGAGAAGAAGCCTCAAAGTTAATTGAAGATCCTCTCTATCTTGGCGTCCTGATGATCAAAAACGGTGACGCGGATGGTGAAGTTTCAGGAGCAGATCATTCAACAGGGGATGTTCTGAGACCTGCTTTCCATTATGTCAAAACTGCACCCGGAATTTCAGTTGTTTCCGGAGCATTCATTATGATTCTTCCGGATAAAAGTTTTGGAGAAAACGGTGTAATTATTTTTGCTGATGGTGCCGTACATCCAAATCCTAATGAGAAAGAACTGGCTGAAATTGCAATTGCCTCAGCCCATACTGCACGTGCGATTGCAGGTTTCGAACCTAGAGTGGCAATGTTAAGTTTTTCTACAAAAGGTAGTGCTAAAAATGAAATGGTAGATAAGGTCGTAAATGCTACACGAATTGCAAAGGAAATGGCCCCAGATCTGCAGATTGACGGAGAACTTCAGGCTGATGCTGCACTTATAGAAGCGATTGGCAGAAGCAAAGCTCCGGGAAGTCCTATTGCTGGCAAAGCAAATGTTCTGGTCTTTCCTGATCTTAATTCAGGTAATATTGCATATAAACTTGTTCAACGTCTGGCTCATGCGGAAGCTATCGGACCTGTATTGCAGGGTATGGCAGCACCAATTAATGATCTCTCAAGGGGTTGCTCAGTTAGCGATATTGTAAGTATGATAGCAATCACATCAAATCAGGCAGCTGGTATAAAAAAATAGGAACAAAGCAGAACATTAGTAATTGATCATATACCGTACAAGAATAATTACAATATTAATAATACAAAAATGACAGATAATATAGAAAGGCTGGAAGATTACGGATTATCAAAGGATAACAAGCCAAAAACAATGTTTTCGAAGGTTGGAATTGTGGGTGCAGGAACCGTTGGCCAGAATATTGCAAGAATGATAAGTTCAAAAGGATTAGATGTGATATTTCTTGAGTTGAATCAGCAGAAAATTGATCAGGCCTATGAGGAACTTGCCAGAGAGCTGGATAGAATGATTGAAAGATGGGGTATGACAAATTCAGAAAAGCTGGGAATATTATCCAGGATAAAGGGAACAACAGATTATAGCAGTTTCAAGGGCTGTGATGTTGTAATTGAAGCAATAAAGACCAATGATAGGGAGCGAAGCCATGATATCCGAACTGAGATATTGAAAAACATTGAACTTCATGTTGAGAGAGACACCATTATTGCAACAAACTCGTCAACACATGTGATTACAGAGCTTACTGCTGATCTAACCTTTAAAGACAGATGTGTAAGTTTCCATTTTCTTACTCCGGAAGCTGATGCAAGGGTGGTTGAAATTGTCAAAGGCCTCTATACTTCACAGACCGCCTATGATAATACAGTAAAATTTGCCCATCTTATTGGTAAAAAGGTAATACCAGTTAAAGAGTCACCCGGAATAATAAGTACACGTCTTATTGTTCCTTTGATTAATGAGGCATGTGAAATTTTAATGGAGGGCGTGGGAACAATGGAAGACATTGACTTGACTATGAGGGTTGGTTACGGCCTTCCTTTAGGACCTTTTGAGATGGCTGATAAAATTGGATTGGATAAAATTCTGAGGTGGTGCGAAAATCTTTATGATGAATTTGGCGATTTGAAATACAAATCTTCACCACTCCTGAAAAAGTTTGTAAGGGCTAACCAATGGGGCAGAAGAACAGGAAAAGGTTTTTATGAATACAATAAAGATGGAATGAAAGTTATAAAAAATTCCGCAATTGAAAATTAATCAACAATTTTTTTAATAACAACAGCACTAAAAAAACTCTTCAATAATGAAAATATTAGTTCTGAACTGTGGTAGTTCATCAATAAAATATCAGCTTTTCGATATGTCATCCGGTGTGGTTCTTGCGAAGGGAATAGTTGAAAAAATAGGATTGAAAGGATCGTTTCTGAAAAATGAAAGATTCGATGGTGATAAAGTAAAACTTGAAGGTGAAATACTTGATCATCAAAGTGGTATAGAATATCTTCTTGGTTTGATGATTAGTAAAAAAAGGGGAGTCATCAAGAATTTAAACGAAATTGATGCAATTGGTCACCGCTTGGTTCATGGTGGCGAAACATTTCAGGGAAGTTGTTATCTCGATGATATTACAATAAAAGGTGTGGAAGATTGTTCAGATCTTGCTCCACTCCATAATCCTGCAAACCTAAAGGGAATATATGCAATGAGAACTTTACTTCCTGATGTACCACAGGTAGGTGTTTTTGATACATCTTTTCATCAGACAATGCCAGATTATTCATTTATGTATGCTTTACCATATTCTTTGTATAAAAAATACGGTATAAGACGATATGGCTTTCATGGAACTAGTCATAGTTATGTTTCTAAAAGAGCATGCGAAATTCTGAATGTAGATTATAGCTCTAAAAAAATTATTACCTGCCATCTGGGAAATGGTGCTTCAATAACCGCTATTAAAAACGGTAAATCACTTGATACTTCGATGGGACTTACACCGGTTGAGGGTCTTATTATGGGCACCAGGTCAGGAGATATTGATGCAGGAGCCCTTACCCTTATTATGGAAAAGGAAGAGATAGACTATTCGTCTTTGAATACCCTTCTTAATAAACATAGTGGCGTTTTAGGCATCTCCGGAATTTCATCCGATATGAGGGAAGTAGAGTCCGCCGCTGAAGAAGGTGATGAACGTGCAGTTCTTGCTCTTAAAATGTATGATTATCGGGTAAAAAAATATATTGGAGCCTATGCCGCGGCAATGGGAGGTGTTGATTTACTTATTTTTACCGGAGGTATAGGCGAGAATGGTTGTGAAACGCGTGAAAATATTTGCAAAGACTTTGAATTCCTCGGCCTTGAATTTGATAAACAGGCAAACGAGGGAGTTCGCGGTAAAGAAATGATTATTAGCAGGAAAGAGTCAAAAGTTATTGTAATGATTATTCCTACAAATGAAGAATTTGTAATTGCTTCTGATACAAAAACAATAGTTGAGAAAAGAACTGAAAAAAAGTAAACTTAAAATATTATTCCATGTTAAGAAATTTAAGTGATCTGAAACTTCTTGTTGAAGGAAGACCAAAGAGGAAGCTCGTTCTTGCAGCCGCAGAAGATCAGCATTCTCTGGGGGCTGTAATAAGAGCATGGAAAGACAATATAATAGAACCCATTCTTATTGGTGATGAAGAAGGAATCAAGAACATCTGCGCGCTAAATAATTACGATATTACAGGTATTCAGATAATTCATGAACCCGACATGGGATTGTCAGTTGAAAAGGCTGTTAAGATGGTTAGCAGTAAACAGGCTGATATTCTGATGAAGGGAAAGATTGGTTCTTCATCATTGCTTAAATGCGTGCTCAATAAGGAATGGGGTTTGAGAACAGGTAATCTGTTGTCACATTTTGCTCTTTTCGAAGTTGAAACATATCATAAGGTAATTGCTGTTACAGATGTTGCTATGAATATTGCTCCGAATTTGCAGGAGAAGATAGCAATTGTAAATAATGCTGTTGGATGTCTTAATAAACTTGGATATTCAATGCCAAAAGTTGCAGTTCTGGGTGCTGTAGAAATGGTAAATGAGAATATGGAAGCCACACTCCATGCGGCACTACTGTCAAAAATGAATCAACGCGATCAAATCAGAAATTGTATTATAGATGGTCCCCTTGCTTTTGATAATGCTGTAAGCCTTGAAAGTGCACAGCATAAAGGAATCAGGAGTGAAGTAGCAGGTGATACTGATTTATTGCTGATGCCCGACATTGAGGTAGGAAACGTTCTATATAAATCTCTTGTATTCTTCGCGAAAGCAAAGGTTGCTTCAATTATTTTGGGTGCACTGGTTCCTATTGTTCTCACATCAAGATCTGACTCGGAACAGGCAAAATTTGATAGTATCCTTTTATCAGCAGCTGCATGTAAATAGAAAGCGATGATCGGAACCCTTGACCAGATGGAGAAAAATGTACTGGCGCTTAAAAAAAAGCACCGGATTGCTGTTGCCTGGGCACAGGATACTAATACCATCGGCGCGATTTATAAAGCTATAAGAAATGGCTTTATAGAAGCTGTAATGATAGGCAGATCAACCGAAATAGTTAAAATATGCGCTAATGAAGGTATCGATGCGAAGACTTTCATAATTGTTGAGGCAGAAAATGAAACAAAAGCATCAGTTGAAGCCGTAAGAATGGCAAAAAAAGGTGAAGTTGATATCGTTATGAAGGGGTTGGTAGGAACAGAAAAGTTTCTTAAGGCAGTAATGGATAAGGAAAATGGAATAATGATCCCAAATTCAGTCTTAACTTATGTAGCAGCTCTGGAGATCCCATTATATAACAAACTTCTATTTATTACCGATCCTGCTGTAATACCTTTTCCTGACCTTGACCAGAAGATCGCCATGGCAGGATATGCAATTGAAATGGCCCGTAAGTTTGGTGTTGAAAAGCCTAAAGTTGCTTTAATTGGAGCTTCCGAAAAAATGAGCAAACATTTTGATAATTCTATCGACTATGCAATAATGTGCAAGATGGCCGATAGAGGGCAGATAAAAAATTGTATAATGGATGGGCCGCTTGATCTATTTCTTGCCTGCGATAAGAAAAGTATTGAAATAAAAGGAGTGAAGACACCAGTTAATGGTGATGCTGATGTACTTCTGTTTCCATCTCTGGAATCATGTAACCCATTCTACAAAGGGTTGATGCTCTTTGCAAATGGGGAATTGGCTGGATTAATAAGGGGAACAGAAAAACCCGTTATAGTAATGTCAAGAAGCGAAAGCGAAAAATCCAAGTATTTCTGTATTGCTCTTTCATGTCTGATGGCTTAAACTCATTAGAATCATATACTTAACTACAGCACGTCCCATTCAAATAATTATATGGCAAAACGATTAATTCTGGCAATCAATCCTGGTTCAACATCTACCAAATTCTCTCTTTTTGAAGAAGAAAAATTGATTTTCGAAAAATCTCTCTGCCATTTACCTGAAGATCTTGCAAGTTTTGAAAAAATTTCAGATCAGTTTCATTTCAGAAAAGATCTGATAATGAATGAGCTGTCAGATAGAAAAACTTGTTTAGCTTGTATAGCTGCAGTTGTTGGACGAGGTGGGCTCGTAAAACCTATAGAATCAGGAATATATAAGGTAAATCAGAGAATGATTGAGGACTTGTCAGCTGGCCTATTAGGTCAGCATGCCAGTAATCTTGGTGGATTAATTGCTGACGACATAGCATCTGCATTACCAGGTGCAACAGCATATATAGTAGATCCTGTTGTTGTAGATGAACTTCAGCCTGTTGCAAGGCTTTCAGGCCATCCTGTAATAGAAAGAAAATCTATATTTCATGCTCTTAATCAAAAAGCAGTTGCGCGTATTTATGCAGCATCTATTGGAAGAAAATATGAGGATTTACGTCTTATTATTGCCCACATGGGGGGTGGTGTGAGTGTAGGCGCTCACAAAAACGGAAGGGTCATTGATGTTAATAATGCTCTTAATGGAGATGGTCCGTTTTCTCCTGAACGCTCAGGAGGTCTCCCTTCCGGACAGCTGGTAGACTTGTGTTTTAGCGGCAGGTATACACATTCCGAACTAATGTCAATGCTGACCGGAAAGGGCGGAATTATGGCATATTTGGGAACAAACAGCTTTAAGGATGTCTGCAGGATGGCAGAAGAGGGTGATCAGAAGGCTAAGCTTGTAAGCAGCGCTGTTTCATATAAAATAGGCAAGGAGATTGGATCCATGGCAGCAGTACTGGAAGGAAAAGTTGATGCTATTATTCTTACTGGTGGATTGGCTCACCAAAAGTCGCACGTTGAAAGTATAAAGACAATGGTAGGGTTTATTTCAGAGATCGTGGTATATCCTGGTGAAGATGAGATGAAAGCACTTGCATTTAACGGGCTGCTTGCTCTGGATGGGAAAATTGAGATCAAAACCTATATATAAGTAAGATTGAGATTGACGTAAAGGTTAAAAAGGATTCTCGTATTGAAACCATCTTAACCCTATCCTTAAACTCAGCCTTATTTTAGTGGTTAAGGAGTGCTCAGAGCGACTGGTATTATTTTCCCGTTCATGAATTTGTGTCCATTCAAAGCAAAATCAGATATAAATTCAGCCATTTTTTTTGCAGCAATAGGGGCTTTATATCCCGGAAATGCTTCTGCAAGCATCTCAGTCTGTACAGCACCGAGGGCCAGGCAATTTACACTGATACCTGAATCGGCAAATTCTGCAGCCAGACACTCTGAAAGGCATGCTATAGCAGCTTTTGAGGCACTGTAACAGGAAAGTCCTCTAAACTTTGTGCTCCCCTGAAAGCCACCCATACTTGAAATATTTACTATATGTGATCCATCTGCCATTAGCGGTTTTATAATCCGAATTACAGAAGCTGGACCGAAAAAGTTTATCTCCATCATCTTTCTGGCGTCAATATTTTGGGTTTCCATGAAATCTTTTGCAGAAAGATAACCTGCAACATTTATTAATAAATCGACACTGTTAAAGAACTCATTCACAACCTTTTTGAAACCATCACTTTGACTATCAAAAACAGATAGGTCAACAGATATTGTATGGATGTTTTTATGACTATCTGAAAGGTTTTTCAGTGAAATCACATTTCTTCCCATCACAACTAATCTGTTGTTGATATCCTTGGCCAGAATAAGTGCAACTTCTTTTCCAATTCCACGTGTTCCGCCGTTAACTATAATATTCATTTTGATTTGCAGTTAGTTTTTTGACTTCGTGTTTTATTTTTTTACTAAGATATTTAATTATTTCCTGCTTATTTAGATTATGGTGGTCAGATTTTATCTTAAAGTGGCATTTTGATCAGGTTGAAAGTATCTCGCCATTTTGTAAAATATTAATAATTATGTAAGTTATATATGTCTTTGGTTAGCCATTTGACTTATATTTGCTAATAAATGTATTTTAATTGTTTAAAAAGATAACATAATAATAACAATTCAATGAGAAATAAAAAACTATCGATTATTGGATGCGGAAATATTGGATTATCTATGTTGCAAGGATTTTTGAAAGAAGAGACAATTGCTGCAAAAAATATTACAGTCACCAGAAGAAATATAAATGAGCTTTCTAACTTTAAACAACTAGGAGTTAAAATAACAACAGACAACATACGTGCAATAAAAGAATCAAATCTGATTATAATTGCAGTAAAGCCTTATAATATTGTTAGTGTTCTGGAAGAAATTAAGGATCATTTGAATCCGAAGAATCAAATTCTCATATCAATCACAGCAGGTGTTGCTATAAGTAAGATCCAGGATGTGGTTGGAATTTCAATTCCGATTTTCAGAGCAATGCCTAATATTTCAGCCAGTGTAGGTAAATCTCTTTCGTGTATTTGTCATAAAGATGCTGGCATTGAAGATGTTGAATCCGTTAAGCTTTTATTTGATTCTATAGGAACAAGCATGGTAATCGATGAAGAATTAATGCAATCTGCCACTATATTGGGCGCCTGCGGTGTAGCCTATGTTCTTAGGTTTATAAGGGCAATGATTCAGGGAGGAATTCAAATCGGTTTCGACGCTAAAACAGCAAGCGAAATTGTAAACCAAACAGTTAAAGGAGCTGCTGAACTTTTAATTGAACGGAAGGAACATCCTGAATATGAAATTGATAAAGTTACAACACCGAAAGGATGTACTATAGTTGGCTTAAACGAAATGGAGCATAATGGTTTCAGTTCCTCCTTAATAAAAGGGATAGTTGCATCATATGATAAAATTGAAAAATAAACTTCCGACTTCCATCTTCCAGCTACTGTCTAAACTTCGAAAAGATTGAACGCATTTTATATTATTAAATGCATTTTTTCGTTTATTTGTAGCACTCACTTATAAATTTACAAAATTGAGAATATGATTTTAAATTATTTGATGACATACTCAAATCGGTCATTCAGAAATACATTATTAACAGGCTTTCTAGTATTTGCTTCATTTTCAGTTGTTTTTAGTCAGCAACAAAAAGAAACAGCTCCTCCATTACGAGAGAGATTATTCTATGGCGGAAACTTTGGATTACAGTTTGGAACAATAACTGATATTCAGGTATCACCAGTTATTGGAGTCTGGTTACTTCCACGTCTTGCTGTTGCAGCCGGACCAGATTACCGGTTCTATAAATATCAATCTGACAGGACAAATATTTATGGATTAAAAACATATACCGAGTTTGTGGTTGTTAAGGACATCGGTTCAGTTTTACCTGTCGGGTCAAACACCGGTATTTTTCTGCATATTGAAGATGAATTGTTAAGTCTGGAATCTAAAATTTGGAATCCAGCCATCCTTTCAAATAGGTTTAGTATTAATACAATTCTTGCTGGAGGAGGTTTAAGCCAGCAGATAGGAAGACGAGCCTCAATGAATATGATGATATTATGGGCTCTAAATGATTCAGGATATGGCGTTTATAGTAATCCTGAGATTAGGATAAGTTTTACTTTTTAAATCTATTTGCAGGAAATTATTTATTCTAAATTTCATTTATAATTCCTGAAAAAAATTCCTGCGCGGTTTTGCCTGCCAGCAAATTAACTTATATTTGTGCGGGTTTTTAAAACAATAATGAAAATACAATGAAGATTGAAAATAATAAAATGGTTTCTCTTATTTATGAGTTAAGAGAAAGCAATTCAGAAGGTAGAGTAATTGAAACACTCGACGAAACAAGACCTCTTTCGTTCATATTTGGTACAGGCAGATTGCTTCCTGTATTTGAATCAAACATCAATTCCCTATCCCTGGGAGATCATTTCAAGTTTTCACTGAATTCTGAAATGGCTTATGGTGAACGGAGGGAAGATATGATTGTAGATGTCCCTAGATCTGTGTTTGAAACAGATGGAATACTAAACGAAGAGATCTGCAGGGTAGGTAAGGAAGTTCCGATGATGGATTCTGACGGTAATCCTTTGAGTGGAATAATTAATGAAATTACTGATACAACGGTTAAAATGGATTTTAATCATCCAATGGCTGATCTGGATCTTTATTTTTCAGGAAAAATTATAGATGTTCGTGATGCAACTGAAGCTGAATTGTCTCCTGCTTCAGGTTCATGCTCCGGATGCAGCGGGCATGATCATTCAGATTGTTCCGGAACGTGTAGTTGATTTTCCCGATTGAAAAGAACCAAGGTTAGAAAAATCTAGTTTATGGATAAAAAATGGAAGCTTTTCCCTTATTTCTTATTAGCTACCATAAGCTTTACTTTGGTTTTATTGGTGATTAAAGCTAATAATCTTCTTGGCATATCACCGAGTATACTACTGATATTTCGTCTTTTAAGTGTTTTTCTACTCGTTCTGTTTGCTATTCGTAAACGATCTCTTACGACCTGGATCCTTGTTTGTATGGTTGCCGGAGCTGAATTTGGATATGATGTCCCTGAAGTTGCAAAAAAACTCCAGGTTTTAAGTGATATTTTTTTACGACTTATTAAAACCATTATAGCCCCTCTGCTATTTTCCACTCTTGTGGTCGGAATTGCCGGACATGCTGATATTAAACAGATTGGCAGGATGGGATGGAAGTCCCTGTTGTATTTCGAAATTGTATCTACACTTGCTCTTGTAATTGGATTACTTGCAATTAACATTGGTAAAGCGGGAGTTGGTGTAGTTTTACCTCCGAATCCGGATGTAGCGCCTATTACAACAATCAAAGCATTATCCACCAGTGATTTTTTCCTTCATATATTTCCTGAAAATATTGCAAAAGCAATATTTGAAGGTCAAATCCTCCAGATTGTAATATTCAGTATCATTTTTGGAATCGCGGTTGCTATGGTCAAGGAAAAGTACAGATCGCCGATGATTCGTTTTAGTGAAAGTCTGGCAGAGGTAATGTTTAAGTTTACCAACATAGTTATGTATTTCGCCCCGGTAGCTGTATTTGCAGCAATTGCGTTTACTGTAGGCCACATGGGACTTAATATTTTGTATAATCTCTTTAAACTTCTGGCAACCTTGTATGTCGCACTGTTAGTATTTCTGGGATTTGTACTTGTTCCTGTCGCCCTTCTATTCAAAATACCGATTAAACCGTTTATCAGAGCTGTCTCTGAACCAGCAACAATAGCTTTTGCTACATCAAACTCAGAATCGGCATTACCATCAGCGATGGAATCAATGGAGAAGTTTGGAATCCCTAGGAAAATAGTTGCTTTTGTCATACCTACCGGTTATAGTTTTAATCTGGATGGAACAACTTTATATCTTTCTCTTGCTTCAATTTTTGTAGCACAGGCAGCTGGTATCGATCTTCCTATTCAAAAGCAGCTTTTGATTTGTTTTACTCTAATGCTTACCAGTAAAGGAGTTGCAGGTGTTTCCAGAGCCTCTTTAGTTATCTTACTAGGCACTGCAGTTAGTTTCGGATTGCCTGTTGAACCGATCTTTATAATCCTTGGAATTGATGTGCTGATGGATATGGCCCGCACATCTGTTAACGTTATTGGCAACTGCCTTGCCACAGCCGTTATAGCCCGGTCAGAGAATGAGTTCAATGATGAAGTCGCCAGAAACTTTAAAGCTGAATAGGAAATAAGCCCCACTTAAACTTTACAATTCATTTTCCTATTGCACAATTACTGTGGTGGTATTTCTGATTACATTGTAAAGTAACGAATTGCAATCATAATCCTTAAATCATTCATTAGAAATAGGAGGAGCCAGATCTAATTAAACTTAACCTCCTTAGAATTGAATATTTGAACTGATCCCTTAGGATTGTCAGGAATTTTCCATTTTTACTAATTATACCATCCATCTGTGATTTTTAAAAATGCAGAAAATTACTTATTACATTTTATGATTCACAAATCGAATTGGATTACATCTGTAACTCACAGAATTTACATTAATAATTACACATGTAATTGCAATTTCATTGAATTATCATTACAAAACTAAATATTAATATAAAACTCCTGATTATTTATATAATATATAGCATATCAGTGTATTAAGCACTATTATATCATCCTTTAACAACGTTGTTTATTGCATATTGGTTACGAATGAATTCAAATAATTTAGAAATAAGATATAACAATCTGTAATCCATATTGATAGAGTTCTAATACATGATATTACTTCAGATATCTAATGATCATAATATGTTGTATATTAAACAGATAGGTATTAAGCAGATAATTTTTAATATCATATAATTTCGCTAGGTTACAGATGTAATGTAATTAAATTACAAATGAGAACTTATTATTATTTACATTTGTAATACTAACGTTTTCAAGAATGAAGGAACGACTACTTGAATTTTTAAAAGCTGAAAATAAAACTTCAGCTCAATTAGCTGAAGAAATCGGTGTTCAGGCCTCGGGTATCTCTCATATACTCTCAGGAAGGAATAATCCAAGTCTTGATTTTGTATTGAAAATGCTTGAAAAATACAGGTTTATTTCAACCGACTGGCTATTATTTGGTAGAGGAGCGATGTATAAAGACCTTAAAATGCAGACTCTTTTTGAAGATGAGCAGTTATTAGGTAATATAAAAGATATTGAACTTACTAAAAATGAATTATATAGCCCTGAGTTTGGTTTTGTGAACTCAGAGAAAGGCGAAGTAAAAAAGGAAACTGTTGTTCCATCCGAAAAAAGTTTAACTTCAATAAAAAAAATTATCTGGTTTTACGACAATAATAGTTTTGAAGAATTCTTCCCGCATTAAGGAAAAGTACTTAATTTAACAGATCAAAATTTTGCTTCAAATTATCTGGGTAACTTATTTCCTGAACTCACACTTTAAAATTATCTTTGTCACAAACATTTAATTAATGGCAAAGCGCATTGAAGATTTTGAAGTAATTGATAATAAGCGCATTAATAATGATTTTTTCATTCTCGATTTATTTTCAGTAAATAAACTTCCTGATATAAAACCGGGACAGTTTCTTCAGGTAAAGGTTGATGGTAGTCCTGAAACATTTCTTCGTCGTCCCATTTCAATGCATGATGTGGATTATGACAATAATGCTATCAAACTTTTGATTCAGATAGCAGGTAAAGGAACAGAAACACTCTCTAAGCTTCAAAATGGTGATATTTTGAATATTATCTATCCTCTTGGAAATTCATTCTCTATTCCAGGTGTTAAAGAAAAGGTACTTCTCGTTGGAGGAGGATGCGGTATTGCACCTTTATTATATCTGGGAAAATGGTTAAAATCGATTGGCATAGCTCCTGATATTCTTCTCGGGTTCAGGAATAGTGAGCGTATAATAGAGTACGATGAGTATCTTAAAATAGGAAAGGTTTTTCTGACTACTGAAGATGGCTCCAGGGGGGAAAAAGGATTTGTTACTGCTCATTCAATCCTGTCAACACTAAAATATGATAGAATATATTGCTGTGGACCGGATTCAATGATGAAGGCAGTAGCAATGTATTCCAGAAAGAATAATATTGTTTGTGAAGTTTCCCTCGAAAACCTCATGGCATGCGGAATAGGAGCCTGTTTGTGCTGTATTGTAGAAACAGTAAAAGGCAACCTTTGTACTTGTATTGATGGTCCGGTATTCAATATAAATGACTTGAAATGGTGAATCTTGGTTTTTCAATTGGTGATTTACATTTTAAAAACCCCGTGATGACGGCGTCCGGTACATTTGGATATGGACCAGAATTCGATGATTTTTTGGATGTATCAAGATTGGGTGGCATAGTTGTCAAAGGAACGACCATGGAACCGAGAGAAGGTAATCTTTACCCTAGAATGGCAGAAACTCCTTCAGGAATGCTAAATGCTGTCGGATTGCAGAATAAAGGGATAGATTACTTTGAAACAAATTTATATCCTTGTATTTCAGAGTATGATACTAACATCATTGTAAACATAAATGGCAGCTATGTTGCAGATTATGTTCAACTTGCCGAAAGGATTAATTCTCTTGAAAAAATCCCTGCTATTGAACTTAATATATCTTGTCCAAATGTTAAGATGGGAGGGATGGCATTTGGTACAAATCTCGATTCAGCACGAGAAGTTACTAAAGCAGTTAGATCTGTTTACTCGAAAAAACTGATTGTTAAATTGTCTCCGAATGTTACAAATATTGCTGATTTTGCGAGAGTCGTTGAAGAAGAAGGAGCAGATTCTATCTCACTTATTAATACCTTGTTGGGAATGTCGGTTGATGTAGTAAAAATGCGACCGGCTTTATCGACAATTACCGGAGGTCTTTCTGGTCCTGCTATTAAACCGGTTGCGCTCAGAATGGTTTGGCAGGTTGCAAAAGCAGTCAGGATCCCCGTCATAGGAATGGGAGGAATAATGACTACCTCAGATGCGTTGGAATTTCTGCTCGCAGGTGCAAGTGCGGTCCAGATTGGGACAGCTTCATTTATTGATCCTCAGGCTTCTGTTAAAATTCTTGAAGGCATTGAAAAGTATCTCATTGAAAAAGGTTTTTCTGATATTAAGGACATTGTTGGTTTTATTAACCGTACATGTTGAAAATTAATTAAGCTGAGTGTTTATTGTACATTTTCCATTGAAAAACATTTCATATCATAATAGCAAATTCTATTATTTACTTTAAATTTGTAAGATTTTAAAAACTTATTGTTTCAATCTATTAATTAATTGATATAAATATGTCAGATAATTTACAAATTGATAATCTTGATAAAAAGATTCTCGACATTATAACAAAAAATGCAAGAGTACCATATCTTGAAGTCGCAAGAGAGTGTGGAGTGTCAGGAGCAGCTATTCATCAGCGAGTACAGAGACTGATACGTATAGGAGTTATAAGAGGTTCTGAATTTAAAGTAGATCCGGTTATGGTTGGCTTCAAAACTTGCGCCTATATAGGCATCTTTCTTGATCATCCGGGTCATTTCCGTGAAGTGGTTGATAAATTCAAAGATATTCCGGAAATAATAGAATGTCATTATACAACAGGTAATTATTCTTTATTTATTAAAGTTTACACTCGTGATAATGAACATCTTAGAATGATTCTTACTGACACAATCCAGAATATTTCAGGGATTGTTCGAACTGAAACCTTAATTTCTCTTGAAGAATCGATAAATAGACAAATCCCAGTTCTCTCAAGGTAGAAATTATCTGATAATTAAGGTTTTATAATTGTGAAAATTAAAAAAAGGAAAGCAGATGCTTTCCTTTTTTGTGATCCAGCTGGGGCTCGAACCCAGGACCCTTCCGCAAAGCGGAATGCTCTATATCTGAGCAATTAGTTCAATAATGAATTTTTTAGATTTTCTGCTTTTAATAAATTTTTCACGAAGCATGGCTTCTTTTTTCGAAGCGAATGATTCTGAGTATACTAATGACCAGGGAATACCAGCATCAGTAAACTTACCCTTAATTCTGTTATGTTCACTTAATCTTCTGACTATATCATTTGTATAGCCAATATAATATCGGTCAAGTGTAATACTGTGAAGAATATACAAGGTATACATTTTTCAAACAAGACATAAAAAAAGGAATTATTTCTAATTCCTTTTTTTTATTTTTGTGATCCAGCTGGGGCTCGAACCCAGGACCCCATCCTTAAAAGGGATGTGCTCTACCAGCTGAGCTACTGAATCCTCTTCTGTTTTTGCGAGTGCAAATGTATGATAAATTTATTTTAAAGCAAAAAAATATTATACTTTTTCCTTTGGTATAATTTATAAATCTGTATAAGCTCACTTTTCATTATTAATCCGCTATTTTTAGGCTAACAAAAAGCAACCATTATCTTCCTTATTTTGTTATGTGTGTAGAAGTCATCTGCAACTTGATGATTTGATTGTTCATTTTTTTTTATATTTGTACTAAATTCAAATTATGAATCAATTCTGACTGATATGAATAAACTAACCACAAAACGATTTGGAACTCTGATGAGCGCCATTTTACTTTTTTCTACAGTATCATTTTCGCAATTAAGTAATGTCGATTTCCTGAAAAGCGCTCCATCTGACGGTGCAAAATTTTTGCAAGCTTATATGGCACCATGGATAAATGCATTTGGGGCCGGTCTGAACGGAGGTTGGTACAATACAGCTAAACCTCATAAATTACTCGGTTTCGATCTTACTACAAGTTTCAATATAGCATCAATTCCATCATCTGCCGATAAATTCGACCTCTCCAAGATTGGACTTTCCTCTTCATTGACAGCTTCAGGACAAACATCTTCAATCTCCGGACCAAATACCAGTGGCCCATTAATGTCATACAATGCAGGTGGAGTTACACTTGCTTCTTTCACTGCACCTCCTGGAACAGGTTGGAAGCTTATTCCGGTACCTACCGCTCAGATAGGAATTGGTCTTCCTCTTGGAACTGAACTTAAAGTTCGTTATATTCCTAAAATCGGTTTTAAGAACGGTGATATTTCATTATGGGGGGTTGGACTAGTTCATAGCCTTCTTCAGTATTTACCCGGAAACAAATTGTTGCCATTTGATGTTTCTCTTTTCGGTGGTTATACCAAACTTACTGGCAATGTTCCTCTGGGTCTCAAACCTGATCTTACAGTTACTCAGAATTATACTAGCCCTTACAGCTCTACATCATTTAACAAACAGAATCTGAATATTAATGTATCAGCATTAAACGTAAGTGCAATAGCTTCTCTTAACATCCCGGTTCTTACTGTTTATGGTGGGCTGGGATATTGTAAGTCAAAAACTACGATGGCATTTTCAGGAAATTTTCCAACACCTGTTGCAGTTGCAACTCCAGTACCTCATGCAGAGTATAATAATACTGGAGTGAAGACAGGAGCAGATTTCCCTAAAATGAATATTGAAAACTTCTCTGGTTTGAGAGCGAATATTGGTATCAGGATAAAACTTGCTGTTATCACAATACATGCTGATTACACTAAAGCCCAATATAATGTGTATTCAACAGGTTTGGGAATCTCGTTCAGATAATAAAAGATAAATATTTTCTGAAATCCCCGGGGTTCATTAACTTCCGGGGATTTTTTTTCTGCAAAAACATCATTTAATTAAAATAAATAAAAAGTATCCAAATACCTTTCAAATAGATGAGTGTCGATAGACAAAAAATTTATTCAGGTTATCGTGCTTTACTCCTGGCTTCAAAGAATACAGTTGCTGAAGGGGACAATAATAAAATAAGGAGAGCATTGGATCTGGCTGTTCAATCATGCAGTGATAGAACGACGATTACAGGTGAGCATGAAATTCTGCATGCACTTTCTGTTGCAAGGATAGTAGCAGGAGAAATGGGACTTGGTCTCACTTCAATTATTACAGCTCTTTTGCATGATTCATATAATAATTTAAACCTGTCATCGAAAGAACTGGAAAAGGAGTTCGGAAAAAAAGTCGTTGAAATCTTAAATGGTTTCTCGCGAATTACCAGCATTGATTCAATGCAGTCTTCATATCAGGCTGAGAATTTCAGAAAACTTCTTTTAAGCCTGGCGGATGATGTCAGAGTTATTCTGATTAAACTCGTCGAACGGCTCGAGTATATGAGAAATCTTGATAAGGCTCCGGAGAATGAGAGGTTACCATTGGCATCTGAGACCTACTTCCTTTATGCTCCTCTTGCACACAGACTTGGTTTTTACAACATCAAGTCAGAAATGGAGGACCTTTCGGTGAGATATTTAGAACCTGAACAATACAACAATGTAGAATGCCGGTTGAAACAAACTACCGCATCAAGGAATAAATTGATTCGTGACTTCTCATTTCCCCTTAAAGAGAAATTGGAAAAGCAAGGCTTTAGGTTCACTATCAAAAGTCGCACAAAATCAATACATTCCATTATGCTTAAAATGAAAAAACAGGGAGTGGAGTTCGAGGAAGTGTATGACCTGTTTGCAGTAAGGATAATAATAGAAAGTGAGAATGAAAATGAAAAATCCGACTGCTGGAGGGCATACTCAGTAGTAACAGATTTGTATCAACCTAATCCAAGCCGCTTACGTGACTGGATCTCAGTCCCTAAATCAAACGGTTATGAATCTCTTCATACTACTGTAGTAGGTCCAAGAGGAAAATGGGTAGAAGTTCAGATAAGGTCTTCAAGGATGGATGAGATTGCTGAAAAAGGGCTGGCAGCACATTTTAAATACAAGGGAATAAAAGGAGAAGGTGGACTGGATTCCTGGTTATCAAAAATGCGGGAAATACTTGAATCGTCTGAAAAAGAGGATAGTGCTTTTATTGATCAGGTAAGGTCAGGATTATATACTGATGAGATTTTTGTATTCACACCCAAAGGTGATCTCCGCCAATTGCCAGCAGGAGCAACGGTACTTGATTTTGCATTCGATATCCATTCAGATGTCGGTGCTTCATGTGTGGGAGCCAAAGTGAATGGAAAGAATGTTACATTAAAGTATGTATTGCAGAATGGCGATCATGTATCTATACTCAGATCAAAAAACCAGAAGCCAAAACAAGACTGGTTGTCTTTTGTTATTACTACAAAAGCAAAAACAAAGATAAAACTGGTTCTGAACGAGGAAAAGACAAAAGCAGCCTCTGATGGTAAGGAGATTCTTATGCGCAGGCTGAAGAACTGGAAGATACCATACGGGGATATTGTGATACAAAAACTAATTAATTCATATGACCTTAAGACCGGACAGGATCTCTATTATCTCATAGCTACTGAAAAGATAGATCTTCTTGATATTAAAGGAGTTCTGCAAAAGGAGGAAGCGACCGGATCAACAACCTCCGTTTCAATTATTTCTGACAGGGAGATTAAAGAGCCAATTGATTCACAATATTCTGATTACCTGATAATAGAAGATAGGGTAGAGGGTCTTGATTATAAACTGTCGAAATGCTGTAGTCCAACTTTCGGAGATACTGTTTTTGGCTTTGTTACAATTCTGGATGGAATTAAAATCCACAGAAAAAATTGTCCTAATGCGCAAAATATGATGACACGATATCCTTACCGTGTAGTTGCAGTTCGATGGGCAAAGACAAAGAACAGTTCTGTCAATACCTCTGATCAGGTTTGACAGGAAGCTTTGCCATCTTCTCAACCTCAATTGAGGGAAAACCAAATTCTTCTACTACTTTTCCAAGTATAAGATATGTTCCGCTTCCTTTAAATGGCCAGGTCTTAAGTGATTGCGAAAAATGAACGGTATCGAAGAAATTACCTTCAGCATCTATGAATGTAAATTTCAATTCAATTATATACCACCATTTCAGTTAAATAATATATCACTCGGTAAAGATAAAAGGAATATTGTTGTTTGTTGTTAGCTCCTTTGAAGAAATGAAGGTACCTTCAT
>JANXXP010000003.1 GCA_025350595.1 Bacteroidota bacterium
AGTAATGCAGCGAAGCGGAATAAGGAACCGAGTCCTTCCAGAAAGTGCAGGTTCACCGACTTCGCCGGACGTAGCCGACTATGTCGGACGTAGGTAATCCCCTTAGTTTGAATCTTCTATCGCACTAATCGTCAGAAGTCAGGAAATATACTACCTGCCTGTTCTTTAAGAATGTTGATATGCTACTCATTCATCTTATATTGAATGCATATCAAAGCTAAGCAGGAAAGCCGGTATATCAAAACGGGATAAGAAATATTCAACCACCGATTTTCTGGATCAAGACTTTCAGATGATGAATTCAAGAAAGAGTGGTTTAATTTCCCTGATATGCAACTATTACCTGTAAAATTGTGTTAGTATGAAATAATTGCAGGGATAATCTTACCTGAAATTTAACGTTTTTATTTCATAAGAATTATTATAATTATGAATAAGACAGGGATAAAAAAGACCGTTTGGAGTTTCTTCTTCATTCTTCTCCTTCTATTATTTTACGGATGCATAAAGGAAAATTTCAATTCTGCAAAGTTTGACACATCTCTTAATCTTAAATCAGGATTGGCAATTCCCATAGGATTTTCGCACCTTTCAGCAGAAAAATTTCTTTCTGATACAGCTCTGAAAGGAATTCTGCGTAAAGGGCAAGATGGTTTTTTGAGCCTTTATTATTCAACTGTAATTGATTCAGGCGTTCTGGGGAACATGTTATTAATAAATAATACCAGTATTAACAAATCATTCCTTAATCAGACAGGGTTTCCGATCTTTCTGAATTTTCCGGGGATGCAAGCTAACCTTTCTGATTCTGTATTGATTCCTGTTTCGGCTGCTCAGACTAATCCCCGCATCGACAGTATCACTCTGCTTTCCGGCACTCTTCAGCTGACTTGTTCAGCAATCAGCCTTACCGGCACACTAACTTATCAGATACCCGGATTGAAACTGAACGGTATCCCATTCTCAGCCACAAGAAACCTTCCAAATGCCGTTCTAAACATCCCCCTTGCCGGATATACAATAGTACCTCAACATGACATTTCAGGCAACAATCTGTTAAAGTGTGTGATATCTGTTAATCTTCTGTCGCCTTCAGGTCCGGTAAATCCAAATACAACAATCGCTGATATACAGACGGATCTTACCGGAATGAATTATAAGACCATTTACGGTGATTTCAATGGATATACAATTGATTTTCCTTCACAGACTATCTCTACTCCGTTTTTCAGACAACTATCATCCGGTCAGATAAGTTTTGCTGATCCGAAAATCAAACTGTTTTTTGCCAACTCTGTCGGCGTACCATTTGGAATCTCCTTCAGCCGGATTGATGCAATCGATAAGTTTAATTTACACATTCTGTTAGCCGGTTCCGGGGTACCTGCTTTAGCAAACCCTAAAATAATCAGGTATCCTTCCATTATCCAGGCAGGGCAGACAATAGCTGATAGTCTGGTTCTTGACAAAACCAACTCAAATCTTCCCGGCTTCATTGCAACCAATCCTGATTCAATCACAATAAAAGCCTCAGTGACAATAGCCTCATTACCACCACCTTCTTCCTCTTTTATCAGCTTTGATTCAAAGTATAAGGTATCAGCTGCCATTGAACTGCCGCTCTGGGGGAAAGCCGATTTCGTGCTACGGCCTGATACAATTAAATTCAATTACCTTAGTTCAGGAATTCCACCCCCTGATCAGGTTGAGAAGCTTATTCTCCGCTCAAGTATTACAAATTCGTTTCCTGTTTCAGTCTATCCTCAGATCTACCTCATGGACGGGAATTATTTATTGCTGGATAGTCTCTTCACCGGCATTGAAAAGATTGAAGGTGCAGTTGATACCAATGGAGATGGCAAGGCTGATCCTCAGAAGCAGGCTCCAATTGATATTTTACTTCCCAGATCAAGAATTGACAACCTTTTAAATACAAAGTATCTTGTTACAAAAGGAAGGATAAAGACAACTGATTTTCCGACACTCGACGTTAAATTGTACTCAACCTATTATCTTGATTATAATATCGGGGTGATTGCACAGTTAAAAATTAAAACCGGGAAGTAATGTACATTGATGCTGACCGGGGTACCAGATTATCATTCTATGAAAGGATCCTTTCACCGATTTTATTCTTCTTTATTCTTCTATCTGTCTTACCAGAGGTATATGCACAAAATAATACTCTCTATCTGATGTATTCAATACCGGAGGCAAACGAGCTGAACCCGGCTTTGAGGCATCCATGCAAAATATACCTGGAACTACCGGTAATCTCATCTTTCAGACTGAATATCCGTAACACAGGATTCGGTTTCCACGATGCGGTGCATACAGGAACAGGGGCTCAATCGGGTACCTGGACTGCCGATCTGGATAACCTTGAAAAAAAGCTGGGCAGGATGAATTACGCGCTTGCCAATACAGATATAGATCTTCTGGGAGCGGGCTTCGAATATAAGGATTGGTATTTTACCGTTCTGATTTCTAATCACACTGCAACTCAGATTTCATACCCTCACGATATCGTATCACTGAAAGACGGGAACTGGGATGTAAACGGAGGGAATCCGGTAAAGATCAACCTTAATAACATTGGAGTAAATTCAACACTTTGGAACTCTATTGGTATAAGTGTTTCGAAAGATCTCAGTGAGGGTCTTAGATTCGGTTTGAGGTTGAAGTATCTGAATGGAATGGCCAATCTTAATACCCGTAATACAACTGTCACTCTTAATACTACACCAGATCCGATAACGCTGGATGCTGAAGTGAAATACAAGGTTAACAGCTCACTGCCTGTTAAGTTGGCATTCGCATCAAACGGATTGGTGAATGGTGTCGATTTTACACCGGCACTTCAAAACCTTGCTGGCAATTATATCTTTAACGGGAACCGCGGACTTTCAATAGACGGGGGTGTAATCTACGACCTTGATGAGGCCACACAATTATCTGCAAGTTTTACTGATCTCGGATTTATCTTGTGGAGAAAGAATGTAAACAACCTGACAGGAGCTGGAAAATTTATTTTCAGTGGGATAGATATTAATAAATATATCCTCAATCCGGGTCAGAATGATCTTCTTGTTGCACTAAAAGACTCTCTCATAAATGCTTTCCAGGCTTCATCGGCCAAAAAAGGCTATATTACTTCTCTACCTCTAAACCTGTATGGGGGAATCACACGGCAGCTTTTGCCAAATCTAAAAGCAGGTGCGATGACGTGGATTGAGATAAACAGTATGCATTTAAGACCAAGCCTTACACTCTCTCTTAATTTTACACCTTTCAGGGCTTTTGCGGCAACAATGAGTTATACCATTATGAACAACAAGTTCAATCAGATTGGTACCGGACTTGCTTTTGGGAGACGTGGTGCACAATTCTATATCCTTACCGATAATATACCAGTTAGTTTTACAAGAGATGCATCGACTTCTCTTATCTGGCCATATAATGCAAGAATGATCTCTCTCCGGTTTGGTGTCAACCTTTTCTTTGGGTGTGATAAGAAGGATAAAGGATCAGGATCAACGAGCAAATCACGTTATCCAAAATCGAAGACGACTGGTGATTGTCCGGCGTATAAGTAAAAGAGTTATCCGGTTCACTTTGTTTTGTTCTCCTGTTCAGGGAAGCGTCCTGTCATCTGCCTGTTAACCATCCATGCAGGGTATTCCGGAGTAAGTGCACTTATTGTCTCAAGTTCTGCAAGGTCTTCATTGCTTAGTTTCAGATTAATCGCTTCAATATTATCAAGCAGCTGTTCCTTCTTCTTAGCACCGATAATGATACTTGTAACACCAGGCTTAGTAAGCATCCATGCCAAGGCAACCCGTGCTACAGATACGCTGTGTTTTTTCCCGATCTTATCCATAACATCAATTATATCATAAGCTTTAGCCTTGTTAAGTGGAGGAAAATCAAAAGTGTCCCTGCGGCTGTCACCTGCTTTTTCTTTATTGCGGGTAAATTTCCCGGAAAGGAATCCTCCGGCCAGCGGGCTCCATGGCATTATTCCTATCCCTTCGCTGAGGGCCATCGGAACTATTTCTCGTTCAATATCACGACTTGCGATACTGTAAAAGTTCTGAGAAGCAACAAATTTTGTCCACCCCATTTTATCTGCAATACCGTTTGCTTTCATTACCATCCATGCAGGATGGTTGCTTATTCCGAGGTATCTTACTTTTCCCGACCTTACAACATCTTCGAGTCCGCGCATAGTCTCCTCCAACGGAGTGATCGGATCAACACCATGTATATAAAGGAGATCAATGTGAGACAGATCCAAACGCGTAAGACTATCATTAACTGAATCGTTGATATGTAGTCTCGACAGCCCTACCTGGTTTGCTGCCGGTCCCATTCTCAGGCGAACCTTTGAAGCAATGACCACTGCATCTCTTGAAATGCCAATATTTTTAAGAGCTTTTCCAAGTAATATTTCAGACAACCCTTCTGAATATGCGTTCGCTGTATCGATAAAATTAATACCGCTATCAATTGCAGTTTTTATTAGAAGAGTCACCTCATCCTCAGGCAGTTTTCCAATGGCTTCCCAATAACCTTTTCCCCCGAATGTCATAGCGCCGAGGCATAATTCCGAAACCAGTACTCCTGTTTTTCCAAGCTGATTGTATTTCATAGTAATTCATTTTTATACTAAACAACCGGGAATCTGTTTTGTTGTGAAACCTGCGTACGCTGTAAGGCATAAGCCGTATACCATTTTCTTTTGTCTTTATCCATTAGTCTTTTATCTTTGACAAAACATTTAATCAGATCACAAATGAAAACAAGCCTAAACCTGAAAATAGCGATTATAATTTTAATTGGAACTTTAACTACAAACATTAGTTTCAGCCAGAAAACAAGGGAGCAGATTGCTGATAAATACAAATGGAATCTGTCGGATATTTATAAATCGGATGACGACTGGAGTAAAGCAAAAGCTGCACTTGCATCAAGAGCAGCTGAAGTTGAAAAGTTCAAGGGAACACTTACCCGGTCAGCCGCTGATCTGAAAAAATACCTTGTCCTAAGTTACGAAGTAGGTAAAGAGGCTTCCCGGTTATACAGTTATGCGAGTCTGAATTCCGATTTAGATACCCGCGCTATGAAGTATAGTGCAATGAAGCAGGAACTTCAGCAGATGTTCTCTGACCTTGGCGCAAAAACAGCGTTTGCAGAACCTGAGATCTTATCCGCTGATTGGGATAAAATTGACGGATATATAAAATCTGATCAGGAACTTGCTCCATACCGAATGGGCCTTGAAAATCTATTTCGCACGAAAAAACACTCACTCTCAGAACCGGAAGAACGTATAATGGCCCTTTCCGGACTTGTTACCGGAGTTCCATCATCAACATATAATACTTTCTCCAACGCAGAAATGCCATCACCTGAAGTCACTCTGTCAAATGGTAAAAAACTTACTATTACGCAGTCGGAATATAACAGAAACCGCACGTTGCCAAACCGCGCTGACAGACAATTAGTTTTCAATGCGTTCTGGAATAATTGGGAAAAATATAAGGCTACCTATGGAGAAATTCTCTACGGGACAGTTAATAAAGATCTTTTTTATTCAAAAGCAAGACACTACAGCTCTTCACTTGAGGCATCACTTTATCCAAATAACATCCCGACACAGGTTTATACTTCTCTGATAGACAATGTGAACAGGAATCTTCCCGCATTTCATCGTTATCTTAAAATTAAAAAGAGAATGCTGGGAGTTGATACTCTGAGATATTCAGATCTTTATGCTCCGGTTGTAAAAGATATCGATCTGAAATATACTTACGACGAAGCTTCTAAAATCGTTCTTGAAGCATTGAAACCTCTTGGAGAAGATTATGTTGCAACAATCAAAAAGGCTATTGACAGCAGATGGATTGATGTATTCCCTACCACGGGAAAGCAGTTTGGCGCATACTCATCGGGGATGGACAAAGAATTGCACCCTTATATTTTAATGAACTATACCGATCTTTATTCAGATGTCAGTACAATGGCGCATGAACTGGGGCATACTATGCAGAGCTATCTTTCAAACAACACTCAACCCTATCCGCTTGCAGATTATCCTATTTTTGTTGCAGAAGTGGCTTCCACTTTCAATGAGGTACTGCTCTTTGATTATATGATTAAAAAAGTAGCAGACGACAATACCAGGCTCGCTCTGCTCATGACATGGCTTGATGGTTTCAAGGGAACACTGTTCCGTCAGACACAGTTTGCCGAGTTTGAACTGAAAATTCATGAAGCTGTGGAAAAAGGGAAACCACTTACTGGTGACGAGATCTCAAAAATATATATGGATATTCTCAAAGCGTACTATGGAACCGATAAAGGAATTTGCGCTGTTGACAAAAATCTTGAAATGGAGTGGGCTTTCATTCCTCATTTCTACAGAGGATTTTATGTATACCAGTACAGCACATCGTTTACAGCATCTGTAGCACTGGCTGAAAAAGTAAAGAGCGGAGATAAGGAAGCGTTGAAAAAGTACATTACCTTTCTTTCATCTGGCGGGTCTGATTATCCTATTGAACTGCTTAAAAAGGCAGGTGTTGACATGACAACAAATGAACCATTCGACATGAGTATTGCTTTCATGAACAGGGTGATGGATGAGATTGAGAAGATCCTTGACTCCCAAGCGAATAAGCAGTAAGAACAATTGAACATTTGATTAGCGAAATCAGAATGGAAAGCAGTTCTTAATTCAACATTCAATTGTTCGACATTTTTAATTCATTTTAGTTTGAGATAAAGGACTCATCCTTCAGCCATGCGATAAAACTGTCCCTCCAGGTGCTGATGCCATAACCTCTGTCAATACCTGAATCGAAACCGTGTGATCCTTTTGAGTATATATGCATTTCGATGCGATAGTACTTTGAAGTTAAAATCTTATACAACTCAATGCAGTTAGCTGCCGGAGTAGTTTTATCTTCTCCGCCATTCATTATAAATGCTGGGGGGAAGTCATTTGTTTTCTTTGCCTGATCAAGAAGTTCCTGTCCCAGGCCTGGATAAAAGAGGCTAACAAAATCAGGGCGGGTTTTTATCTCTCCAAAATCAGCATAAGGCGGAAGCTCCTTTTCGTACATTGCCAGCGCTGCCATAAGAGATAATGATCCTCCTGCAGAGAAGCCGCCGATACCAATTTTGTTTTCATCAATATCAAGTTCTTTAGCCATGCTTCGAAGTGTAAAAATAGCCTGCTTAGCATCGGCATAAACCTCCGGATTATAGTCATTACGTGAAAGTTTAAATCCTTCCGCATCGGTATTGAATGTTCTGTATTTAAGAACTAAGGAGGTAACCCCATGCTGAGCAAGCCATAAACCAAAATCGTTGCCTTCCCGATCGAACCAGACATCACGAAAACCGCCACCCGGACATATCACGATAGCAGCGCCGGTACTTTTCCCTTTCGCGGGTTTATGTATTATATAGGTTGGAATTGAGACGCAGCTGAATACCCTGTTGAGTTGCGATTCTGAACTCTTACGGACATTATCTGTTCGGAGTTTCTCCTCTTTGTATTTTACAGGATTGTTCTGGATTCCCTTTGGCCAGAGGGGCTGTTCTTTTGGTAGTTGGGAGTATGATATGAAATTACAGGTTGTAAGTAGAGCTAATGCGGCGATGATGAGTATTCTGAATTTAGATTTCATAGCTAAAGGATTTGATTCACTCAAAATTAGTCATTTCCGTGTCGCCTAGGCACCTGAAGCATTATTTTTTCTAAGAATCAAGGCAAAGAAAGTAACATAGATTTTACATCTTATTCCTGAGAGATAACTTCCGGAGAGGTTTGTTGATTTTAATAGTAGTAAATACAACAACGAGTGTCATGAAACCTCCGAAGACCACGGATGGCACCAACCCCATTAATTTTGCTGTAACACCCGATTCAAATGCCCCCAACTCATTAGATGATCCAATAAAGATGCCATTTACAGATGCAACTCTTCCACGCATGTCATCTGGTGTATATAGCTGGAGAATAGTTCCCCTGATAACAACACTTATATTGTCGAAAGCACCGCTGAGTATTAGTATAAACCCCGATAGTAAAAAACTTGTAGACAGACCAAACCCAATCATACAAATACCGAAACCTATAACTGATAGAAAGAGCATTTTTCCGGTGTCTTTCATTGGAGGACGGAACATGAGAATGAAAGCCATCAATGTAGCACCAATTGCAGGACATGCCCTTAATAAGCCTAGGCCCTGGGGTCCGACAAGCAATATGTCGGAGGCAAATACCGGTAGCATCGCAACAGCTCCGCCGAAAAGTACTGCAAACATATCGAGTGTAAAAGCGCCTAATAACTCCGGGGTTTTAAAGACAAAATCGATACCGCTTCGAATTCTGGTAAATACTCCTTCAGCAGTCTCAATAACTTCGTGTTTGGCTACTTTTAAAAACATTATCATAAAGAACGACAGAACATTCAATCCAAGTACTAATGAGTAAGCCGGAATAATGCCCCAGAAGCCATATATCAATCCACCGATTGCTGGTCCCATTACGGCAGCTACCTGCCAGTTAGCGCTGTTCCAGGTTGCAGCATTAGCATATAAATTCCTTGGAACCAATTGTCCAAGCAATGCAACCTGGGCAGGACTAATTATTCCACGAGCCAGTCCGGTCAAAAAGATGGTAATGAATATTGGAAATACACCGAATTTTGCTGAGAAATATGCTGCATTGGCACTGTAAATCAACAGGATCAATGAACCAAGAACAAGTAAAAGAGTGGTATAGTTTACTATCTTTCTCCTGTCCCAGATATCGATATAATGTCCTGCAAAAAGAGATATACTAACCTGCGGGATCACCTCAACCAGCCCGATAAAACCGAGCCAGAGAACATTGTGTGTTAAATCGTACACCTGCCAGCCTACAATAACTGATTGCATGAGTGCTGCCATCGTCATAAAATTGCGATAGAAGAGATAAAAACGGAAGTTTTTAACGTGTATTACTGCGAATGCTTCCCTGGAAAACCACGATTTCATATTATTTATTTTTCATCGGCAAAAGTAATGATTTGATTGTTCATTTTGATTCGCCAGACTCACTTCGTTCGGTTCTTTTGCTCTTCTAGTAGGTATTTGTTCATTTCTTTTGCTTGCCAGGGTCCTTCAACATGACCAGGGGATACTAAAAGGTTGCTTAATTCGGACTCTTTTACTTACCTTTCATACCTTAATTCAGAAAAACTTTTAAAAAAGTGTAATTATGAAAACTATTACCTCTCTTCTGTTTTTATTGATCATTATCACCTCCTGCGGTCAGGAAAACAAATCCGCTTCAGGTACAGGATCTCCTCAAAAAGTAGGTCCTCAGGTATCTGCAATAATTTCAGACACTGGATCAGTTTCAGTTGTAAATTCAATAGTACCGGGAAGAACTATTACTGTTGGAGGTAATAATGCCGATATTAAAGGGTTTACTTCGGAGGCAATTCAGACAGCTGTCGAAGCTTTGAAAAATGCAGGGGTGGGAGG
>JANXXP010000006.1 GCA_025350595.1 Bacteroidota bacterium
TGAGGCATTAACTCCCACAGCTCCGTTTCCTCCTTTAAATTTATTTGTTCCTGTACCGGCAGTTGCACCAACACCAGCGGCTCCGTTTCCTCCTGTACTACCACCATTCCCTCCGTTTGCAATAACTGAAGTAGTATTAAATATTGAAGCACCGCCTGTACCGCCGTCACCAGCATTTCCAGCACTACCAGCACTCCCAACAACTATATTGTATGTATTTCCCGGTATAACCGACACAATTGATGACGAATAACCACCACCACCACCACCGCCACCAGCTCTATTTCCACCTGTGCTTGAACTTCCACCCCCTCCTCCGGCACCCCAACATTCAACTTTAATTTGTGTAACACCTGCTGGTACCGCATATAAAAATGTTCCGGGGATCGGATACGTTGTTTGTCCCGATGAAACTCCCACAAGCACAAACAAAAATACCATCAAAGAACATGCTTTAATCCCAACCTTACCTTTGATGATGTCGGACAATTGATAAGCTAGGCTTAGTATTTTATTCATATTCAAATATTTTGAAAAACTAAATGGTGTTTTTATCATATCTTTTACGGTTTGGCGAAATAATGGTTATAAATTTATTGATCAATTTACAGATAGTTATATAATATTCAATAATCTAACTCTAAAACCCTCACAATTATTCGATTCCAAAAATAAAGAATCCCTCACATGCAAATATAATTACTTATTGATGAGTCCATCTAGTTATATTCACTCATTTTTGGTTAGTATCAAAAGGCATACGATCTGAGTAAAAGAAGCAATTTTTTTCCCGGTTTCCTCTATATTATTGGAATAACATTTCAAACAGATAAAATTTAGGCATTATACTTTACTTAGAATTATATAAGTTTTACCACAAAGTACCGCTAAGGATATCACTAAGGACACCATGATAAATAAAGCAGTTACCTTCGAGTTAAAAAAATATATTATATACCATTCAACATCAATATAAAACAGTGGTAAATTTGGCCAAACTTAAATTTATAAGGTGGGCAACAAATTAACTATATGAGAAAAGTACGACAGTTATTACAGTTAAAATTTGAACAAGGAGTAAGTGTCCGCGAGGGAACACTTCGTATTGAGGTGGAAAAAACAGCTGCCAGTGAGTACATTACTGGTTTTTTTACTCTTAATTAATCTTAACAGAGGCCATAGCTTTATCCGACACGGAATTATTAAGAGCCATGGAAATGAAGAAACAAATGTTTAATAGACCAACACTTCGTTAAATTTGAAAATTTGAAAATGATTGGCTAATAACTAATTGCGATTAATTTCATTTTTTGAATTTGTACTAATTATTAGTACCTTAAAAAAATACGGAAGTATTATAGACAACACTTCGGTCAATTTTCAGCAATATTCTTAAAATGAAATATTTAGATATATATTGAAATATTTATTTATTTCTATGTATTTCAATGTGTTACATTTTATAAAATGCAGAAGTTGAAAAATAACCGAACTATTGTTATAGAGGTTACCAGTATTTATTAGGAAAATAACAGATGAAGTGAAGGGTCTCAAGCGCTCTACTGTGATCCTTTAGCTTCTATGGACGGAATATGTGGAGATTAAACTTGATGGGTACGATTAGAATCAATTTTGCCGGAATTTCTACCAATGGCAAAAAGTTCAGGAAATAAGCATGCACTTCGAACACAAGGCAGTAAGAAGATGTATGTGGAATTTACGGGGATTCAGCATTCGGTAATAGATCCCAAAAACGGATATATAATTGAATATGAAGTTTTTGTGGCTGTTTTAAAATCAAGTCAATACGCATAAATCCAAGGTGGTTGCTTCTCAATCCAAAACTGATTGACCTGTCCATGGACTGATGGATTCAATTTTTATTTGTAATGTATCTTATTTCGTTATGTTGTATATCTTTTTTTGTAATTTTTTCTTTTCATCCTTCAATATTATAGTGTCTTCAATAGAATGTGATATTTTTTGATTTTTTTCTTTTTTAGTTACTAAAGTTTCGGAGTTTGTATACTATTGAATATAAGCGCTATATGATTTGATGTAAATTTTACTATTTTATTGATTATTAACTAAATAAGTCGTTAAAAAAGTTGCATAATTCGATTTAGTTTCTTAATTTAGAAGCGATTAACAAACAAAATCGCAAAACCAAGAATTATGCAACGCATTAAAAGTACAAAAAAAGTAACAGAGTTGGAAGATATCGCATCCAATCCGGATTTTTTGACAAGTTCATTGACAGAGGTTATGGACAAATTCAATATTAGCAAGTATTTCAGCTTGTTTGATTTTTTGAAGAGCAAAGGCCTGGCAGTTTCGAGCCTGTTAGGGATACTGTTGATATTGCCCTTCTATGGAGTAGCCAATATATACTCGTTGTATAAATGTGGCATAAACGGACTTGAATTTGATGGGAAAAAGGATGTATATTATGACATTAAGAACAATGAAAACATCAAATGGCGAGAATTGCTGATGCTACACGCAAAACGCTTTATATATCTAATAAGCAGAAACATAAACTTGCAAACCAATAGCATCACCGCTCTAATTTTTGACGATACCTTACTGGAAAAAACAGGAAAGAAGATAGAAAAGGTCAGTATTGTAAACGACCACGTCAGCGGCAGGTTCATACTTGGATATAAATTGTTGGTATGCGGATTTTGGGACGGCGCAAGCTTTATCCCATTGGATTTTAGCATCCACAGGGAGAAAGGCAAGAAACAGGAAGCATTGATTTAACGAGTACCACAAAGCGGTCAATGCAGTAAGAAAACAAACAGAGATAGTCGAGAAACAACAAAAGCAGGTGGAATGGAAGCAGGAAATACTTTCCGGACACAATCTTGGCGCGACAGCCATCCCTTGCACAACAAAAATTAAAAAGCACACCAAGGCGGCACAGGCATTACAAGTATCGGAAGAAAAACTGGTTAATTTCCAGAATACACTTACAACCTATAAAGCTGAGCTATCTCAAGCAAAGAGCACCTTAAAGCGCTATTATGAGAAAGAGCGCCTGTTTGGCCTAACAGCCAAGGAAAGGCAAGGGCAATATAAAAAAGCCATATCATCTCAAAGCCCAGGCTACACGCGCCGCAAAGAAGCCGACAGAGACAAGGTATCGTCTTTATTACAAATGCTTGGCAGAGTGGTAAAACATGGCATTGTTGCCGATTATGTACTCATAGACAGTTGGTTTTTTTGTTTTGGTATATTGAACAAATTGTCCGAACTGAGAAAAGGCGTAATAAAGTTGGTAGCCATGGTAAAAGTGAACAATCAAATTTTTACCGTTTGTGCTAACGCGAAACCAATGTCGGTAAAAGAAATCATTGCCAGGTACGAGCGTAAACCACAAAGAAGCAAGAAGTTAAAATCAGAATATATAAAAGTAAACTGTTTTTATAAAGGCATCCGTGTCAACCTGTTTTTTGTGCGCATGGGCAAATGTAAAACATGGCACCTATTGCTTACAAGCGACTTGGAGATTAGCTTCGTAAAATTAATGGAAGTATACCAGATACGTTGGAGCATTGAGGTGTTTTTTAAGGAGAGCAAACAATACCTGAATCTGGGTTCATGCCAGAGCGCAAACTTCGATGCCCAGATAGCTGAAACAACAATCTCAATGATGCAACACATTATGTTAAGTTATTTCAAGCGCGTAAACCATCAGCAAAGCATAGGCGGTTTATTTAAAATGATAGCACATGAAATAGTAGAATTGGATTTAATCACACGCCTTATTGATATGTTTTGGGAACTAATGGAAATATTATGTGTCAGCGCAGGAATAGATTTTATCGAATTTCAACAAGATGCCATACGAAACGACAAATTCATGGAAAGGCTAATAACCCTTTTGCCCGAACGAACGTTGCAAAAAGCAGCATAATCTGACAAAATTGGAATTTAACACACAACCTTCTTATTTTAAATTTAATACATAAATAATAGAGGCTGCTTTTTGTAAAAACAGGGATGCTTGATCCTTGAAAAACCAAGAAAAAACTCCTCCGAAACTTTAGATATTAATTAGGTATCTCACTAAGAGTAAACTTTTTTTGCCTTTTATTTTTCTTCTCGGACTTTTCTTTATTTTTTTGTTAATTAATAAGTTAAAGTTTGATTTCACTAAATTGGTAAGTCGAATATACCCTGTATTCTTT
>JANXXP010000010.1 GCA_025350595.1 Bacteroidota bacterium
CCGTCCTGTAGTTCTTCTGCTTTACACCCACACAACACCGGTGTCGCTTCAAATAATGTTCACGACGAAACATGTATGAACAATATATGTTGGAACAAATAATTATTATGAAAGTTCAGCTATTATTTAATAGTACTTCATGGTCCAGATGGGTGGCGTGTCTCTCGCAGTTTGTTAGCTCCTTTGGATTATATCATCCGCTAATGCTGTCAGCGATGTCGAAAGCAATCATTGGCATAAATATGCTGGATATTGGAGATGACCAACCTTCAGTAATCAATCGCTGTCTAAAGGAAGTAGTTCAATTAACAAGCCAGGGTGTGTTTACACCCACACTGAGCAGGGTATTTTATGCAGCAGACATTGCAGCAGCTCACGAATATCTCGAAAAAAGAAAAAGTATTGGGAAGGTTGTAATGAAATGGAGCTAAATTTTCACAATTATTTAAATCAGAGTTCATTAAAATAGTTTCTTATGGATATTGTTATTGAGGACCTTACAAAAAGATATGGTAAACAGAAAGCGCCTGACAATATTTCGCTTAAGGTCGCTACTGGTGAAATTTTAGGCACTGTCAAAACGTAATGCGTTCAACTAGAGATCTTAAATGGATCCTGATTTTACGAAAGATTTTGGTTTAATTTTCATCTTGAATAGTTTTGATGTAACAAGCTATTTCAGGACGAGACGTTATGTATTGCAGAATATAATTGACTTTGGTTTAAGCAAGATGTAACTTTGATGAACAGAGAAAAAACTCAAAGTGAACTTTCATCCTTTTAATTTGTTTTGGTCAAGTGGGATTCTGTTAATTAAATAAACGAATTGACGGCAAGGATTTAAATTCGATGGATTACAAACAGGAATTAATAAATTTTTAATTTACAACAATTTTTAAATCTATTACCATGATTAATACTTCAGAAATTGCGCCAGATGTTTACAGATTTTCTGTCTATGTGCCAGAATTTAACTTGCAATTCAATCATTTTCTAATTAAAGATGATGAACCTATGCTCTATCACACGGGAATGAAACAAATGTTCCCTGCATTAGTGGAAGCCGTTAGCAGAATTCTTCCTCCATCACAAATAAGATGGATTGGCTTTAGTCATTTTGAAGTAGATGAATGTGGAGCGCTTAATGATTGGCTACAAGTGGCGCCTAATGCCAAAGGAGTTTGCAGTGAAGCAGGCGCTATCCTCAATATGCCGGACTTTGCTATTAGACCAGTTCATGCAATGAAAGATAATACCCTTTTGAAGACGGGACAATATACTTACCGGTTTATTAGAACTCCGCATTTGCCTCACGGCTGGGATGCAGGGATAATGTTCGAGGAAACAAATCGGACCTTATTATGTTCCGATTTATTTCATCAAAACGGAGATGAGGTTAATTTGACCGATAAAGATATTTTAGGGGCATACAAAAACGCAATTCTTGAATATGAAAAAGGACCTTTAATGGGATACACTCCATACACATGCAAAACTTCAAAAATGCTTAATACTCTGGCAGAACTTAAACCCCAAACACTTGCAATTATGCATGGTTCTTCATATCATGGTGACTGCCATAAGGCATTAATAGACCTTAACTTAGTGATGAAAGAAATTTGGGGTAATTAGGGTGTTTGGATTGGTCCTTTTCCGAAAATTAAGGCATTCTCCGTTCATTTGCATATAGAAGATATTCAAGCTCAGACTCACTCAGGCGTTAGGCAAATGTTTGGTTTACATTTTGTTAAATCTGGCCTTATCGGTAAGGAATTAGGTAAGTTTTATTCTGACATCTTCGATATGAGGCAAACAGGAGATTACGATGAAACTTATATTTGAGAATGCGTGGTCTAAGAATAGGGAGTAGTTAAACCGACTTCCTTTTAGTGTGATAATAAAATGCAAGAATAAACCCCTTATCTGATTAAACCATATTCTATTTTCATCATCTAAAGTCTACAAGCAAAAATAATGTTCTTAGTATTTGTTACTTCACATCACTAGTGTCCATTTAAATATAATTGATATTCAATTGTTTATAATTTAGTTCTTTGATATCTTGATAATCTTGGTTTGTAAGTAGTTATAACAGAGGCATTTTGATTAATATAGGTATATTCAAATTTTGGTGAATTTTGTAATCTTATTCACTTACCGTTGGCTTTAGCCAACGGATCAAAAAACACCAAGAGTACGGGCTTTAGCCCACAAATGAAGGACTAAAGTCCCTATGGATGAGGATGATATGCCGTTGGCTAAAGCCAACGGTAACTGAATTTAATTTTATCCTGATCAGAATCGGAGAAATATTCCATTCCAAATCGTCACGTGCTGAAAATACTTTATAACTTCGATTTAATCATGATTTCAAAGAGCAACGTTTAATTTTTAGTGGACACTAATGACTTCACATAATAAACTAAACATTTCAAATTATGTTCTTAGAAAAGTTTTTCGAAGATTCTGTACTCTTATATCCAAATACAATTGCCATTGAACAAGGTAAAATTAAATATACTTACATAGAAGTCGAAAAAACGGCCAATAAAATTGGAAATTTCCTT
>JANXXP010000023.1 GCA_025350595.1 Bacteroidota bacterium
GATTCGTTTATCATCTTTAAATATTTTGGCTGAAAAGTAATCAGCCGCGACAACTGATGAAAGATGCACTACGCCGGATGCTTACACCCAGATGAGTACTGCAAATTCCAGGAGTAGAATGATAATTAATCCTCTTCTCCACCAGTAGGATAGTTTTTGGTTTTTGGGGTTTTCGAATGAATTTTGCATACGAAAAAAAATTTGGTTACAGAGTATCTGTCCATAAAGTTAAAACATTTATTCATTTTTCAAATTAGTTACATTTATTGAATTGTTGTGCCGCATGCAAAAAAATACAACCAGATAGTTTTTGAGGGATTATGAAAAATTGTAAAAAGGTTTTAATTTTGCCTTGATTTTTTATTAAATGGATTTATAGATAACAAAGTATATGGGATTTGTGCCGATTTCAATTGACAAGTATATAAAAAACCATTTGGAGAGTAATCCATCTGAGAATGAAAAGGATTTACGGAAACACTTGTACTCAGCATTGGAGGATTCTAAAAAAGGAGTTAAATGCTCTTGCGGAAATGATATTTGGGTGATTGGTTCTGCATTTGCTGGTAATAGTTGTTTTACTTGTATTACTGGAGAAAGTCAATTTGATAGCGATTATGAGATTGATTTAGCGATTAAAAAAAATGACAATAAATAAGGTCATATATCAAGCAGCCCAAGAACTGATTGGAAAACATCTTCGTTCAAATGAATGGGTAATATATTCAGGTAAATTAGTAATTTACGACAGGAAACAAAATCCTATTGTTTTAAGTCTTAAAAGCGAGATACGCGACTCTTTTATCGGAGAATTTATGGAAGATAAAAAAGAATTTAAAGGTGATTCTGTATCTGAAGTATATGGAAAGCTGGCGAAATGGTATAATAAAAACGGTATAATATTTCAAAACTAGAAAATGCACGATGGCACAACAAGCGGTCATACGCCATGGGGGTTTATCGGTAATTCAAACGCATCGCTCGCTGGCAAGGTTTATATCGGGTGATAAGTTCGTCTTCACGAAATTCCTCATGTCGCATTCTGCCATCCGTTAATTCGAAACATACTTTATAATATCACATTGGCAAGCCCGCCACTGCATCCCTACCACTGCCAAACACATGTTTTTTTTGCCACCGTGACTACTAAATGACAACGATTTAGTAGCTCTAAGATTTTAAACCAGTTAAATAAAATGTATTAACTTCGTTTTTATAAGAATCAAAATAAATATTAATAACCACAATTTGATGAAAAGCATGAACAAATCATTAACAAGCTGTTTAAGAGATTTGTTACATCTGTCTCGGAGTCAATCTAAAGCACAAATAAACTCAACATGTTGCTTTTATTGAATTACCTGCAAGACTAAGAAACTAGACAAAACAAGACAATTATGAAGTTATTTACAGTTGACAATAACGGAAAGCTGATTCATTACAAAGAGCATTCTTTCGGACTTGATAATAAAGAATCCGACCTTGAAATGATATTGGAAAATAACCCGGAAAATTTTTTCGATGATGGCAAAATTTTAATAATTGGTCGTCAGGTTTTAACAAATTTAGGTTCTTGGATTGATTTGCTTGGACTTGACAGATTCGGCAACACCGTTGTGATAGAACTTAAACGTGGAAAATCGCCTCGAGAAACAGTTTCACAACTTATTGAATATGCATCTTTCGTTGACAATTTGGATTATGAGCAGCTAAATGGAATTTTCCATGACTATATTGGCGAAGAATCATCATTAGATATCTATCACCATGAACACTTTGATTCAAAAGATATTGAAAATGTGGCCTTTAATAAAGCCTCAAAGCTTGTAATTGTTGCACAAGATATTACTCTATCTATAAAACAAACAGCTCTCTATTTGCGAAAGAAAGGAATAGACATCTATTGCATGGAATTTAAGTATTTCTTAAACTATGCCTCTGAAAAAATGATTACAATTGATTTTGTTGTTGGTGATGATACTTTTATTCGCAGTGAGATTAAATCAATTTCTCAATTACCAAAAGTCGATGAGAAAAAATTTATTGATGCCTTAGATAATAATGGGAAATCTCTATTCGATCTATTATTGGGTTTTGCTAAAACTAATGGTTTGTTTTTTCGCTGGGGTTCCAAAGGGTTTTCTTTAAACTTGCCCATAAGCGATGGATTTGTCGGTTTACTATTTGGCTATCCTCCCGACTCCGTTTTTAAGCAGAGCTTATACACTGGGTTTGAAGAAATACGCAAAAAAGTAAATAATTCGGATTTAATTATTTCTTATTTTCGAAATGAACTAGAAAAATCCGGTAATTTTATTTCGGCAAAATCAAATCTAAAATGGATTATTGACAGACCTGTTGATAAGTCTGATGTTGATAATCTATTTTCAACTTTGCAATTAGTGATAAAGAAAATACAAGAAAACGAATTATCAGAATAAAACCCAAGAGGTAACATGCGTTAAAAAAATTCATTATGGATAATTTTAAAAAACCGAGACAGCTGAATTATAAAAAAGGAAATATTGAAATTAGTTATCCATTTGAATTAATTGACAACAGGAATAATATCCCTTCAAATCATGTTTCTCCATGTTCTGTTCTACTAAATAATGAAGAAATTGGCGGAATATTCATTGCTTGTCCATCTCAAGATATAGAATATTTCCGAATTCTTCCATCAATACATCCTGAACCACCTCTTAAATTTCGAACGTTAAATTTTGAAAATCGGATATTTCTTATTGAAATCTGGATGCAATTCAAACAAAATCCAGAGAGATATTTAAAAATGCATTTAAATCCTCATGACTTAAAGGTTAAAAAGTTTCTTATGCTTGGTGCAAAAACTCAAATGATTTCGTTTCATTTCTATAACACAGATACACACTTATTATCATCAGCAATTACAAATTTTACTAATGAAGAAACTGATTGGTTTGTGAGGAATTATAATTTATCAACTACATTACCTTCAGACCAAAGAGGATATTCAATTTTAGCTGGACATATTTCTAAAGAGATTTCAAACGCAGATAGAATTTATAAGTATTTCCGAAATAATAAGATTGAATTCTTTGTTAAAGATGGAGGTAAGCAAGTAATACTGTATGAGATTTCAAAATTAAATTGATTATTTGTTACGGCCAGATGTGATCAGGGCGACTGACTTTTCCATAGGGACGTCCCTTTACTGTAAACTACATCCCGCAAACCTCACATCCCAACTCAATGATAAGTCGGCTTCGGCCTGCACGCAGCTGTCATGCTCGACAAAGATAAACTCAAGGGACAACTTCGTTTGTAATCAGATTCTTGACTTAATGAAAAATATTGGGGAATAAGTAAAATTGGAACAATTTTTGCTGTTAATAGATTAACAATAGACATAAAAACAACCTTAAGAAATCTATTCCGATAAACAAAGAATTATTTAAACCCACAAAATTTTGCATTACCTAACTTTAAAACCAATTATTATGTCAAAAATTAGCATTGCAATTTTATTGTCTGCAACAGTATTAATCAGCTGTAATAAAGAACCTATTGGTAATGAAGATAAAACCACATTTAATACAATTGATAAAAACACATTAAATATAAATGGTTGGGAATTTTCTAAATCGAGTTACGATTTTTCCATAAATTCAAGGGACACTTATTTCGTAAATCCTGATATTGGATTTGTAGTAGGATATAATGGCGATATTTATAAAACAACCGATTCAGGAAAAACTTGGGTAAAGAAAAATTCCGGAACTACACTTCACTTGCATTCCATATTCTTTCTTAATGAGAGTTTTGGATTTATATCAAGTCAATCAATGAATTGTTTAGACGCAGACTGTAATAAAGGCAGTGTGTTGTTAAAAACCACAAATGGTGGCGAAACTTGGACAAAATATTTTTTCCCTGATTATTATCGCATTTTATCTTTAAAGTTTTTTAATGAATCAAGAGGGATTGCAATTATTTACACTCCAGGAAGCCATGGTTCAATCAAAGAAAATGTTGCAATAACTTCTGATGGAGGTATTAGTTGGAATTTGATTGATTTGGATATTATCCCTTGCGCTGATAAGTTATTTTTTGTTAATAATCTCATCTATATTACTGGAAAGAACCAGAAAATTTTCAAAAGTTCAGATAATGGGAATACCTGGGAAACAATAAACACACCCGGTCAGGCAAATCATTATGCACGTAATTTTTACTTCATTAATGAGAACCTGGGAATTATTGATGCAGTGACAGATGTGTATAAAACAATAGATGGTGGATCAAATTGGATCAAAGCCAATATCCAATTTACAAGGGTTGGCACACTACATTTTTATAATGAAAATGAGGGATTCAATATAGAATCAGTTTGGGCATATGAGGGAGGTGATATGCCAACTTTTAAGGGCAGCGTATTCTATGAAACTAAAGATGGTGGACTAACGTGGATAAAATCAGATCTAATTGAGTCTTTGCAATTAGGTTTGACATATTTTCTTCATAATGAAGTTGGATATGGATTTAACGACTCAAAGTTCTACACTATTAAAAGGAAACTATAATATAAGAAAATTACATATAATTAATCCATTAATAGCTTTTTAACCCCTTCTCCATGTATCTAGACAATGGGAAAATATGATAGCTGACACTCAAATAAGACAACAGATCTTACGAAAAATTCGTAAGATTCCTTCTAATAAGCTTCTTTTGAAGTATTCTCATGAGTTCTAAAAGTAGATCTTCTTAAACTTTAAAGCTACGTTGACCAAAGCAATCATAACCGGTACCTCGACTAATGGACCTATTACAGCTGCGAATGCCTCACCGGAATTAATCCCGAATACAGCAATAGCAACTGCAATTGCAAGTTCAAAATTATTACTTGCAGCTGTAAATGATAGCGTTGTTGTTTGTTCATAATTCGCTCCTGCCCTTCTGCTCATGAAAAAGGAAGACATAAACATAACTACGAAATATATTATTAACGGGATAGCTATCATAACAACATCAAGTGGCAATCTCACAATATATTCACTTTTCAATGAGAACATTACTATTATAGTGAATAACAAGGCAATAAGTGTAATCGGACTTATTTTGGGAATGAACTTAGTGTGATACCACTCCTTGCTTTTAGGAAAACACCTCCCAGTTCTTCATATTTTACTTTTGCAAGAGGCGGATACATCATCAATATTAAACCAATGGCAATCGGAATATTTATAGTGCTTTCAGGCGATGATTTTAAAGAATCCCAGAATGTTGCAATTACCGGGAAAAAATATCCGGATCCCACACCAATGAACATGGCAATAAAAATCCATAGGGTTAAATACCTGTCGAAGAATTTCAATCGTTTTTGTGATGGCATAATATTGTTTTTTGATGTTATCTCCTGTTCTCCTTCTCACATGGGCAAGGCACTGCTTTTATCTTTTTATACTTATGCTGAGTTGCACAACTGACAGAGATTAATAATATCAAAAACATTAATATTAAAGGATTAAAACCTTTTGTTCTTGAAATAACAGGGAAACCGGTTCTTCTTGGTGACATTTACTTTGAGTGTTTTATCTTATGCGTTAAAATTAATTATTAATGTCAGATCAATCAAGGGGTATCCAATAATAATCTGACTTTTATTCTAAGGTTTAATCTTCTCAAATAAACCAATTGACTTTGTCTTAAAAATTTCAGTAATCTGTGGCTCGTGCTCACCTATCAGTTTATAATTTAAAACATCAAACTATTTTATAGCTATTTTATAAACAATTACATTTGACTTTGATAAACAACTATCCTGATGA
>JANXXP010000061.1 GCA_025350595.1 Bacteroidota bacterium
TAAGAAGTAAGAACATTTGAACAATCTAAATCAGAATGTTGAAGTAAAACAAGTTCTTATTTCTTAATTCAAATGTTCGTCATTCTTACTTCAAAAAAAAAGAATGTCCTTTTGAGACACTCTTTCTTCTTTGAGCGGGAGACGGGACTCGAACCCGCGACCCCGACCTTGGCAAGGTCGTGCTCTACCAACTGAGCTACTCCCGCAAAAATCATGCGCAAAAATAAGAATTTTTTTTAATCTGCCAAAAACAGCCTATTTAAAGTTATTATTATTATTTTTCGGTCAGATTTTTTCTAATACCTTAATCCTTAACTATTTTTTTATGAAAAAACTATCAATAACTCTTTTTATCGTGGCAATAGCTACACTTTGCTCCTTTAGTAATCAGACTAAGGATGCTGGATTCACAATACCAATTGAAAAATACAATCTGCCTAACGGGCTTACAGTGGTTCTCCATGAAGATCATTCTGATCCTATTGCTGCAGTTGCAATCTATTATCATGTTGGTTCAAGCCGTGAGACAGAAGGCAAAACAGGATTTGCTCACCTCTTCGAGCATATGATGTTCCAGAAATCAGAAAACGTTGGAGAAGATCAATTCTTTAAAAACCTTCAGGGAGCCGGTGGTAATTTAAATGGGAGTACCAACCAGGACAGAACCAATTATTACGAGGTTGTTCCAAAAAATGCTCTTGAAATGGCATTATGGATGGAATCAGACAGGATGGGTTACCTTGAAAACACAGTCACTAAATCTGCACTGGCCAATCAGCAGAATGTAGTTCAGAATGAAAAAAGACAGAGTGTTGATAATGCTGCTTATGGCTTTAACCAGGGATTAATTCTTAAAAACATGTATCCGAAAGCACATCCTTACAGCTGGACAGTAATAGGCGACATGACGGATCTCACCAATGCGACTGTTGCTGATGTAAAAGCTTTTCACCATAAGTTCTATTCACCAAACAATGCCTTCCTTGTAATTACTGGTGATATTAATAAGGATGACGTAAAGAAGATGGTAGAAAAATATTTTGGCGAGATCCCGGGTGGTGAAAAAATAGAAAAAAGAAGTGCAATGCCAATAACCCTGGCTAAAACTGTTAAAATATATCACGAAGATAACTTCGCTAAAGCACCTCAGCTTACAATGGTATTTCCAGCAGTTGAGCAATATTCTAAAGATTCTTATGCACTTGACTTTCTGGGATCACTTTTGGCCAGTAGCAAAAAAGCACCTCTTTATACTGTACTCGTTAAAGATAAAAAGCTTACATCGAGAGTAATGGCAAGAAATGGAGCGCAGGAGCTTGCCGGTTCTTTTACAATTTCAGTAACCGCAAATCCGGGTGTAAATCTTACAGATGTTGAGAAAGCAATTTTCGAAGCATTTGACAAATTTGAAAAGGATGGCTTTTCGGAAGAAGATATGACAAGAATAAAAGCAGGAAATGAGACAGGTTTTTACAGACAATTTTCTGGTATTCAAAGCAAAGCATTCACTCTTGCTGAATATACAATGTTCGCAGGCGATCCTGAGTTTTACAAAAAAGACCTTGCCAATAGTCAGGCAGTTACAATGGATGAAGTAAAAGCAGTTTTCAAGAAATACATTAAAGGAAAGAATTTTGTTGAGACAAGTTTTGTTCCAAAAGGACAGGTAAACCTTATAGTTGAAGGATCAGTTAAATCAGGCATTGTTGAAGAAGATGTGACAAAAGCTGCTGAAGTAAAGACTGATGCTGTTGCAGAAGAGCCCATCGTAAAAACAAAAACAAAACTCAACCGTTCTGTTATGCCTCCACTTGGAACAGATCCGGAAGTAAAAATCCCAACCCCATGGACAGGCTCGCTTACTAATGGAGTAAAGATCATGGGAATCATGCAGAATGAGCTTCCAATGGTGCAATATTCAATAGTTATTGATGGTGGTCACATGCTTGACAAGGTTGAGAAAGCAGGTGTTGCAAACCTTGTTGCTACAATGATGAATGAAGGGACAAAGAATAAAACCCCTGAACAACTTGAAGATGCAATAGGATTGCTTGGCGCATCAATAAGAGTTTCATCAGGTAATGAAGATATTACAATCGATGTTTCTTCACTTTCACGCAACTTCGAAAAAACACTTGTACTTGCTGAGGAGATCCTTCTTCAGCCGAGATGGGATGCAGAAGCATTTGCCCTTGCGAAGAGCCGCATCATAAATACTCTGAAAAGGAATGCTGCAAATCCAAGTTACCTGTCGTCAAGTACTCTCAACAAACTCATGTTCGGAGATAATATTCTTGCTATTGACCCTTCAGGAACAGAGTCTTCTGTTGCTGCAATAACAATGGATGATCTCAAGGAATATTACAATAAATATTTTTCACCATCAATCGCCAAATTCATTGTTGTAGGTAATGTTGATCAGGCAAAAGTTAAAACGGTGCTTGCAGATCTGAATCAGAAATGGCCTGTAAAGGCTGTAGTTATTCCTGACATCAAAGTACCTGCTGCTCCTGCTAAATCACAGATTTACTTTGTTGATGTACCAGGTGCGAAACAATCGGTTATCTCAATTGGTGCACCCTCAATTCCCCGATCAGATCCTGATTTCTACCCTGCAACGGTTGCCAACTATAAACTTGGCGGATCCTTTAACGGAGTATTCAATCTCATTCTACGGGAAGAAAAAGGATTTACTTATGGCGCAAGATCAAGTTTTGCTGGGGCAAAAAATTACGGATCGTTCGTTGCTACATCTATGGTAAGGACAAACTCAACTGTAGAGTCAGTGACAATATTTAAAACAGAGATGGAGAAGTATCAGAAAAGTGTCCCTCAGGAGTATATTGATTTTACAAAATCATCACTTCTTAAAGGTAACGCACTTCGATTCGAAACACTTGGAAGTCTGCTTGGTATGTTAAGTACTATGTCGTCTTACAACCTTCCGGCAGATTACATTAAGCAAGAAGAAGCATTTGTAAAAGGACTTACCATTGAAAAAGAGCTGGCTCTTGCTAAGAAGTACATCGATCCTTCAAAAATGTATTATGTAGTTGTCGGGGATGCTGCCACACAGCTAAAAGAACTTGAAAAAGTTGGGTTAGGGACACCAATTCTTGTGAAGTAATTCTTTAAATAATTGCTCTGTATGACTCTGTGAATACTCTGTGAAGCTCTGTGTAAGTTCTTAATATTTTTTAAGTTACACAGAGGACCACAGGGTGCCACAGAGTTTTATTCCTTCTAAATCGTGGTTACTGTTTTTAATAAGGATTATTTGTTATAAATTTGCCCCACTAAATTCCATAGGGGATATTGATGCCTGGATGATGGAATTCCCGCTGCGCGGGACAGGGTCCGACACACAGGACTATGTTTTTTGAAGGAAGTATGGAACATCATCGACTGCAAGACTGCAAGACAGCAAGACTGCAAGACAATATTTTTGCCCGGATGGTGGAATGGTAGACACGCAGGACTTAAAATCCTGTGACCATTGCGGTTGTGCGGGTTCAAGTCCCGCTCCGGGTACAGAAAGCCTCGATTTATCGGGGCTTTCCTCATTTAATAGGTGCAAATCAGGTGCTAATAATTATTTTGTAAAAACTCTAAATTGACTTATTTTTAATAATGAAAGTCAATATGAGTAAAACGCAATTTAAAGAGCTACTTGAAGAGTATATCTCAAACCTCGAAAAGGATTATGATTCTAATCAATCAGGGAACAGTAATCATCCTACTTACTCTCTGATTGCAACTAAAAATACTGAAAATTTGTTTAGTGCATTGGATAAAACTACCTAAAAACAAAGTCTTTTCAGACCTGAATTTGACTTAAATAGATAAAATATTGTCATTTTTTTGTACTGTTCATTAAAATGGTACAACATGGAAAATATCATTATAGTTAATCCTAACGATTTTTGGGATAAG
>JANXXP010000068.1 GCA_025350595.1 Bacteroidota bacterium
GGTGAAACTCAAATTCCCGGATATTAATACAAACTATGCTTACTATTTTTTGCAGTCAAAATATATAGAGATTAATACCAGAGCAAAAGGAGTAGGTATACCACATGTTGACCCAAATATTTTATGGAATTATTATTTGCCTATACCTCCTATCCAAGAACAACAATCCATCGTCTCCAAAATTGAAGAACTCCTCAGCGATCTGGAAAATGGAAAACAACAACTCCATTTAACACAACAACAACTAAAAATCTACCGGCAGAGCTTGTTGAAATGCGCTTTTGAAGGAAAGTTGACCAATAAAAATCTAAATGATAAATTACCACAAGGGTGGAAACAAATGAAGCTTAGTTCGATATGTGAAAAAATTCAAGATGGATCACATTTTTCTCCACAAGTTCAGTACAATGAGCCAGGTGAAGATCGCTTCATGTATATCACTGCAAAAAATATCAGAAATGATCATATGGATCTTAGTAAATTAATCTATGTTGATAAAGATTATCATGAATCAATTTATAGAAGATGTAATCCTGAGTTTGGAGATGTTCTTTTAACAAAAGATGGAGTAAACACAGGGGAAGTAACACTAAACTCGTTAAGCGTTCCGTTCAGCTTACTCTCCAGTGTTTGTATTTTTAAGCCAGTTAGGAGTGAACTTAAAGGCGAGTTTTTGAAATACTTCATTCAGAGTCCTTTCGGATCAAAAATCATCACAAATAGTATGACTGGCACCGCAATAAAAAGAATTATTTTAAGAAAAATTAAAGATGCTGAAATAGTTTTACCTCCTCTCCATGAGCAGCAACAAATAGTGAATGAGTTAGAAAGTAAACTTACGGTTTGCGATAAAATAGAAGAAACCATAAACCAGTGTTTACAGCAGGCAGAGGCATTACGTCAAAGCATTTTGAAAAAGGCATTTGAAGGAAAATTGATATAATGCAGGGACAAGCCATGACCTGTCCCTGCACAAAGACAATAACATATTATTAAAATAACAGGATCTGAATGTAAATTGATATGATGAAAGAACGCAAAGCAACCAGATTGCAGGGATATGATTACTCGTCGGATAATTTATATTTTGTAACATCATGCGTTCACAACAGGATTTGTTGTTTTGGTGAAATCGTTTCCGATAATCTCGCATCGTCCGTAGGGACGGGTCGCGACCCGTCCCTACATGATGACGACAAAATATCCGTAGGGACAGGTCGCGACCTGTCCCTACAAAACACAAACATCTCGTTGTTTATATCGACACGAAAAGGTGGATATTCGGTAAAAACGGTCATTCCACACATGATATTAAATGAATACGGTCTAATTGCCGAAAAACAATGGTACTGGTTGTCGCAACAATATCCATATGTTGCCTTGCATGAATTTGTGGTCATGCCAAATCATGTTCATGGAATAATTGAAATCAACCGGTCCAGGATTAAATCATCCGACCAAATTAAAATCAAATCTTTATCTGAATTAATAGGTGCATATAAAACAACTGTATCAAAACAAATCCATTTATTGGAATGTATGGACAGGTCGCGACTTGTCCCTGAAAAATTCAGACCCGTCTCTGAATTCGCATGGCAACGGTCTTTTTATGAACACATCGTTCGTGATGAAAAATCTTTAGAAACAATTTCTGATTACATTTTTAGCAATCCTTTAAATTGGGAACAAGATAAATTTTACAATTTATGAGTAATAATACTTCAAGTATAGTAAGCAAGGTTTGGTCATTCTGTAATCCTCTCCGCGATGTAGGTGTAGGTTACGGAGATTATCTGGAACAACTTACCTATCTGCTTTTTCTTAAAATGGCAGAAGAATACAGCAAGCCACCATATAATCGTCAGCTCAATATTCCAAAACCATATAACTGGGAAAGTTTGACCTCAAAAAAAGGAGCTGAACTTGAATTACATTATGCTACTTTGCTCCGCGAACTAAGTACTCAAAAGGGAATTCTTGGGCAGATTTTTACTAAGAGTCAGAACAAAATTCAGGATCCGGCTATGCTTGCCAAAGTAATTGATATGATCGGCAGCGAAAACTGGCTTGTAATGGGTGCCGATGTTAAAGGCGATATTTACGAAGGTCTGTTAGAAAAAAATGCAGAAGATGTTAAAAGTGGGGCCGGACAGTATTTTACTCCTCGTGCATTGATCAGGGCTATGGTGGAATGTGTTCAACCTCAACCGATGAAAACAATTGCCGATCCAGCTTGCGGAACCGGTGGCTTTTTCCTTGCTGCATACGATTACCTGGTTTCCAACAACAAACTCGATAAAGAACAAAACAAATTTATTAAGCTTCAGACTTTCTATGGAAATGAGATAGTTGCCGGCACCAGAAGACTGGCATTAATGAATCTTTTTCTTCACAACATTGGAGATATAGATAGCGATAATTTTATCTCACCTGCCGATGCTTTAATCGCAGCTTCTCCAATTACTTACGATTATGTATTGGCTAATCCCCCATTCGGTAAGAAGAGCTCCCAAACCTTTACAAACGATGAAGGCGAGCAGGAAAAGGATGATCTGACATACAACCGTCAGGATTTCTGGGCAACTACAAGCAATAAGCAATTAAACTTTGTACAGCATATCAGAACAATGCTTAAAACGACCGGAATGGCAGCAGTTGTTGTACCTGATAATGTTCTGTTTGAAGGTGGGGCAGGCGAAATGGTCCGTAAGAAACTATTGGAAACAACCGATCTTCACACAATCCTTCGTTTGCCAACCGGCATTTTCTATGCTCAGGGTGTAAAAGCAAATGTTATCTTCTTCGATAATAAAGAAGCCAGCAAAACCCCATGGACAAAAGAGATTTGGGTTTATGATTATAGAACCAACATTCACCATACACTTAAGAAAAATCCTTTAAAACTCGAAGATCTTAAAGATTTTATTAAATGTTATAATACCGCAAATCGTCATAAAAGATCAGAGACATTCAATTCTGAAACGAATCCGGAAGGTCGTTGGAGAAAATTCACATACGAAGAAATAATTGCCAGGGATAAAACCAGTTTAGATATAACATGGTTAAAGGACAAATCACTTGCCGATCTCGATAACCTTCCCGATCCTGATGTTTTGGCAGCTGAAATAATTGAAAACCTTGAAGCCGGGCTTGAAAGTTTCAGGGAGATTATGTTAAAATTAAACTCAAAAGGTCATGTCATTTGAACCGGAAAAAATTACGAAAGAACATGTTATAGAAGCCATAAAGCTTATAAAAACAGAATCAAAATCATTAATACCATCAACCGGTTATGATGTAATAATTGACGGCATAGCATACCCTCCAAAAGAGGTTATGAGGTATGCTCATTATATTATGAACGGGGAGACATCTTGGGAATATCCGGGTGGAGAATCAACTAATAGTTTTCTTTCAAAGATGGGATTTAAGATAATTAACAAATTTCAAAGAGAACACGGTCGTCCACTAAAACTTATCGTTCAATATAAAAAACTCTTAAATGAGAAACAATTCGAAGGAGAAACCTATAAGTGGGAATTTACGAAACTATACCATCATCGTCCTGATGTAAAAGCCCTCGATTTCAGTAAGGAAATACATGAGATAAATTTCAGTAATTTGATATATCATACAGGAATTCAGGTTTGTCACCATATTGCTAGAGAAAGGCCTGAAGAGTATAGAAACGCATTTAAATCTCTGTTTGACGAATCAATTGACTTAACCACTAGAGTCAACCGTTTTGATGAAGAGGTCATGAGAATATACAGGAATATTGATCCGGATAATAAGTTTTCTCATCATCATGATGAAAGAACAATAGCAACATTTCTTGCGTATTATGATTCTAATAAGTACCCCTTATTTAAAGACTCTTTTTATCAGAAATATTGCAAATATATTGACATCAAGCCTGAGGGAAAAGGCAAAAAGTACAGCCATTATTTACATCTTCTCAATGAATTCATTGAAAACTTTATTCTTCCTGATAACGAACTGTTAACCATTAAGGAGAAATTCCTTCCCAATGATTCTTATTTAGATAGCAACCAGTATATTCTTGCTCAGGACATTCTCTACCGAACCCTTGATAATTCAGAAGGTGATGAGTTAAAGTATTGGCGCGTAGGTACAAGTGATAACAAAGGCAATTATTGGAACATAATGCTCCAGAAAGAGTATGTAAGTATCGGCTGGTCTGATTTAGGGGATCTATCCAACGGAACAATTAAAAGTCAGAATGACATTTCTGTATTATTGACAAGTAAAGGTAATTATTTGAACAATAAAAGTGTTCTTACACGTAAATCTGGTGAGATATTTAACTTTTATAGTAAAATGAAAACTGGAGATGTAGTTCTTGCACAGGATGGTTCAAAGGTATTAGCAATCGGATATATTACTGGTGATTATGGATTTGATAATTCGGAAGTATTTCCTCATTTCAGACCAGTTGATTGGAAGGTTATTAACCCTAAAGATTTTTTTAATAAAGATGGGAATCAGACAACAGTATTTCCGCTGACTAATCTGGAATTAATAAATAAAATAAAAAGCTTTTTAGAATTTAAAGTTGAAACCGCTAATATAAAACCTATGCCCAAGAATATTATCCTTTATGGTCCTCCTGGAACTGGCAAGACTTATAATAGTATCGATAAAGCTGTTGAGATTTCAGCAGCTGTAAGGTATAAGCCTAATAGCCATAATTCTAATAAGCTGGTTTTCGACGAACTCAGAAAAACGGGTCAAATAGAGTTTGTCACTTTCCATCAGAATTATTCCTATGAGGATTTTGTTGTTGGCATTTCCCCTGATGTAACCTCCGGAACATTGCGTTTTGATAAACGGGAAGGAATCTTTAAACAGCTGGCGGAAAGAGCAAAACAAAACTGGCTTTCAGCAAACAATAAGGAACAGGAGGATATAGATTTCACCTTTGTTTTCAATAAGTTTTTTGCAAAACTAATTGAAGAAGAAGTCTCCGAAGTTGAGATTCCAATGAAAAGCAAGAATTATAAGTTTAAAGTAACCTCTATTGATGTAGATGAAGGGAGAATTAAGTTTACGAAACAAAGTGGCGGAAC
>JANXXP010000078.1 GCA_025350595.1 Bacteroidota bacterium
TTATAATCCTCATATGTATAACTTTCACACTTTCTTACGCGTTAATATTTCATAAAAACCTTTCAGGTCACAGATATCTTCTACCTGTATATATCCTTTTCACGATCATTATAGTCTTTTATCTTTATGAATTATTTAACTCAAATAAGTTGAAAAAGATGTTTTTTTACATCTTGATTTTAGGTCTTTTAACTGGTAATATTTGGGTTTATCCTGACAATATTGCCAAAGGGTGGGACAGTACCCTTGCTTATTTACCATACTTTCCGCTCAGAGATAAAATGATGAAATATATGAAAAGTGAAGGTATCAAATTGAGCGAAACAGGCACTGATTTTCCAAATGAAGGGAAGCTCGATAATATCGACTTATCAGGCAACAATGATTCATTTGCTGACCTTGATCTGAAAACAAATCATTATGTTTTTTACTCGAATGTATATAACGGCATTTCAGACCAGGAGTTATTTGAATTGAAAAATCGATGGACTGTCGTTAAAGAATTTAGGTTCCTGATGGTTAAGATAATTCTTTATGTTGCACCTGGTGTAAAGTCCCACTAACTGATTACTCTGGTACTTTTCACTTGGAGTTATTCGTTTCTACATTTGAAATGTATATTTTTACATAAAGAAGAAGTTGGGGTTTCGGATATTGAGTTCATTTTGCCTTGGTTTGTTCTTTTGCGAAGAGTTTATTGAAAAGCATGGTGGTAAGATTTGGGCTGAAAATGAATCAGGCATAGGAAGTATTTTTAAATTTATTCTTCCATTTGAAATAAATACATGTGAATAAGGCTTAACTTTACATTCACAGTTACTTTATATCATCTTAGTAAATTTAATAATTGTGATAGATTTTTCTTTTAATAAAATTTTCAGAAATATCAGTTTCAGAAGATATCTATTGTTATCCTGCTTTTGTTTTTCAACCATTATTACTCTGTTTGCGCAAAGTAGCTATTCAAAATTTCAACACCTTACTATTGATGATGGTTTATCGAGTAACCGGATACGATGTTTGTACAGGGATAGCAAAGACTATCTCTGGATGGGAACAGATATTGGTCTCGATAAATACGATAGTTATACCATTAAGACCTATCGTCATAGTGATAATCAATCAGGAACAATAAGTAATGATGCTTTAACCAACATATATGAAGACAGGGCGAAAAATCTCTGGTTTGGTACGTATGATGGATTGAATCTATATGATCGTTCAAAAGATAAATTTGTTGTATTCAGAAATATTCCATCTGATAATAACAGTATAAGCAGCAATTGTATTACAGGTATTGTGGAGGACAGGAAAGACAATCTTTGGATTGTAACAGGTGGAAATTGTTTGAACAAATGGGACCACAAAACCGGAAAATTCACCAGATATCAGTTTGATACTGTCAGAGATTTTCTAAATCCCCGTCCTTCAAAAATGGTGGCAATCGATTCGAAAGGGTATCTGTGGCTGGTTTCAATTACCAGGGGAATACATCGTTTTGATCCTGTTTCCGGGGAATTTATCAAATATGATGACCCTTCAATTGATTTTGGAAACAATTGTTATAAAGGATTGCTCATTGATAAAAATGATAAATTGTGGATATCCTCAGATGGGAACGGATTTTTTTCATACGATCCTGTAACTGATAAGTTTGAACAATTCGGGTCAAATGGCGATAGAAAAGGAACAAATCAAAATATTATTCTGGACATTTTACAGGAAGATGACCGATATTTGCTGCTCGCTGTTGATCAGGGAGGCATAAACCGTTTTGATAAGGTAACAAAGACATTTGAATATATAATGTCTGATCAGGCAAAGAATGAAGGACTTAATAATAATGGAATATGGGCCTTGTATAAAGACAGAGAAGGGATCTTATGGATAGGGACTTCCGGTGGAGGAATTAATTATTGGAATCCTAAACAAGAAAGATTTAATTTATTCAATCATAACAGCAATAATCCAAAGTCCTTATCTTACAATTTTGTTGGTTGTTTTTATGAAGATCATCAGGGATTGATCTGGATTGGTACAGATGGCGGTGGGCTTAATATTTATGATCCCGGAACCGGGAATTTTGAAATCTTTAAACACGATCCTGATAACCCATTTAGCATTAGCGGAAATGTAATACGAGGTATAGCTGAAGATAAGGATAAAAATATGTGGATTGGAACCTGGGATGCCGGATTAAATAGATTTGACAGAAAAACAGGCAGGTTTTATCATTATCTGCCTGATATAAAGAATTCCTCAAGTATCTCAGATCAAACCATTTACAATCTGATAATTGATCATAACAACATCATATGGATAAGTCTTTATAACCATGGGATTGATTTATTCGATCCGAAAAAGGGCGTGATTAAACGGTTCAGGGCTAACTCTGATAATCCTTCCTCAATCAGTAATAATAATAGTTGGTTTTGTTTTGAGGACGCTGAGAAAAAAATGTGGGTTTGTACTCAGGATGGATTGGATCTTTTTGATCCTAATACAGACTCATTTAAAGTCTTCCATTTCCCTGACAATGATCTGGGAGCTTTTTATAAGGATAAGTCAGGATATATTTGGGTAGGGAGTAATACAAAGGGGTTATTTAAGTGCAATCAGGACGGAACTATTCTCAAAACGTATGATATTACCAATATTTTGCCCAGCAACAGGATCCATGCAATCACTCAGGATAATATTGGCAATATATGGATTTCCACAAATTATGGAATAAGCAGGATAAATTCTAAAAATAATAGTATCAGATCTTACTCAAAAGAGGATGGATTGCAGGGAGATCAGTTTTATCAGCAATCTTTTCTTAAGACAAGAAATGGTGAACTTTATTTTGGTGGATACAATGGGTTCAATTCATTCATTCCCGATAGTCTTAAGGACAATGAATTCATCCCTCCTGTTTATATTACAGATTTTCAGATATTCAATAAAGCAGTAGATTATGGCAGACCGGGAAGCCAGTTCCCGACCCATATAAGTGAAGCAAAAGAAATTTTTCTTAGCCAAAAGCAGTCTGTTTTTTCATTTTCATTTACTGCAATAAGCTATATTCATCCTAAAAAAAATCAGTATTCTTATATCATGGAAGGATTTGAAAAGGATTTAAATTATACAGATGCCTCACGAAGATATGTCACATATACAAACCTCGACCCTGGCGAATATACTTTTAAAGTTAAAGCCTCAAATAATGATGGAGTCTGGAATAGAAGTGGTGTCTCACTACGTATAATAATCCTGCCTCCATGGTGGAAAACACTGTGGTTTAGACTAATAGCTTTTTCAGCTATTATTATAATATTTGCTTCAGTTTTTATTTCGCGTCTTCAACAATTAAAAAATCAGAAGATATTGCTTGAAAAAAAAGTGGCAACAAAAACAGCAGAATTAAGCGATTTGAATGCATCAAAAGATAAATTCTTTTCGATAATCGCACATGACCTTAAAAACCCTTTCAGTAACATTATCGGACTTAGCGGAATACTAAAGGAAGAGCTAAAATCAGGTGACCCTGAAACGAATAAGGAAATCGTCGACTTAATAAATGACTCCGCTGTTCAAACATTGAAATTGCTTGAAAACCTTTTGGAATGGGCTAAATCTCAAACCGGAAAATTATTGTTTAACCCAATACCAATTAATTTAAGGCAAGTTTATAATGAAGAATTGCATTTATTGAAAGAGATGGCAATAGCTAAACACATCGACCTCATTAACTCTATTCCTGATGATTTAATTATTACAGCAGACCCGAATATGATCAAGACTATATTGAGAAATCTGGTGTCGAATGCTTTGAAATTCACCCATATAGATGGTAAAGTAGAAGTTAAGGCAGCTGTTGTTGTGAAACAGGTACAAATATCGGTGTCAGATAATGGAATTGGCATGACAAAAGAAAATTTAGAAAGACTTTTCAGAATAGATGCGAATTTTTCCACAAATGGTACTGCAGATGAGAAGGGTACAGGGCTTGGGCTATTTCTTTGCAAAGAATTTGTAGAAAAACATAGTGGAGAGATTTGGGTTGAAAGTGAAATAGGCAAAGGAAGTGTTTTTAAGTTTAAACTTCCTTTAGAAATGTAAGGTTGATCTTAGCATGTGTCCCACACATGAAAATTATTACAAATGGCTGAGTACTGGGAATTCAGATTTAAAAATGAAGGGGCTATATGGCAGTTTGAACCTTCTGATTCTGCATTCAAAGCTCTTGAAATCTTTAAAAAACATCATTTTTATAAAATTCTGAGGCTATCAGAGCTTTTTAACTTTTTATCTCTGAAACGGGAGTACTCGTAAATGGTTAAATTCTTTCTGATTTTTCTGCAATTATTTATTTACTTTGTGTCTGCTTGCCTTAGTTGCAGGAGAACAAAAGAATAAAATTATATGAAAGTCATTAAAAGCATATTTATCCTGGTTTTGATACTGTTTATTTCATGTAAGTCCGGGAATGATAAAAAGGCTATCCAATCAGTTGCTGATGAAAAACAGATTCTTTCAGATACAGCAAGTTTTAGAAAAGGGGCAAGGGATAATTATCTTCTCGACAATACTTCGAATCAGGATAACGGACCTGTGTATATGTTCTGTGAGAAGATGCCTGAATTTCCTGGTGGGGAGACAGCTTTTACTGATTACTTAAAAAGTAAAATTAGATATTCTAAAGTTGCAGTTTCTGATAAAATCGAAGGCCGCGTAAAAG
>JANXXP010000079.1 GCA_025350595.1 Bacteroidota bacterium
AGGGGAGGATCTGATTCATAGAGAAATAGCAGTAGCATTCTTTAATGGTTATGGAACTGAATTAAATATGTTCCGTCCGGGTGGACGTGATGAAAATTACAGGAATGATCTTGATTACCTTGCTAAAACTACCTTTATCCTCCGGCAAAATCATGATGCATTCATGGATATTGACTGGACACCAATGATTGAAACAACACTTGATAATGTATTTGTCAACAGGTGGAAATCAGGAGAAAAAACTGTGTATTCAGTTCTTAACATGAAGCCTGAGGGAGTCAATGGAAACCTCTTTAAAGTTGAGAAAACTAAAGGGAAGCATTTCGTATCGTTATGGAACCATGAAAAACTGACCCCAGTCAGTGATAAAGGGATAACTTATATTTCTGCAAATACTACAGGGTGGCAAACATCATTTTCAGGTACACGAAAGGAGGGATCGGTGGATTGTATTGCTGAGCTCCCTGATTTACTCAAATCAGTAATGAAAGGCGATTCATTAAAGATCAGATCTACAGGTAATGGAAAGTTGTTGATATGGAAAGGAAATCCTACTTATCAGACATTTAATAAAGAATTCAGAATTTTAAAAGATACAACGATTAGTATCAGGGAGATTTTTGGTGTTTATGAAGGTAAAATTGTTTTACAGCTAATTGAAAATAAGAGACTTAAAGATGAAAATATTTTTATTCTGAAAGGAGGAAAGCCATGGATAACAAGCAAGGTAAAACGAACAAAAAAATCTGCATTTATTCCTGATGATATGGTATTGATACCAGGCACTATATTTTCCTATGATGTAACAAATAACGATGATTTTATTCCTTATCCTGATGTTAAGAACGATACTGTTCAGATTGATAGTTTCCTGATCGACAAATACCCGGTTACAAATGCTCAGTTTTATGAGTTCCTGAATAATACAGGATACAGACCTGCAGATACAACAAGGTATTTAAAGAATTGGAAGTCTGGAATGTTCAAACAGGGTCAGGATAAATATCCGGTAGTTTATGTTAGCTATGATGATATGATGGCTTACGCGAAATGGTCTGAAAAAAGGCTTCCAACTGAAGCTGAATGACAGTTAGCCGCTCAGGGCACTGATAAACGAAAGTGGCCATGGGGTGATGAGTTTCATGGAACTTACTGTAATAATTCTTTTGGAAGACCAACTCCTGTTGATGGATTTCCAAAAGGACAAAGTCCATACGGTATGCGTGACATTGTAGGAAATGTATGGCAGCTGACAAATGACCTGTACTTTAACGGTACAAATTACTTTTTCATAATCAGAGGAGGAAGTTATTACAAACCTGAATCAAGTTGGTGGTATATGCAGGGAGGCCCTCAGTCACTCGATAAAACTCAGATATTGCTTATGGTATCACCAGGATTTGACCGTAGTGAAACGCTGGGATTCAGATGTGTAAAAGATATTGACACTAGATGATTTCAACCTTCCATTATGATTACACCTTTAACTTTTTCTCAATTTCAGTTATCTGATTTCTGAAATGTTTATCAGTGTCAATCAAATTGTTAACGGTTTTGCAGGCATGTAGTACAGTTGCATGATCTTTTCCTCCAATATGTGATCCAATGCTGGCCAATGATGATTTTGTAAGACTTTTTGAAAAATACATTGATACCTGTCTTGCCTGAACAATCTCTCTCTTTCTTGTTTTCCCCTGAATAAGATCAATTGGAATTTTATAATAATCACAAACTATCTTCTGAATATATTCAATAGTTATTTCTCTTCTTGCCGTGCTTATCAGCTTTTCAACCATCAATCTTGCCAGGTCCAGAGTGATCTCTTTTCTGTTAAGTGTTGACTGGGCATAAAGAGATATCAATACTGCTTCGAGTTCCCTGATATTATTTGATATGTTCACAGCCAGGTATTCGAATATTTCTTCAGGTAACTCTATTCCGTCGTTATAAGCTTTTTTCTTGAGAATAGCCAGCCTGGTTTCGTAATCTGGTCTCTGAAGATCGGCCTGGAGTCCCCATTTAAATCTTGAAAGAAGTCTCTGTTCCATTCCCTGAAGTTCAACAGGAGGCCTGTCGCATGTAAGAATCAACTGCTTTCCTGATTGATGAAGATGATTGAATATATGAAAGAATGTATCCTGAGTTTTTTCCTTTCCTGCAAATTCATGAACATCATCCAAAATTAGCACATCAATCATTTGATAGAAATGAAGAAAATCATTTTTATTGTTATTTCTTACTGACTCAACAAATTGAGTCTGAAACTTATTGGCGTTAACGTAAAGGACAATCTTATCCGGATGTTTTTCCTTGACGAGAATTCCAATAGCCTGAGAAAGATGAGTTTTTCCAAATCCTGAATCACCATAAATCATTAATGGATTAAAAGCAGTTCCCCCGGGATTGTTCCCAATAGCAATTCCTGCTGAACGGGCTAGCCTGTTGCATTCCCCCTCCACGTAATTACTAAAATTGTAATCGGGATTAAGTTTTGGATCAAAATGAACTTTTTTTATTCCTGGGATAACAAATGGATTTTTTATTGATGGCTGTGTTACGTCGAAAGGAACCTGAACTGGTCTGTTATTAAGGTCAGTCTTATTTCTCGAGGGATATCTAACTGTATAAGGCTTACCGTCAGAATAGTTTGAATTCTCCATAACGACGTTATATTCAAGCTTGGCATCAGTTCCGATCTCGCGCCTCAGTGTCTTTCTCAGAATATCTATATACTGTTCTTCAAGATATTCATAAAAAAAAGGACTTGGCACCTGAATTGTTAAAACATTGTTTTCTAGTTTTAATGGGATGATCGGTTCAAACCAGGTCTTGTAACTGATGGATGGAATAATATCCCTTACAATCTGCAGACAGTTATTCCAAACGTCATTATGTGACTTATTCATGTAGGTTGTTTTTTTAAAAATATATAAGGTCAGAATCCAGCCGATTCATACAGCAAAAATTGTAAAAAAAAAACTAATAAAAAAAATTTATTTTGCTTGACTTTCTCAATAAAAGTATATGTTTTTAAACATCAGTAACTTATGAACGAATAAATCTTTTATTTATCTAAGTTGCTTAATAACAATGATATACGATACATATTGTCGATTTATTGGTGTGTTACAACTCATTATGGATTCTTACTCAAAATTTAACATAGACACTCTAAAATCAGGACTATTTTGTCATTGATTCTTATTCGTTTTTTTAAGAATAAGATAATCTGAATTTTAGGCAAAATTATTTAGGAGGAATGTTCTTTTTTCCAAAGATTGAAAAGTGAACATATTTTTTGGGATTTGCTTTCACATCCAGCAATAGTACATTTAAACTCTCCAGACTTTTACTCATATTGACATAAAGCGTATCATTTTTAAGAAATTGACCAGCACTTCCTTTACCATTATTCATATTTTCAACAATGATGGAAGTTTTCTCAAGACTCTTTTTAAGATTGCCTAATGAGCTATAGATATCTGAAGCAACAATAGTATCGGAAATTGTTTTAAAATTGTTTAAGGTAGTATTCATCTTATCTGAATTATCAGATAACATTTTGCTGAATTTATTTATATTATCGATTGTTGCTTTCACTTCGTTTTCTTTTGACCCTATTATCCTGCTAAGGCTTTCAGTTGATCTGTTAAGGTTGGCCATAGTTCCTCCCATATCCTTTTTAAAATCTGCATCCATTATACCATTAACGGCTTTTATTATATTATCAATTGCGAAAATGAGATTTGTTATCTTATCCTTAACAGGCAATAGTTCTTTCTCTACTCTCTCCGAAAGTGATTCAGCAAGTCTGCCTGGTAGAGTATCTCCATATGCATAGGTTCCAGGGCCATTACCATATAAAAACTGCACCTTCATGCCTCCCAGGAGTGACATTGGAACTATTTCAGCTACAGTATTCTTTGGAAGTTTAAAATCTTTTCTGACGGAAAACTCAACAATCAGCTTTCCGCTTTCGGCATCAGCAAAATTTATCTTTTGAACAATTCCCACTCTGTAACCATTAATTTCAACAGGACTTGATTCAGCAAGGCCTCCAATGTTAGAATAGACAGTATAATAGTATGCTGAGTGAGAAAAGAAATCTTTTCCTTTAAGAAAATTATAAAGCCAGATAAAAATCAATATTACAATCAGAGTAGTTGCTCCAACTTTTACCTCATGTGATATTTTTTTCATTAATATTTAGATTTGTTTTTCTTTTTTTTCTCAATTGCCTCTTGCAAAGGTACTATTTTGTTGTCTTTAACCGCTATTACGAACGCATCAGGATAAATCTTCTCAATAGTTTTTCTGTACTTTGCAGCAGCAGAATAATTAGTAAACCTGCCTGTTACATATTTATAACGATCCAGAACAAATAGTTCATCTATTTCTTTTATGCCTTTGAAATTTTCAGGATTAATCTCAGTTTTTGTTGCTGATGTGGTAACCTGTACTCTGAACATTAAGTCTCCCGAATTTGAAATTTCATTGGTTATAGAATCAGAAACCGTTTCACTGCTCTGATTCTCGCTTACTGATATACCACTCTTACTGTCAATTTCATTTATATAATCATTGCAGGCTTTGAAAATTGAAGATGCGATTTTGTCCTGTCCATCTTTTGAGTTAAGAAATTTCTCCTCGTCAGGATTCGTAATGAACCCGGTTTCAGTCAGCACACTGGGCATTGAAGTCATATACAAAACCAAAAAACCCGCTTGTTGTACGTCTCTGTCTTCTCTCTTATTTCCTTTGTATTGAGTCTGGATTTTTGTAGCAAGGTCTTTACATTGTTCGCGATAAATATATTGTGTTAAACTGAACATAATATACGACTCTGGTGATTTGGGATCGAACCCTTCATATTTTGTGGAATGGTCTTTTTCAAGTAGTATGACCTCATTCTCTTTCATTGCAACATCCAGATTCCGCTGATTTTTAGCTAACCCCATGAAATAAGTCTCTGTCCCATAGGCATTTTTAGCAAGAGCTGCGTTGACGTGAATAGAAATGAATAAATCAGCTTTACTCTTGTTTGCAATTTCCGGACGATCCCTAAGTTCGACAAATGTATCTGTTTTTCTGGTATAGATTACTGTTACATTCTTGATATTCTGTTCTATATATTCACCTGTCTTTAGGGCAATGGCCAGGGCTATATTCTTTTCCTGACTGAAAGATCCAAGCGCCCCGGGATCTTTTCCCCCATGTCCCGGATCAATTACTATTATCCATCCTTTGTTGTTCTTATATAGTGGTGTTGAAGATGAAAAAACAATAAACGAAGCAAAAATAAAAATCATTTTTACTGCATATATATTAATGGTATGAAGTTTACCGTTATTAATTCCAGTACTCATTTTTAGTTCACGTTTTTTAATTAGTTTTGCGCATGAATCCTGATATCACACAAAATCAATACAAAAATAACATTTAAGTTGTATTTATTTAAACAAAAGCGGCTTGTAATAGTGTTCCTGGTACTGGTCCATTCTCTTTCATTATTTTCTCAGAAGGATAAAAGTCGTGTGGATACATTGCTTATACAAAGTGATTCAGTAAAATACGATACAATCCTGATTAAAAACGTACGCCGCACATCATCCAATGCCTTAACCGCAAAGGTCACCTATTCCGCTGTGAAAAAAATAAAAAGAGATATTATCAATAAAAAGATGGTTCTTATCCAGTCTGCTGTAGTAAATTATGGCGACATTGAGATAAAAGCTGATTCTATCATTGTAAATATGCGAACAAACCTTCTTTTTGCAGCCGGAAGAAAGGATTCAACCGGGAAAATATCAGGCAAACCTGTTTTTAAAGAAGGTGATCAGGAATTTAATGCTGATGAGCTTACATATAACTTCAAAACTCATAAAGCAATAATTAAAAATATAATTACAAAGCAGGACCAGGGACTCCTTCATAGTCAATTTACCAAACTTCTAGAGGATGGAACCTCCAATATTTCAAGAAGCACCTATTCCACTTGTGATGCTGATACACCTCACTTTTATATTAAACTTCCAAGAGCACGGGTTTACCCCGGTAAAAAAATTATTTCAGGACCTGGTAATCTTGTCGTAGAAGGTATCCCCTTACCTTTATTCATCCCTTTCGGTTATTTTCCCTCCCAGTCAAAAAAAGCTGCATCAGGGATATTGATACCACGAATTGGGGAAGAACGTTTGCGTGGTTTTTCTTTAACTGAGGGTGGATATTATTTTGCGGTCAGTGATTATTTTGATCTTGCAATTAAAGGGAACGTATACGCAAATGGAACATGGATGGCAACAGCACAAACAGATTATAACAGACTATATAAATACACTGGTAACTTATCTTTTAATTATGCTAATAATATTTCAGGTCACAAAGGATTGCCTGATTATTCAAATATTAGCAATTACAGATTAGGATGGAACTACAATCAGGATCCTAAGGCTTCTCCGGGGTCGAGGTTTTCAGCGAGTGTAAATATGAGTTCCAGCGGTTACGACAAGAGCAATAGTTATAATGTTGCAGATCATGTAACAACTCAGAGACAATCGAGTGTGAGTTATTCAAAGTCATGGGAAGGGACCCCTTTCAACCTTTCTGCGAGTATGAACCATAGCCAGAACGTTAAAAATAAAACAGTGGCACTCGACCTTCCAAAGGTAAGTCTCAATATGGGAAGGATTTACCCGCTGAAAAGGAAGAACAGCACAGGTCCGGCAAAATGGTACCAGGAACTTCAGCTCTCATATTCAGCTCAGCTTGATAATCAGATAAATACATATGATACACTTCTCTTTACCAATGCCGTTTGGAAGAATATGAGAAACGGATTCAAGCAAGACATCCCTTTAAGTTTCCAGATCCGTCCTTTTAAAAATTTTTCTATCTCCCCGGCGATTACATATACCGGAGTAGCATATACTCAGAAGATCATAAAAAACTGGAAACAGAACTATATCAATCCAGAGACAAATATTAGAACTCCTTCAGTTGTCAACGATACAATCAGAGGTGCTTTTTATGGTCAGGCTTTTAATCCTTCAATCAGTGCAAGCTTTAGTCCGCAGATCTTTGGAATGTTCCTTTTTACGAATCCGAACTCTAGACTCCAGTCAATCCGTCATGTTATTAAACCCTCAATCGGTTTCAATTTTATTCCTGCACTTGCTGGAATGAGTTCTAAAATGTACAGGAATGTTCAAACTGATTCTGCTGATACAGAGTCAAGGAGATTGAAATACTCTATTTATGATGGTAATATTTTCGGAACACCTTCATTGTCACAGAAAAGCGGTAATATTTCATTAGGTCTTGTAAATATTATTGAAGGTAAGGTATTTGCGCGGAATGATACTACCGGGAAGCCAAAGAAGATAAAAATAATCGATAATTTAGGCATTACTACTGCCTATAATATTTTCGCCGACTCGATGAGATGGGCTCCTGTAGCCATGCAGATTAGAACCACAGTTTTTGAGAAGATAAACCTTTCTGCAAGCAGCAATTTTTCATTATATGCACTTGATAGTAAAGGAGCAGCAATAGGTAAATTCGAATATACCAAAACCGGTAAACTAATGAGACTTAACAACTTTAATACGGGTATCGATTTTAGTCTCAGCGATTTACTTAAGGGAAATAAGGATGGCAAAAAACCAGTCCCGAAGAATGGATCTCCGGGTGATGCTGTAAATGATGGAATCGCAGGACAAAGTAGTCCTAATAGTCCAAATGGTAAACCTGGTCAGGTCGGGGCGCCTGGTACAGATAAATACGGATACAAATCTTTTGATGTTCCATGGTCAATGAATTTAAGTTATAGCGTTAACTATTATATCTCGGGTTTTAAATCTAATGTCAGCCAGACACTCTCCTGTAACGGAAATGTGACAATAACCAAAAAGATGACAATGACTTATACCAGCGGATATGATTTCAAAGGTAAGCAGGTTACCATGACACAGATCGGAATTACAAGAGATCTTCATTGTTGGGACATGGTCTTTAACTGGGTGCCAAACGGGACTATGCAAATGTGGAATTTCACATTAAAAGTAAAAGCGTCAGTACTTGGTGATCTGAAATACGAGAGGAGAAAAGATTTTCATGATAGTTATTAAAACCAATTCCTGAAATTATGAAAAAGATATTTAGCACATTAAAAGCCCCTGCAGCTATCGGGCCTTATAGTCAGGCTGTTGAAATGAATAATACTCTTTATATCTCCGGTCAGATACCTATAAACCCGGAAACAGGGAAACTGATTGAAGGGGATATTACTGCACAGACTGAACAGGTTTTTAAAAATATTGCCGCTATTCTTGAGGTTGCTGGTTATAAAGTTTCTGATGTTGTGAAGTCCACATGTATTTTAAGCGATATCTCAAATTTCAAAGCAATGAATGAGGTTTATGGCCGGTTTTATACAGGTAATCATCCCGCACGTGCAGCATTTGCAGTAAAGGATTTGCCTTTAGGTGCATTGATTGAAATTGACACTATTGCGATGAAATAGACCGTTGCGCCTTTTTATAATAAAAAAGACCGCCCTGATCAGACGGTCTTTTTATTAACTATTAAGGATATTTTTATTCTCCTTTAATCTCAAATTCAACCTCAACTCGTACATCTCTGTGAAGCTTGACGATTGCTTTATAACTTCCGACTTCTTTGATCTGATCTTCAGGAAGTGTGATATTCTTGCGGTCAATATCGAATCCTTTTTCTTTCAGCGATTCAGCAATCTGAATGGTATTTACTGATCCGAAAATTTTGCCTGATGTGCTTGTTTTTGCACCAACAACAATTTTCACACCCGCTAATCTTCCTGCGATCTCCTGAGCTGCAATCTTAATTTTCTCTTCTTTATGAGCTCTCTGTCTAAGGTTTTCAGTATGCATCTTTTTTGCTGAAGATGTTGCATCTACTGCAAAACCCATTGGAATAAGGTAATTTCTACCGTATCCAGGCTTAACATTTACTAAATCGTCTTTCTGCCCAAGCTTATTGACGTCCTGTATTAATATAATTTCCATAATTAATCCTCCTTATTTTAAAAGGTCAGTAACATAAGGAAGAAGAGCAAGATGTCTGGCTCTTTTAACGGCTTTTGCCACTTTCCTTTGATATTTAAGTGAAGTCCCGGTGATTCTGCGTGGCAGAATTTTACCCTGGTCATTCAAAAACTTTTTAAGAAATTCCGGATCTTTATAATCAATATAGCGAATCCTGTTTTTCTTAAACCTGCAGTATTTCTTCTTTTTGATCTCTACCGTCGGGGGAGTCAAATATCTGATTTCTGATTCGTTCTGTGCCATTTTCTATTCCTCCTTCGATTTTCCTGATTCCCTTTGTTTTCTCTTCTTCTCTGCATATTCGACGGAAAATTTTTCCATCCTGAAAGTTAAAAACCTGATAATCCTTTCATCTCTCCGATATTGGACTTCAAGTTTCTCAATTAGATCGCCTGTGCCTTTAAACTCAACCAGATAATAGAAGCCTGTCGACTTCTTCTGGATTGGATAGGCCAGTTTCTTTAGACCCCAGTTCTCTTCATGAACGATCTCACCGCTGTTATCGGTAATAACCTTCTTGAATTTCTGTACCGCTTCCTTCATCTGGTTCTCAGATAAAACGGGAGTTGCAATGAAAACGGTTTCGTACTGATTCAACATAGTAATTAATTGTTTATTGGTTTAATGATTTTGGCTCGCAAAAGTACAACTATTTTGCTTTATTCAAAAATTATTTAATGAAAAAATTCGACATAATGTTTTGACACATAAATTTGTTGATATCTAATCATCTTAATTTTGTCCCTCAATTTTATAAGGAAGCCATTTTAATTATATTTGTATTACTAAAAATTTGAACGAAACGAGTGTCATTATTATATGGAAAACTTCATTGTTTCAGCTAGAAAATACCGGCCTGCGAGTTTTAATATGGTCATCGGCCAGGATTCAATCACAAATACGCTGAAAAGTGCCATTAAGAATAATCATCTTGCACAGGCTTATTTATTCTGCGGACCCAGGGGGGTAGGAAAAACTACCTGCGCCAGAATCTTTGCCAAGACTATAAACTGCAACAGCCTGAATGAAAATTCTGAAGCATGCGATGAATGTGAATCATGCTTGTCATTCAATACTTTGCGATCGTTTAATATCCACGAACTCGATGCCGCTTCTAATAATAAGGTTGAGGACATCCGAAGTCTGAATGATCAGGTTAGGATTCCTCCACAGATTGGGAAATACAGCATTTATATAATTGATGAGGTTCATATGCTCTCTTCAGCAGCGTTCAATGCTTTTCTTAAGACACTTGAGGAACCTCCTTCTCATGCCATCTTTATTCTCGCTACAACAGAAAAGCATAAAATTATTCCAACGATTCTTTCAAGGTGTCAGATTTTTGATTTCAACAGGATTAAAATTGAAGATATAGTAAATCGCCTGATGTTTGTCGCTAACAGTGAGGGAATTAATGCCGTGGAAGAGGCTCTCCATATCATAGGACAAAAAGCAGATGGGGCTATGCGCGACGCTTTATCGATTTTTGATCAGATTGTAAGTCTTAGTGGCAGGACAATTACTTATAAGGATGTAATTGAGAATCTCAATGTACTCGATTACGAATACTTCTTTAGCTGCATCGACGGCGCGCTAATGGGCGATGTGTCAGCTGTATTAATGACTTTTAATGAAGTTCTTGAAAAAGGATTTGACGGGCATAATTTTATTTCGGGCCTTAACAGCCATCTTCGCGATCTTCTCGTAAGCAAAGATGAATCGACAATACGTCTTCTTGAGACAACTCCTTCGGTTAAACAAAGATATTTGCAGCAAACAGGAAAATGTCAGGTAGATTTTCTGTTTAAAGCTTTGGAGATTGGTTCTAATTGCGACCTTACTTATAAGAACAGCAAAAATCAAAGGCTTCACGTTGAGCTATCTCTGATTCGTTTATGCAGACTTACAGGTGAGACGCCTGATCAGTCTGAAAAAAAAAAGTCTGATCTCAGGCAGCTGACAAATCAGGAAGAAATCTTACCTCTTCCTTCTAAATCTGAGCTCATACGACAGGAGAATCAAACTTCAGTAAAAACTGCTGTACGGACAGAAACCCCTCAACTGAAACATGATCCCGTTATTGAAAAACCCTCAAAGATATTTTCAATAAAAGAGATAATCTCTGCTGATAACAAACCTCCGGAAAAGTTATCTGAAGTTGATCTGATTGGTACTGATACGATTGAAAAAAACAAAATTGAATTCAATCCGGAAGCCTTTAATGAATCCTGGCAGGAATTTCTGGCTTCCTTAAATGGGGAAGGAACCAGAATCGTAAGCATGTTTAATACCATTAAACCCGAAGTGGAAAACGATCAGACAATAAAGATACACCTAAGCAACGCCACACAGAAAGATACCTTCATACTTAATTATAAACAGCGGCTCATTAATTTTTTGGAGAGCAGGTTCATCCTGTCGGCACTTGATATTGAGACTACAGTTGATCTTACCGAGACAAGTGATATTTTGTATACAGATGAACAAAAGTATAATTACCTTTTTAACAAATTCCCCATAATGAAAGAAATGAAGAAAAACTTTAATCTCGATATTACTTAATGCTTCATTTAGGCATTTTATAAGATATGGATAAAAAATATATTTATAAGGGAGAAAAAAATTATTTGAAATACCTGTCGCACGAAAAGATTATTTCAGATGAGATAATTAATCATTCCAGGTCAATGATAAGCATCATTAACCGCGACTATGTGTATGAGAAAGTTAATTCTACTTTCTGTAACGCTCATCAGACCGTTCTTGACGTAATTGTAGGAAAATCACTTGTTGATATCTGGGGAAAAGATGTCTTTGAAAATTCTATTAAGAAAAATATTGATTTATGCCTTTCGGGGAAGACTGTAAGATATGAAGCGTGCTTTAAAACTCCAAAATTAGGTAAAAGATATTTTGAAGTGGTTTTTAGGCCTCTCTCAATTGATTCGGGTGAAATAACTCATCTTTTGGTTGAGACATTCGATATAAATGACTTAAAACGTTCAGAACAGGCCGTTATTGAAAAAGAAGAGGAACTAAGAACATTTGAAACAAACCTCCCTATCGGTTATATTAGATGTGACCCCGCTGGGAAAATATTACTTGTTAACAAGGCAATGCTGAGGATTATGGAATGCCATGATGAGAGGTCTTTAGTAAATGTGAACCTGAAATGTTTCTATCAGGAAGAGGGCTTGTTTGATATGCAGATGGAACAGCTAATAGATAATAATACTAAATCATTTGGAAGGGTTTCACTAAAGAACTTAAAAAGTAAAGAAATACCTTGTCGGATAAGTGGTTTCCTGGCTCTGGATAAAAATAAAAAACCTGCTTTTATTGATTTTGCAGTTGAAGATTCTACGCGTGAACTGATGCTGGAAAACCGACTGCTTCAATCTCAAAAACTTGAAACAATCGGAGCTCTGGCTGGTGGTATCGCTCACGATTTCAATAATATCCTGGCAACAATTCTTGGATATTCTGATATGTTACTTGATGATTTGCCCAAAGACTCAGCATTATCAAAAAAGGTAAATAAAATAAAGGGTGCTGTTATAAAAGCTAATTCTTTAACAAGCCAGATACTGACATTCAGCAGACAGGTTGAACAGGAAAAAATCCAGGTAAGTGTATCTGAAGTTCTAAAGGAGACTATTGGTTTTGTAAAATCAGCTCTGCCAGATAATATAAATTTGAAAAGTCGTTTTTCACAGAAAGGTACAACTGTTCTTGCCGATCCCACCCAGCTTTTCAGAGTCTTTTTAAACCTTATGACAAACGCCATACAATCAATGGAAGAGAAGGGAGGAATACTCACAGTTAATATGACAGTCGTTGACGGTAAACTTATACAGCATGAATTGAATAAGGATATCGTAGCTGATGAGTATGTTCTCCTTACTTTTAAAGATACAGGTAAGGGTATGGATCCTTCACTTATCAGCAGGATATTTGAGCCATTTTTCACAACAAGGGAAGTTGGAAAGGGTACAGGTCTGGGATTATCTGTTATACACGGTATCGTAACTGAGATGGAAGGGGAGATTCTTATTTCAAGCCTGCCTGAAAAAGGTTCAGTATTCTATATATACCTTCCGGTTTCAAAAGTTTATACTGAACTGAATGGAAATCAGGAGAAAAAGAAGAAAATTCTGCTCATAACCGGAAATAAATATGAATCGCGAATATTATCACTTGCGCTTAAAAATACTGGATATGAATTGATCTATGTATCAGATCGCCGTAATCTGATAAAAGTGCTGGGATGCATCTCTGACTGTCCCGAACTGATAATTTATATGAGCGATTCAAAACAAATTCAAGCTGAGGATCTGGTTAGTATTTTCAAAAACCTAAAAATTAAAACCCCTTGTATTCTGATCACTGACACCAATCAGGAATTATTAGAAGAAAAAATACTAATTTCGGGAATTGTAAAACAGCATTTGATAAAACCTGTCTCACTTAAGGAGATAAGAAATGCTATTCAGATTTCACTGAAATAATTTAACAACTATTTATAAAATATACTATGCCCGGAATATTACTAGTAGAGGATGATAATGATCTTAGGGAAATGCTGAAGGCTTCTTTTATCAGACGAAAATACACAGTTATCGAAGCAGAAAATGGTAAAGACGCAATAAGTCATTTTAAACCATTGATAACCGATATACTAGTTACTGATCTGATTATGCCTGATGAAGATGGACTGAAAGTAATTATCAAATTGAAAGAATTAAAACCAACTCTTAAGATTATAGCTATTTCCGGAGGTGGAAAAGCAGGTCCTGGAAGCTATCTTAATCTGGCAAAGGCACTTGGAGCAGATGCCATATTTTCTAAACCTTTCTCAGTTAACGATCTTATTAGTAAAATTGAAGAATTGTTATTGACTGAACAACCTGTCTGATATAAATGTTATTAGTATTACAAATTAAAACATTCAAATATGATCAAGAAAAAAATTGAAGACATCTGCAACAGGCAGGTTGAAAGAGAAGGATACTCATCAAGCCTTTATATTGCAATGGCATCATGGGCAGAAAACAATGGTTATCCTGGTATTGCTTTATGGCTTTACAGTCAGGCCGAAGAGGAGAAACTTCACATGCTTAAGTTTATAAAGTATATTAATGAAAGGGGAGGCAAGGCAACTATTCCGGCATTTAAAAAACCTGTTGCTGAATATAAAAGTGTAGAAAATGTATTCACTGAAGTATTGAAGCATGAAGAGTTTGTAACAGATAGTATAAATGAAATTGTGGGGCTTACTTTGGAAGAGAAAGATTTTAACACACATAACTTCCTTCAATGGTTTGTTTTTGAACAGGTTGAGGAAGAAGCATCTGTAAGGACAATAATTGATAAAATTCGACTTGTCGGCAATAATAACATGTACCAGTTTGACAAGGATATTTTTAGTCTGAGAACTCCGGCTGTCAATGCCCAGGTTAATCCATGAGAAAATTTCTTTACCTGTTATCTGGTCTTCTGATTTTTACTCCGGTTCTTACCCTGAAATCACAGACCCTGATAACTAATAAAGCTGTTACCGGAAAATGTTATGCCGGGACTAAAGTTAACAGGATTTATATTCCTCCCCCGGATGGGTTTTATAAGAAAGACAGGACAAAAGGAGGAGGAAAAGTTACAATATATTATACCGGGTTTTCTGCTCAGGGGAAAGCCGCTCTGGCATATGCAGGATCAATCATGGAGTCATTACTTCCAGTTGGTACAAATGTTACAATAGTTGCCAGTTGGGAAAAGATATCAACAGCTGGAGTACTTGGGCAATCTACAATAACAGGTTATGTAGCCGGATGGGGGATTAATGCTCTTGACCCGATGGCATCTTATCCTGTTGCTCTGGCTGAAAAAATCGCAGGTAAAAGTTTGAATACTGATGCGGAGGGAGATCTTACCCTTGCAATCAACAGTTCAATTAACTGGTATTTGGGCACTGATGGAAATACTCCGGTTACAAAATACGATCTTGTCACAGTAGCCCTTCATGAAATATGTCACGGACTGGGTTTCTATGATAGCATGAGTACCGACGCCACTCTGGGCTGGTATGGAGTAGGTTCAATACCAATTATATATGATAAATTTGTGGAGAATTACGGAGGTAACAAATTAACGGATACTTTAAAATTTCTTAACTATTCTACAAGCTTGCACAGTCAGCTGATTGGTGGTCAGATTTATTTTAACGGGCCTTTACTTAAGAACTATTCAGTTTTGAATAATGATACAATTCCAAGAGCCAAGTTATACGCACCTTCTACCTGGGATGCTGGTTCCAGTATTTCCCATCTCGACGAAAAGGCTACCTCGTCTAAGAATGCACTGATGACGCCTTTCATTGGTCTGGGAGAGGCTATTCATGATCCGGGTAAGTATACCTTTTCAATCCTTGGTGATCTTGGCTGGATAAATACCCAATTTATTCATCAACCAGTACCTGATACAGAAGAACATCTTTCACAGATCACACTTACAACGGCAATAAAATCGGATACCTTATATAACAGGAATAAAGTCGGATTGGTATATTCGTTTAATAAATTTCTCTCCAGCGACACCGTTTATCTTTTTTCTCCCAATTCTGATGAGAATTATAAAACAACACTGAATATACCTTCATATAATTCACAGTTACAATATTACTTTTTTACACAGGATTGTTTCTCAAGACTTTACAGATCTCCCTCATTATATAAATTGAGTAAGTACTCGGTGTATATTGGAACTGATACTATAAAACCAGTCATTTCTCATACTCCTGCACCGTATTATATGGCAACCATAGATACTATCAAATTTGATGCAACTGTGACAGATAATCTTGCTGTTGATACTGTTTACGTTGAATACTACATCGAATCAAAGGGCACCAACAGCCCATTAAAATATTTAGGATTAAAAACTGGAACAACTAACAGATACTCTTCTATCCTGAACGCAAAACAATTATCATTAAATGGTGGTGATTCATTTCATTATAAGATATTTGCGGTTGACAAAGCTAACATCCCCAATATATCTGTCTTTCCTAAAACCGGCTTTGAATCGGTCCACATAGAAGGTATTGGATTGACAGTTAGCAGTTATTCCACTGATTTTTCAACGGGATCTGCTGACTTTTTTAATATTGGATTTACTGTTTCAAAACCTTCAGGTTTTAGTAAGTATGGCCTTAATTCAAAGCATCATTATGAAAGCCCTGAGGATTACACAAAGAATATTCAATATACTGGTATGTTGAGGAATCCTCTTAAGTTTAATGAATCAGGACTGTTGATAAACTATAATGAAATTGTTCTGGTTGAACCAGGAGAGGCAGGATCTGTATTTGGTGATCAGAATTTTTATGATTATGTTATTGTTGAAGGTTCAAAGAACTTTGGGAAAACATGGTTTGGTTTGATTGACGGTTATGATTCTAGAATCGAAACTATCTGGGAATCAGCCTATAATAATAATATCGCCGGAAATAACTCAACATTTGTCCCGACTGAGTCGATGATTAAACCCCACATTATATATTATCGGCCATCTGACAAAATTTCAGCAGGTGATACAATTATGGTACGATTCAGGTTATATTCCGATTCTTTTGCTAACGGCTGGGGATGGGTAATTGAGGATCTGAAAATCAGCCCACTCATTGATGCAGTTGAGAAAGTAAGTAATAGCCCCTTGCTGATTTATCCTAATCCGGGTAAGGGTCTGATTAAGTTGAATACAGGTTCAATCGGTTACGAAAATGGTAAGCAATTGAAATACAGCGTTTTCAATTCGACAGGAATTTGTATTAAAAGCGACTGGCTTGCGGGAAGCTCTGAATCTTTAATTGATATATCAGGGAATCCAAACGGTTTTTACATTCTGATATTATATAGTGACGTTGGTGTTAAGACAATTAAGTACTCTCTTATAAGATAAAAATGCAAACCCCGCAATTATGGCGGGGTTTTTGCATAATATGAATATTTGGAATTCATTATTGGAAAATAAAGCTAATTTTGCTGAAAATTTTGAAAAACTGTAAAACATCTTAAAATGAGCATTATAAATAGTGTATTGGGTCTGTTTCTGGGGAATAAGTATGAAAAGGATATAAAAGAATTAAATCCCTACGTTGAAAAGACTCATCTGGAATTTGAAAAATTGAATGATTTGTCAAATGATAGTTTGAGAGACCGTACCGATGAACTCAGAAAAGAGATCCTTGATTGCATGGCCGGAGATGAAAATGAGATAAAGGCACTTAGAGATAAAGCTGAAAAGGAAGAAGATGTCTATTTAAAGGAAGATATTTATAATCAAATAGATAAAATTGAAAAGCAGATCAATGAAAAACTTGAAACAACACTTGATGAGATGGTCCCAAGAGCTTTCGCCATCGTAAAAGAAACAGCCAGACGATTTAAAGAGAATGCGGTGCTGGAAGTTTCAGCACGACAATATGACAGAGATCTTTCTGCAACCAGAGAAAGCATAACAATTAAAGATGACAAAGCTTATTGGAATAACCAGTGGATAGCAGGAGGAAATCTAATAACCTGGGATATGGTTCATTACGATGTTCAGCTCATAGGTGGGGTGGCTCTGCATAAAGGAAGAATTGCTGAAATGGGCACAGGAGAAGGAAAGACTGTTGTGGCAACCCTTCCTGTATTTCTTAATGCGCTTGCCGGACGTGGAGTACATATAGTTACAGTTAATGATTACCTATCAAAACGTGACTCTGAATGGATGGGGCCTATTTATGAATTCCATGGTCTTTCTGTGGATTGCATAGATAAACACCAGCCTAATTCATCAGACAGAAGGAAAGCTTATAACGCCGATATAACATTTGGTACTAACAATGAATTTGGATTTGATTACCTGAGAGATAATATGGCAATAAACGCTGAAGATCTTGTTCAGCGAAAACATCATTATGCTATTGTGGATGAGGTAGACTCAGTTCTTATTGACGATGCACGAACTCCACTTATTATTTCAGGCCCAACAGCTCAGGCTGATAATCAGCAATTCGATGAACTTAAACCTAAGGTTGAAAAACTTGTAAGCGCTCAGAGAAAGCTTGTGACTCAAATTCTTGCTGATTCTAAAAAACTGATTGCAGATAACAAAAATGATGAGGGAGGATTGCTGCTCCTGAGAGCCTATAAAGGACTTCCAAAAAATAATGCTCTTATCAAATTCCTTAGTGAAGAGGGAAATAAATCACTTCTGCTTAAGACAGAGAACTTCTATATGCAGAATAACAGCAAGGATATGCATAAAGCTACCGATGAGCTGTTCTTTATTATTGATGAAAAGGCAAACTCAATAGAGCTTACAGAAAAGGGAATTGATCTTATTTCCGATTCGGTTGAAGATTCAAGTTTTTTTATTCTGCCTGATGTAGGTTCAACAATTGCCGATTTAGAAAAATCAGATGTATCCGATCGAGAGAAACTCAGAATAAAAGATGAACTGCTGCAGGATTATTCAGTTAAGTCAGAGCGGGTTCATACTATGACTCAGCTGCTTAAGGCATGGACACTTTTTGAGCTTGATACAGAGTATATTATCGTTGACAATAAAATAAAAATTGTTGATGAACAAACCGGTCGTGTTCTTGAAGGCCGTAGATATTCAGACGGACTTCATCAGGCAATTGAAGCTAAAGAGAACGTAAAAGTAGAAGCTGCTACACAGACTTATGCCACGATTACCCTTCAGAATTATTTCAGAATGTACCATAAACTTGCCGGTATGACCGGTACCGCTGAAACTGAGGCAGGAGAACTGTGGAACATTTATAAACTTGATGTGGTTGTTATTCCGACAAACAGACCTGTCATAAGAATTGATAAGGAAGATCTTGTTTACAAGACAAAAAGGGAAAAGTATAATGCAGTAATTGATGAGATTGCTGAGATGAACAGGTTAGGCAGACCTGTTCTGGTTGGTACAACTTCTGTTGAGATATCCGAATTACTTAGCAGAATGCTCAAAATGAAAGGTCTGAAGCATAATGTTTTAAATGCAAAGCTCCATCAGAGGGAAGCTGAAATTGTTGCAGAAGCAGGTAAAACAGGCACAATCACAATTGCCACCAACATGGCAGGACGAGGTACCGATATAAAGCTTTCTGAGGAAGTCAAACTGGCTGGAGGTCTTGCTATAATTGGCACAGAAAGACATGAATCGAGGAGGGTTGACCGACAACTTCGTGGCCGTTCCGGTCGTCAGGGCGACCAGGGGTCCTCTCAGTTCTTTGTTTCACTCGAGGATGAGCTGATGAGATTATTTGGCTCAGAAAGAATTGCTGGAATAATGGACAAATTAGGCCTGAAAGATGGTGAAATGATTCAGCATTCAATGATTACCAAATCAATTGAACGTGCACAGAAAAAAGTTGAGGAAAATAACTTTGGTATAAGAAAAAGACTTCTGGAATATGACGATGTTATGAACTCACAGAGAGAAGTAATCTATAAGAAAAGACGACATGCTCTGCTTGGGGAAAGACTGAGTGTTGACATTGCAAATATGATGTATGATGTGACTGAAAGCATTGTTGATGTATATCATGCCGATGGCGATTCGGAAGGATTTGACTTTGATCTTATCCGCTCATTTTCAATGGACTCTCCTATACCTGACCAGGAATTTAAAAAAGTAAATTCAAGTGTGGTTACTGATAAAGTATATGCAAAGGTACTAGACACTTATAAAAGAAAAGTTGAATCGATTTCTGCTCAGGCATATCCCGTTTTAAAAGATGTATACGACAGGATGTCGCATGTATATGAAAATGTAGTAGTGCCTATCTCTGACGGGGTTAAGATTTACCAGGTTGTTACTAATCTTAAAGCCACTGCAGAATCGGAAGGAAGAGAGCTGGCCAGAGCATTTGAGAAAACTGTTGTTCTCGCAACGATCGATGACGCATGGAAGGAACACCTGAGAGAGATGGATGAACTTAAACAATCAGTGCAGAATGCTACTTATGAACAGAAAGATCCTCTTCTAATTTATAAATTTGAATCATTTGAACTCTTCAAAACCATGCTCACCAAAGTGAATAAAGATGTAGTGAGCACTCTTATGAAAGGGCATATCCCTAGTCAGGATCCTGATCAGGTAAAAGAAGCTCAGAGAAAACGTCAGGTTGATACTAGTAATCTTAGAACTTCTAAAAGCGATTTTTCACAGTATAGCAGTACCGGTGGTGGTGGTCAGGATAAAGAGCAGAGAACCGAACCAGTCAGAGTTGATAAAAAGGTCGGAAGAAACGATCCATGCCCATGCGGCAGTGGAAAAAAATTCAAACAATGTCATGGTTTACAGCCAGGAGGAAAACAGGGAGTAAATGCTGGTGTTTAATCAGCTTTTATTTACTTCTTCTATCGCTTTCTGAATCCTTGTATAAGTTGTTCTGCTTATTGGAACCAGGGGAAGTCTGAGGCTGTTCTGACATATGTTCATAATGTTCAGCATAGCTTTCACTCCCGATGGATTTCCTTCAATAAACAGAAGGTCTATTATTTCAAGCATTCTGAATTGCATCTCGCGTGCGGATTTAAAATTTCCTTTCATAGAATGGCTTACAATTTCACCACATTGTGCCGGAAATGCATTGGCAAGGACAGATATGACACCTAATCCTCCTAATGCTATTATAGGAATTGTCATCATATCATCTCCAGATATTAAAGCAAAATTTTCAGGTTTCCCTTTTATGATCCTCATAATCTGGTTAATATCTCCGGAGGCTTCTTTGACGCCAATAATATTTTCACAACCATGAGCAAGCTCAAGACAAGTGTCTGAAGAGATATTGCTGCCGGTTCTGCCGGGTACATTATAAAGTATTACCGGAACAGGACTGCAGGTGGCTATCGCTTTAAAATGCTGAAAAAGCCCTTTTTGAGTTGGTTTGTTATAATAAGGTGAGACAGACAATATTGCATCAACACATTTAAGATCAGAATGTCTTATGCAGTTAATTACTTCCTGTGTGTTGTTTCCTCCAATACCTACAACGAGTGGTACCCTGTTATCTATTGCCTCAATAACATAAGCTATAATTGCTTTCTTCTCATCCTTTGTAAGTGTAACCGATTCTCCGGTGGTCCCCATCGCAACAATATAGTTTACTCCTCCTGTAATGACATGATTTATTACACGCCCCAATGCTGCAAAATCAATACTTGAGTCATTTTTGAAAGGTGTAACAATCGCTACGCCTGTCCCTTTGAATCTTTTCATTTTCTTCTTTAATTATTAACTGTTTGAACTGTTGTCTTTGTATTTGTGTTTCCTGAATTTATCATCTGAAGATAGTGGATAATCTGATTCAAATAATTTTCAACATCGACCGGATTACTGATTTCCATCATTAAATCGAAAATATCAGTTGATGTTCCGGAGTTAAATAATCCAACTTTGAAAGATGCATTTGATAGTGATGTAATGATTTGAAGTGGGAACAATTTTTTGAAGTTGATATCAATAAGGATATCATATTTGTTTCTTATAAAAGATTCAGTCTCGGATGAAATAGGTTGATAAAAAAAGTTCAGATCAGCTTTCCTTATGCATGTAAGATACCTTACCGCTGTGTATTGATCAGGTAGTTCTTTACCGGGAAAGTATCCAAGTATTTTTACTTCGATATTCTTCTCGTGCATTTTTTGGTAAAATCGTGATAAGGCAGGAAAATCAGATATTAAAGAAGCATCCCAAACAATTCCAATACTTTTAGTCACACTGAAATTTGAGTAAAAAACTTTTCTCTTAGCTCTGGCTTCTTTTTTTTCAAAGATAGACTTTCCTATATTTAGTCTTAAATTTTTAAATAGTTCCATACTACAAACCTAATAGTTTTTTGTTAAAGTCAATGGTGGAACAGCTTAATCTTCACCAATTATTTTAAGGAATTCAGTCTCACTCATCAGAGGAATTCCAAGTGATTCAGCTTTATCCTTTTTTGACTGCCCCATATTATTTCCGGCAAGAATAAATGATGTACTTCCTGAGACAGAAGTCGAATTTTTTCCACCGTTTTTTTCAATTAATTCTTTATACACGTCGCGACTATGTTTAAGGAACACTCCCGATATAACAATTGTTTTATTGTTAAGAGTGTTTCCTGTAGTTATTTCGTGAGCATCATAATAGAACTTAATGCCAGCCAGTTTCAGCCGCCTGATTATCTCAATATTTTCTTTATCTGAAAAGTAAGCTATAATACTGGATGCTATCTTCGGCCCTATTTCATTAACATCCTTTAATTGTTCAGGATCTGCATTAATGAGGTCATCAATCGTTGTAAAATTGTTTGAAATAGTTTTTGCAACAGTCTCACCAACATGGCGTATGCCAAGGGCAAATAAGACTCTGGGATAAGGTGTTTCAACAGATTGTTTTATGCTTTTCAGAATATTCGAAGCTGACTTCTCCCCAAGCCGTTCGAGTGGTATTAACTGCTCTGATTGTAAATCATAAAGATCGGAAACGTTTCTTATCAGGTTCTTATTGTAAAGAAGGTCAATTGTCTCTTCTCCTAAACCATCAATATCCATCGCTTTCCTGCTGATAAAATGTTCAATCCTTCCTTTTATCTGTGGTGGGCAGTGAAGGTAATTAGGACAAAAATGATTTGCTTCACCCTCATTTCTGACAAGCGGTGTTCCGCATTCCGGACAATTCGTGATAAATTCTACCATTTTACTGGTTTCATTTCTGAAAGAATGATCAACACCAACTATCTTTGGAATTATTTCGCCGCCTTTCTCAACAAACACCATATCGTTTAAATGTAAATCAAGAAGCGCAATTTGATCAGCATTGTGAAGTGTAGCTCTTTTTACTGTGGAACCAGATAAAAGAACAGGTTCCAGATTTGCAACAGGAGTGACATTCCCGGTTCTGCCTATCTGAAATGTAACTGACAACAGTCTTGTTGTAGCTTCTTCAGCTTTATACTTATATGCAATGGCCCATCGGGGTGATTTAGCAGTAAAACCAAGCTCGCCCTGAAGCCTGACCGAATTAACTTTAACAACTACTCCGTCAGTATCGTATGGGAGATTTTTTCGTTCCGTTTCCCAATGAAAAATAAATTCAATGACACTCTCAATATTACTGCATTTCCTAATACTTTCAGCCACCATGAAGCCCCAACCGGATGCCTCTTTTAAATTGTCGAAGTGAGAGCTGAAGGGTAGGTTTTCTGACAAAAGAAAATATATCATACAATCAAGTGATCTTGACGCAACAATTTTGGGATCAAGTAACTTAAGAGTCCCGGCTGCAGCATTCCGCGGGTTAGCAAAGGGTGCAATGTCTGCATTTTTTCGGTCTTCATTTAACCTGTCAAATACGGCTCTCCTCATAACAATTTCACCTCGAATCACAAACTCGTCAGGAATTGTTTTACCTGTTATTTTATGCGGGATACTCTTGATCGTTTTAACATTTAAAGTAACATCATCGCCTTTATTTCCATCGCCTCTCGTAATTGCCCTGATAAGTACCCCGTCTTTATAAGAGATGCTTATTGATGCACCATCAAATTTAAGCTCACATACATATTCGAATGATTCGGAAGTGACTTTTCTAATCCTGTTATCAAATTCCCGTAGTTCTTCTTCATTATAAGTATTTCCTAATGAAAGCATAGGATATCTGTGTTCATATTGTTCGAACTCTTTCGTTATATCACTTCCAACTCTGTGTGTGGGAGAGCTCTCATTAACAAACTCAGGAAATTTTTTCTCGAGAGTATCAAGTTCGTTCAACATAATATCGTACTCAAAGTCGGATATTGAGGGTTGATTTAAAATATAATACCTTTTATTATGCTCAACTATTTCGATGCGGAGCTTCTCAATTCGAACCTTTGCTTCAGATTTAGTCATAAGTAAGTAAACTGATTATTAATGAAAAAATTACAAGTTAATATTTTGTTTATTTCCAGAATCCGTCAATTTTGCATCCGCATTTATCGCATTTCCCTTCTTTAATACTATTTGATGCTATCCTGTAACCTTCTCTGATTACAACTTTTGCACTGCATGAAGGACATTGTGTATCGGATATTTCATTCCCTGGCATGTTTCCGGTATATACAAATTTTAAACCTTCAGCAGTTGCGATCTGTGCTGCTTTATTAAGTAGTTCAACAGACGTTGGTGGCAATTGTTCAAGTTTGTGCATTGGGAAAAATCTGCTGAAATGTAATGGAGTATTTTTAAATCCGTTATCGCTTAACCACTTACACATTTTTTGTATTTCATCAAGGTTATCTGACCACGTCGGAATAACAAGATTCGTTATTTCAAGCCAGACTCCCATATCTTTATAAATTTTAAGACTATCAAGTACCGGCTGCAACTTTCCCCCGGTGAGTTTAAGATATGTACTTTCATTAAATGCTTTGAGATCAATATTGGCGCCATCAAGAACAGTGCATAATTTTTTAAGTGGCTCTGAATTAATATAGCCATTCGATTTAATAATATTTTTAATTCCGGCTTTCTTTGCTAAAGCAGCTGTCTCGTACATATACTCGTAAAAGGTTACAGGTTCTGAAAATGTATATGCAATAGACTGGCACTTGTTTATAATGCACTGCTCAACAGCATGTTCAGGCATAAGGTCGTAATTTCTTGTCTTATCGGGACTTGTCTGTGAAATCGACCAGTTCTGGCAGTTAAGACAAACCAGATTACATCCGGCAGTGGCTACTGAATATGCTTTTGATCCTGGTAGAAAATGATATAGCGGCTTCTTCTCCACCGGATCAACTTCAATTGCACATGGATTGCCGAATGCCAGTGTGTATAATCTGGACTTATAAACCTTTCGGTTATTACATTTACTTAATTCGCCTTCTTTTAATACGCACTCGTTTGGACAAATTCTGCACATAACGCCCCTGGCCGTTTCTTCCTGAAATTCAGCAATTTTCTTGTAAATACTTTCTTGTTCAATTCTTGATTCTGCAGGTAAAGCACCGCATGGAAAGCATAATAGCCCGGTTGTAGCTGCAAGTGATTTTTTAATAAAATCACGTTTGCTGATATTGTATTTTATTTTCTGCATCTTGCTATTCTGATGTTCCAACATAAATTAAAACTACTATTAGTTCCTGAGTGTTCCAAGCAGAAAGCCTGCAAAAATCAGTCCCGACATTAAAAAAACAGATGCTTGAATTCCGAATGCCGGTATTGCTATTCCGGTCATCAGTATAAAACCTAAAGCAGAACCTGCAAGATCTGAACTATAAACTCCTGAAGGTGCCGACAACCCCTCAGATTTTCCTGTAATTTCTCTGAAGATACGACCGGTAAACAGGGCAGGTACAAAAGCAGAAAATATTAAAAAAGCAATTGCAGAGAAACCGCTTTTAAGAGCAAAAATGCTATTGTAAAAAAGGCCAAAAAACAGATAATAAAATATTAATATTAACCCCTGAACTCTGACAGAAAATTTGCTAATTAACCTTATTTCAAATCCTGCTCCAATAGCCAGTCCGCTCATTAATCCGGCAATAATCAGACCTGTCAACTGGTACATATTTCCTACAATAAGCTGAAGTGTAAGAAGTATTAAAATTTCAAATCCTGCCAAAGCGGAAGCACTGAAATACATTAGCATATTTCTTCTCTTAATGCCAAATGCCGGTATCGCGAAGAGTATCATCATCAGAATTAATGCAGGGACCTTCTCACCAGGGTTACTGCTGAAAAAGTAGGATTGAAAATGAAAACTGGCTATTGGAAAAGCTGATCTGTTTTGACTTATTTTATTATCAAAGAGCAGGGTCACTTCGTTTGATTTTTTTACTATCAATTCGTCCGAAAGGTAGTCGGAACTTACATAAGTATTTTTTATTTTTTTTATGTCAGCAAGCTGGCAAAATGATACTGATATTTCTTTATCTGAAGAAATAAGATATAATTTGTTTCCGATAACTGGTTTAACATTTATGAAAACATCTTCAAGAGAGTTGTAAATTGAAGAATACAGATTTATTGACTCTTTGTTCAGGTAGTTGTCTCCGGGACCGGGTGAACACATAAAAATACCGTCTGCTTTAAGTCTCTTTTTAACATAGTGGAAAAATTCTGTGGTATAATATCTGTTGAGCAGTAGAGTCGATGGAGGGGGAGTTAAGAGTATTATTACATCAGCCATTTCCATTGAATTTCTGATATAACTGAATGCATCTTCATTCTCTATTATCAGCTTGTTAGAATTTGAATAAGGCCGGGACTTCTCTATGTTAGCCAGAACAGGATCCCTTTCAACATAAACTATTTCTTTTACAGGATATTTTAGAAGCTCTGGAAGATTGTTTAGAAGTGACCCTGATATCAAAATTACTTTTTCAGGCGAATTGCTCTGAAGCATTGCATAATGAATGTTCTCTTCCCTTTCAACGACATCATCGTTGTAAGTCAAAAGTCTATGATTATAATAAACGCTCTGTTCTCCTTTATAATTACCCCTGGATATATTGCCATAAGGTGTATCTTTTGAATCAGTGACTTTTATACCGGGAAGCAATATTTGTCTGAAAATGATATCAATGTTGAAAATAATTATACCTGCAAAGAGCACAGCCATCAATATCCGGAATACTCGCTTTGCCTTAATATTTATTAAATAGAATGTTATTAAGGTATAAGTGATTGATAGTAAAATTATCAGAAAAAGTGTTTGATAAGTATTTAATAATCCATGAGTCAAAATCGATATTATTATTCCGGAAGCTATACCCCCTGCAGTTTCTATCGAAAATGATGTTCCAGGAGCTGAATCATTATTTATTCTGGCTATTGACATTAACCTGGTAAAGGTGAAACCTGATACAACGCATATTGGAATAAGAACAATCAGGGTATATATCATACTTACCAGAAACGATGGAGTCTCTCCTGTATTTAGAAATAGTCTTGAGAAAATAAGTAGAAAAAATAATGAGACAAATGGACTTAAAGAAAAAATAAGATTGATTTTTTTTACATCGGAAAGATGAGATATCATGGAAATTGAAGCACCGGCCGCAGATAATATAAGCCATGATCCCAGAAAAATTCCTGTAATCAGTTCATATCCGCCGGCAATATTCAGCATCTCTCTTATAAAAAGCAATTGAATTGAAGTGCTTACAAAACCGACTATAAACAGGTTATAACTTATCTCCGTAGAAGAAATTTTATCAGAGTTTTTGTTCCTGATCTTATTTTCCCTGGATTGAAATATTTCTTTGAAATAGGAAAGGTGCCATATTAAATGAATTACTCCTGTGATTGCCATTCCTATTCCAAATTCTACATGCCACTTCAGGATGGATTTTACAAACGGAATATTCCATTTATATGTTACCTGTAGCGCCATGAACAAACCGGCTATTGCTGTTATTATAAATGAAACAGCCAGGAGGGTGTTCCATATCTTTCTATGAAATGATAAGGAATAATACTCTATCCGATAGAAAAGGTAACTGATTAAGTATAAGACAACCGCTGTTGATCCTATGCCAATAACATGATACATACTTATTTAATCTTTTCATCCAGGACTATTCCTTCGTAGATGAATATTTCTGCGTCCTTCCAGCCATCCCATCCAATTCCAGCTTTATCACGTGAAGTAAATCCAAGAAACTGTTCAACAGTCCATCCGTTCTCTGTTGCCACCTGAGGAAGCATGGTACCTGCATGATTATCTTTCTTTATATAAATACCATGCTTCCCTAAAATAATCTCATTAATGTTTTTAATCTTTTTAAGAGGCCCAAGTACTGTTATTTCAATTTCTGTTTTTTTAAATTCTTCTTTAGTAAGAGGAGAGAAGCGGGGATCTTCAAAAGCTGAAGAGAGAGCTGATGTTCTTACAACCTCGTAAAGCGGTGTGGCTGAAATGAATCTTCCAATACAGCCTCTCAGTTCTCCTTTTATTTTCAAAGTAACAAATGCACCCATTGGCGTATTAAATTTTTCTGGAAATGCCTTTTTCTCAATCTCAATGGTTTGCTTATCATATAACTTTGAGTTAATACTATTCCTTACTATAGCAAAAAGTTGACCTTTTTCTTCCTCTGTGAACGAGATCCCAATTTCAGGTTGAAAGCTAATATTCATTTTTAGGTTTTTCTCTATCATAACCATTGCATTATAACCCACCACTTCATCTTTTCCTGAATAAGGTGAGTCGCCTGAGTTGCAATAATCAATAAGTTTAATTTCAAGATTTTTATTTCCTTCGCCAAGATAGAGCAGTGCAAGACCGGAGGTCCATCCGCACATACTTGTTGCAAGCCCCTTAATCTGTTTTGAAGAGTTTTCTTCGAGCATTTTAAGGAAAATCTTCGGATTACCAGATTCAATACTTATTGCTGTTGCATTATCAGTTTCGATGGCCTCTTTATAAGGAGGATAATGTGAAAAATCACTGCTTATTACAAAAAGATTATCAGGAGTGAACCATGGTCTTAGAGCTTCAGCGATCTTTTTAACGGTGATTTCATTATCAGTACCGATAATAATCGGAACAATAGATGGGTTATCTTTAAAATAATATTGAATAAATGGGAGTTGAACTTCTATACTGTGTTCCTGTTTGTGCGAATCGGTCGGGAAATTAAATACTTTGTTTTCTCTGATCAGTTTATTGGCAATATCCTTATTTACGATAACAGTCCCCAGAGGTGTCAGATAATCTCCGGTATTATACACAGATGCACCATTGAATAACATTACATGACTGGAACCAATGATGAAAATGTTTTTATATGATGAATTCTGTGACACTGCTGAGTATACGGATGCGGCTATTTTGCCTGAGAAAACATAACCAGCATGGGGACTGATAATTGCTCTTACCTTCCGGTTATCGGTAGATTTTTTACAGCTTTCGAAAAGCCTGGAAAGATCATTGGTTAGAGTCTCTTTGTCAGCCGGATAGAATCTTCCGGCGGCGATCGGTTGCCTTTCAGTCAAATTATTTTGGGAAAATGTTTCCATAATACTGAATATTGAAAGCAAAACAAAGATTACTGTTCGCATGGGTGTAACAATAAATTGGCGTATTAAAGTTATGCCAAAAAATTGAAGAAAGAATAAATTATAGGAAAATGTTAGAGTGAAGGACTAAATAAGAACCATTGATTCTTTAAGAATCTCACCAGCATCATCAGCACCATAAATTTTGATTCCCAGACTAACAGTAGGAGTACCAATCATATCTATTATAGGACTAAGGGCGTCTTTAAGATCTTCAATTTCCATACTATCATACTCTTCTATGTTAAAATAAAGGTGAATCATCAGAGTATATTCACTATCCTTGATTGAACAAAGAGATTTAATGATTTTTGCAAGCCAGATAGATGATGAAGTGTTGAAATATTCAAGATTTAATCTCAAATTAGTTGTATGCCTGGGATTTTTGACATATTCATGAACCCACTTTAGAATACCTTCATAAAGTTGTGCAGCATTCTCAGGAATTGATCTTCCGGATAAAATAAGTTCACCTGTAAGCTGATTTAAATCAATCTGCGGTGACTTTACAGTCGGCTCTATGAGTAAGTTTTTAAGTTCCAAAGTATTAACTCCTTAATATAATCATGTATAAAGAATACATTACCTTTTGCCAAAAGTAAAATAACTTTTTAATTACGGCTTACTTCTTTATCAAATAAAACAGATCAATTGTCAAATATTTTGATCAGTTGGCAGAAATGTAATTTTTTTCAGTGATATTTTACATACCTTTTTGATCATGTTTTGTTGTATATCAATATATTAAAATGTTATCTTTGCAGGCTGAAATTTGCAACGAAAAAGATGGAGATTGTTCTTAAAGAAAAGATAAAAGAAGCTGTTAAGATTGTTTACAACAGCGACGTTACAGATGACCTGATTCAGATACAGGAAACGAGAAAAGATTTTAAAGGGGACTTCACTCTGGTTGTGTTTCCACTCTTGCGCTTCTCAAAAAATACTCCGGAAAAAACAGGTGAAACTATAGGAAATTATCTCATGGATAATTTCCCTGTCGTTTCAGGCTTTAATGTTATTAAAGGGTTCCTGAATCTTGAAATTTCAGATGCATGGTGGGTTGAATTTTTCGGTATCATGGCTTCTGAAAAAACTCATTTTGAGAATTGCCTGGTTTTAAAACCTGAAACAATTCTGGTTGAATACTCATCTCCAAACACAAATAAACCATTGCATCTTGGTCATATCCGTAACAACCTTCTGGGTTATTCATTATACCGGATATTATCTGCCTGTGGTCATAAGGTTATAAAAACAAATATAGTAAATGACCGTGGCATTCATATATGTAAATCAATGCTGGCCTGGCAGAAATTTGGAAATGGAGAGACCCCTCAGTCCTCAGGGATGAAGGGGGACCATTTGGTTGGAAAGTATTATGTTTTATTTGATAAGGAATATAAACTTCAGGTTGAGAGACTTGTCTCACAAGGGATGGAAGAGAATGAGGCAAAAAACTCTGCACCACTGATGACCGAAGCAAGAGATATGCTTCTGAAGTGGGAAGCTGATGACAATAAAGTTGTAGACCTCTGGAAAATGATGAATAGCTGGGTTTATTCGGGGTTTGATGTTACATATAAAAAGCTGGGGGTGGATTTCGATAAAATCTACTATGAATCAGAGACATACAAAATTGGAAAAGATATTGTCCTATCTGCGCTTAAGGATAATATTCTTTATAAGAATGATGACACTTCAATATGGGCTGACCTTACAGCCGAAGGATTAGATCAAAAACTTCTACTTCGTTCTGATGGTACTGCAGTATATATGACACAGGATCTTGGAACAGCTGTAAACAGGTTTAATGAGTATCATTTCGATAAAAATATTTATGTTGTAGGAAATGAGCAAAACTATCATTTTCAGGTACTTAAAGCCATTTTGAAAAAAATGGGTTATTCCTGGTCTGATGGATTGATCCATTTTTCTTATGGCATGGTGGAACTACCTGAGGGGAGAATGAAATCGCGTGAAGGAACAATTGTTGATGCTGACGATCTTATAAAGGAGATGCAGGAAACGGCAAAGGATGTTTCATTGGAGCTGGGCAAACTTTCTGATTTTTCTGCAGAAGAAAAAGAAGATATTTTCAGGAAAATAGGTTTGGGTGCACTTAAATATTATATCCTTAAGGTTGATCCAAGAAAAAACATGACGTTTAACCCGGTTGAATCTATTGATTTTAATGGTAATACCGGACCTTTTATTCAATATACCTATACAAGGATAAAATCGGTTTTCAGGAAAGCAGAGCAACTTGGAATTCAAACAGGTATGAAAGATTTTACTGGCGTTAAGGCCGGGCCTAAGGAAATTGATCTAATTAAGCTATTGAGGAAGTTTTCAGAAACTGTTTCAGTTGCAGCAATCGGCTATAGTCCTGCTATTTTAGCTAACTATTGTTACGAACTTTCCAGAGAATATAATCAGTTCTATCACGATTTTCCTATTCTGGGAGAAGATGACCCGGCACTGAGGAATTTCAGGCTCCTTTTGTCAAAACTGACAAGCGAAGTTATTTATTCGGGAATGTGGCTGTTAGGGATCGAAATGCCTGAAAGAATGTAAAGAAGAAGCCCAAAAATTATATAATTTATCTTATTATTTAAAATAACATGTTTGAAAATTTAAGTGAAAGGCTGGAGAAATCCTTTAAACTTCTTAAAGGACAAGGCAGGATATCTGAGATCAACATTGCTGAAACACTTAAAGAGGTGCGACGGGCATTGCTCGATGCTGATGTTAATTTTAAAATTGCCAAGCAATTTACTGATACTGTTAAGCAGAAAGCACTGGGACAGGAAGTCCTAAAGTCAATAAACCCATCGCAGATGATGGTTAAGATTGTCCATGATGAATTGGTAGAACTTATGGGTGGCGATAAAACCGACATCAATATTAAGATCAATCCATCAATTATTCTTATTGCCGGCTTACAGGGATCAGGAAAAACAACTTTCAGCGGAAAGCTTGCAAAATGGGTAAAAACCAAAAAAGGAAAAAGTCCTTTGCTTGTTGCCTGCGATGTTTACAGACCTGCTGCTATTGAACAGTTAAAAATAATAGGAGCCCAGGTTGAAGTTCCCGTTTATACTGAAGATGGGAACATGAACCCTGTGTTAATTGCCCGAAATGCAATAAAAGAGGCAAAGCTAAAGGGCTACGACCTCGTAATAATTGATACGGCAGGACGACTGGCTATAGACGAGGAGATGATGAAGGAAATTGCATCAGTTAAAGATGCTGTAAATCCTCATGAAATACTATTCGTTGTTGACTCAATGACCGGTCAGGATGCTGTAAATACAGCAAAAGAATTTAATGAAAGACTTGACTTTGATGGAGTTGTTCTTACTAAACTAGATGGAGACACCAGGGGAGGAGCAGCCCTTTCTATTAAATCGGTTGTTAATAAACCCATTAAGTTTGTCAGTTCCGGTGAGAAAATGGATGCTATTGATCTTTTCTATCCTGAAAGAATGGCAGATAGAATTCTGGGCATGGGGGATATTGTTTCTCTTGTTGAAAAGGCACAGGAGCAATTTGATTCTGAAGAAGCCAGAAAACTTCAGAAAAAAATAGCGAAAGATCAGTTCGACTTCAATGATTTTATTACTCAGATACAGCAAATAAAGAAAATGGGGAATGTTAAGGACCTGATGGCCATGATACCCGGTGTTGGAAAAGCTGTAAAGGATATGGATATTGATGATAACGCATTTAAAGGGATTGAAGCCATTATTAAAAGCATGACTCCTGAAGAAAGAGTTAATCCTGTTGTGCTAAATGGGAGCAGACGTAAACGAATTGCAGTAGGAAGCGGAACAAGCGTGCAGGAAGTAAACAAACTTCTGAAGCAGTTCGATGAAACAAGAAAGATGATGAAAATGATGACTAAAGGCGGTAACGTTGCCAGACTTATGGGTAAAAAATAATCTGTGAGATGTATACAATTATTGATGGTAAAAAGATAGCCTCTGAGATCAAGCATGAAATTGCAGAAGAAGTTGCAAAACTAAGTATTGAAGGAAAAAAAATTCCTCACCTGGTTGCGATTCTTGTTGGTAATAATGGTTCCAGTGAAACTTACGTTTCGAATAAAGTAACAGATTGTAAAGAAGTTGGATTTAAATCATCACTTATTAAATTTGGTAATGATGTTACCGAAGAGGTCTTGCTTAACAAAATTTACGAGCTAAATAATGATACAGACGTAGATGGTTTCATTGTTCAGTTACCATTACCATCTCATATTTCAGAGAATAAAGTTATTGAAGCAATAGATCCGGAAAAAGATGCAGATGGTTTCCACCCTGTAAATCTTGGAAGAATGATGATCGGTATTCCCGGATATCTGCCAGCAACACCATATGGAATTGTTGAACTTATAAAAAGATATGGGATTGAAACATCCGGAAAGAATTGTGTTGTAATTGGACGCAGTAATATTGTTGGCAGACCAGTAAGTATTCTTCTATCTCAAAAAGGGATGGATGCCAGTGTAACTGTTGTTCATAGTCGTACAAAAAATATAAAGGAGATTGTAAAACAAGCTGATATAATAATTGCAGCTATCGGTTCTCCTTATTTTGTAACGGCCGATATGGTAAAGATTGGAGCAGTTGTTATCGATGTTGGTACAACCCGGATAAAAAGCGACGAAACAAAATCGGGTTTCAAACTTATTGGTGATGTGGATTTTGAAAATGTGGCCCCTAAATGTTCCTATATAACACCTGTACCAGGTGGTGTAGGCCCCATGACAAGGGTTTCTCTGTTGCGTAATACGCTCATGGCTGCAACAAAAGCCTGATCACTGATTAGTGACTGATTTTTACTATTTAGGAAAATCTACCCCTGTAAAATAGAGATCATACCCTCCTTTTCCCCCTGGCCTGTTTGAGGAGAAAATCATATATGAATTTGTAAAATCAGTCAGATTCCCGATAATCGGCCTGTATTCATCAGAAGAACTATTTATTCCCGGGCCAAAATTTATTGGAGAACTCCATTTACCCTTTCTGAGAATTGAATAATATAGATCGAATCCTCCTAAACCACCTGGTCTGTTGGAAGTGAAAACCATTACTTTTTTAGAGATAAATGGGCATTTATCATCATTGGAACTATTTACACTGTCTACAACTGCAGATGCTTTAAAGTCAAGATTAAACCATGATGTAAAATCTTTTTGAGAGGGCCTGTTCTCCTGAAAAATATCAAAATTTCCATTCCTGTTTGAAGTAAAATACACTGAATATGTTGAAGTCAGAGTATCTAAATTGGAATCAAGACATAAATATCCATCATCAAAACTTGTATTCAGAAGCTTAATTGGAAATGGGCCCTCAACATCAGGAAGTGTAGATCCACTCACCGGACGGTTTCTAAGATAGACCAGATCGAGATTTCCCAGACTGTTGACTGATGAAAGCAACAGATACTCATAACCATCTATCGGGCTGTAAAATCGATATGGACCGAAATCGTTTCCCGGAGTTATTGCCTTATTAATTAGTTTATTGAGAAATGGATCGTTGGTTATAGAAGCGTCTTGTTTGAATACGCCGTTAGTTTGATCAAAGGTAAATGCAATATTTGCCTGTACCAGATCAAACTGGCCACCGGAACTGTTTCTGTTGCTTGAAAATATTATAGGATTTGATCCGGATAACTGGTATAACAAAGCGCTGTTATAATCGTCAAATGGGGAGTTTATGCTAGAAAGGTTTATCACTGTATCAGGAAAAGAACCCTGTGGAAATTTAATGGGGCTCTCCTTTTTAGAACAACTGGTAGAACAGATTAAAATTAATACCACACTAAATATCAATGCTATATATTTTCTATATGCTGATTTTTTCATAGATGTGTATTTTATGGAATGAACAATCACAAATATACTAACATAAAATGAAAAACCGGACGATTGCCCGGTTCTTCAAAGGTTGGATTTAGGTTAATTCTAGGATAAATAGGGTATAATATTTTAAATATAATCTGTTGTACAAATAATAGATGATTATTTGTCTTATTAGGTTGCGTTATGTCAGTAAAAATATTAATAATTTAAATGGTTAGTATTATAGTGTTGAATATTAACTGTTTATAAAAATATTAAAATGTTTATAATTGGATATTTATGTAATCTGCCTTATTAAAAATAGTGTTAATTTTGTAACCATATTTTTGTGAGTGATGGAAGATGACAAGTTCGGGTTTTCCTATGAGGAAGATGTGAAACAAGCAGTGCAGAAGTTTGAGAGAATGAGGAAAAATAATGAGAACTATTTTTTTGACGTTATTGAATTTGAGACTATAATAGATTATTATATCGAGAGCAATAATTCTCTTAAGGCCTTCGAAGCAGCTACACTGGCAAGCGAGCAACATCCTAATTCAGTAGATCGG
>JANXXP010000080.1 GCA_025350595.1 Bacteroidota bacterium
TGAATATTTCCAATTGTTTAAGTGCATTTTTGCATAGTAATCCACTCATTATGTCGTAGTAAGTGATTAAACTAATCTCAATGATATCATATTTAGTCAGATATTTTTGAAAATTTTCTATTACAATTTGGTCCCCCTTAAACTAATAAGAAAGAATGTTATTTTCTGAAAAAGCATATCTCACCGGGAATTTGTCCTCATCATTATGGTTAGTTCTGTTGTCTTTATTTAGTTTTGTTACTTAGCTCAAGATAGTCTTTTACAAAATATACCCATTGGTCAAGCCTGTCAAAAAGCTGATGAGTTGCTGGATGGATAGGGAATATACACATCTGGTGAAATTCCAATGTTGTCAATTGCGTGATTTGGGAGTCTCCGTGAGCGAGTCATCGGGAAAGTTAATTCATATTTGTTTGAAGGCAATTTTTCAGTTATAGCATTTGAATAGTCTAAAACACCTGCTGTATTACAATTACCAAACAGTAATACTTTAGAACTTTCTTTTGCATCAAGTAAAAATTGCTCAGCTGACGAAGCAACATCTTCATCTATAATAATTCCTACTTTTTTCGGAAAAGGGAATACAGTGTCTCTTTTGACAATTTCATCCTGTCCCATCATTGGATGAATTACAAATCCACCTATATTTTTTCTCATTTCATTAAGTAGTGCATTTATACTGCGAATTCCTTCTTCTCCGTTTTTTATCTTGCCATTCTTTATTGCATTTTCATACATTTTGATATTATTTTCGGTCGCATACCATTCTACTCCCTTGCTTTCATATGCGTTTGTGTAGATTAAATCTGCCAGAACCTGATAAAAATTGTCCTGTCCACCACCATTTCCTCTAATATCAATAATCAGATTTGGCATTGAAGTAATCTCAGACCAATGTTTCCTGGTAGATACTTCAGCCTTATCGTCCGCAAATGAGGTAATCCGAAGGTAAAATGTACTATCAGAAAGCTTGGTTGCCAGTGGGAAGATATTACCACCATTTGGATATTCAGGGAAGTAAGAATATAATAGAGCATCATCTGATATAGGAGATTTTGTTTTTCGGACAAACCTGGTATATTCATGTATTTCTAGCACTTTATCTTTAAGTCTCAGGCAGGCTTTCCCATTCGTTGGTTTGGAAGAATCGTAATATGGGTATGATATCATTTTATACTCACTTTCGGCAAGTTTGCTCAGAGAAAAGACGATTTGATTCTTTGTATAATTTCTAAATGAAACTGCTGCACCAATAAATTCATTATTTGTTTTAGATTTAATAATAGCTATATCACCCTCGAATGAATGCCAATGTCCTTCAACTGGATCGGATCCTGAAAATATTATTGAATCTAGATTGCCCGAATACACTTTTGGTATTGATTTGTTAATGTTATTTGAAACATATGAGGAATTTAATCTTTTAATTCGTAGGTGATTATCCTTGAACCATGACGCATAAATGGACAAGTATTTTCCACAGGAATCGGGGTAATATTGAATTTTATTTCTAAGTTCTTGTTCAAGGTTAAGAAGTTCCTGTCTTGTTTTTGAAGTTACCTTTTCGTTAAAACCGGGGTAATCAATTTTAATTTTTTGGACTAAAAAATTGAAGTCTTTGACACAATCAGCTGTTTGTGATCTTAAATTGGAAGTCAGGACAATAAAAATTATTAAAAAGAATAAATTTCTCATATTTTGATTTTTACTAATGGTTAAATTTTTCTTTTAGGTTAACTCTGAAGCTGTCCGGGCTGTATACCCTGCCAGCCGAAGCCGCCTCAGTGCAGGAGGTGAAATTTTGGGATTTTTGCAGGCGGCGAAGACTGAAGGCGCTTAACTAAACCGACCGAGATATATTTAGGCTTTTTTTATTTGGCATGGCGTGTCTCGCGACCTTTCTACCAGTCAAGGCACGTTTTTGTCCTGTCAATTTATAGTCGTGGATTAAAAGTCCGGGGGAAAGGTTTAATTGTTCAGTAAGATTGCGAATCATTTCTACTGTTAATTTGCGCTTACGATTTATTATCTCAGAGACTCTATTTTTTCCGCCAATTGTATCAGCAAGGTCAACTTGTTTTAAATTCAATTCCTCCATTCTTATTTTAATAGCTTCAATAGGATCTGGCGCTTCAATTGGATAATGTTTTTTTTCATACTCGTCAATCATTAGTCCAAGAATGTCAGCCTCATCACTTTCTATTGTCCCGTTCTTAGCATCAAAAATGACATCAAGTCTTTTCAGTGCTATTTGATAATCTTCTTCTGTTTTTATAAGTTTTATATTCATAGCCATTGTTTTTAGATCGTATTCGCATCGATTTTATCATATTCAGTATGAGATCCGATGAATCGAATAAAAATCCACTGTTTCTCAAAATTGAACTTTGCAACCAATCGATACGCATTACCTTTTATATTAAAAACTATCCTGCTCTCTTTCAGAATACTTGCATTAGAGTAAGACTTTTTAGCATCATTTGGAGTTTTCCATTCTGAATTCATAGCTGTATCATACCAAGTTTTTAAGTACTGCTCAGTGTCAGGGTGTTTTTCCCAAAATTGTCTTAAAGTACTTTTAGCAAATATCCTCTCCATTCATTTATTGTCTGGCTACAAAGATATAGATAATTCCCATATTGGGAACTATTTTGTCAGATTTTTTTAGTGCATTCCTAATTGAAGAATCATATTAACTCTTAGCGAGTTATTTTTAGGCTTTTTGTCTAGATAGAACAGATTCAATAGTCATAGCGAAATCAGGGCATTTGGCTGGCAACCAGCTATTGAGCATTAATATTGGATATTAACGTAAAAAGGCAAAAACCAATGGCAATGCCAACAATCAATAAAATAGTCACTTTTTTCATTGTATTCGTTTTTAAGTTAAACGAATCAATTACACTTTTATAAAATTGCTCAATCTTGCGTTGAAAAAAAGTAGGTACTCTTTTTTTGAATCATTTTCTGAAAAATTAGGAACATTATAATCTAATGCTGCAAAAAGCATTCTGATAGTATAACTTCTAGGAATAACCGCTCCTGATTCAATTCTCTGTAGCGCTTTTATTTCAATTTTCTCTTATTTCAATTAACTCATAATTAGTACTCCTCCCTCCACTGACATCCTTTCGAAGTATTTGTTTTTGCCTTAGGTCTTGAATATCACGAAGTGCACTATCAGTTGAACACTTAGCTATTTTTGCCCATTTAGAGGTGGTCAATTTTCCACTAAACCCGTCCAGTAATTTATTGATTAAAAGAACTTGCCTGTTGTTAAGCGCTTGTGTGGCATATTTATTCCAAAACTTGTGTTTATATAGTATTCGTGAAAGTATCTGCCCGGAGGAGTTTAATGCTTCTTTTAGACAATTTAGGAACCATACCAACCATTCCGTTACATCAAGAGTCCCTTTTTGTGATTTTTCCAGAATTTCATAATATTTCTGCCTCTCTAATCTAATTTGAGCAGACATACTGTAAAACCGTTGAGTTATCCCTTCCGACTTTGCAAGTAGCATATCTGTAATTGCTCTTGCAATTCTTCCATTTCCATCTTCAAATGGGTGTATAGTAATATACCATAGATGTGCTAATCCAGCCTTTATTATCAAGTCTTGTTGACTTTTATTATTGTACCAGGTAATGAATGATTCCATTTCTCTTTCAATAACTGTGGCAGCAGGCGCTTGATAATGGATCTTTTCCTTTCCCATTGCTCCAGAAATTACTTGCATAGGGCCAGTAGAATCATCTCTCCAATTACCAACAATAATTTTATACAATCCACTTCTTCCGGTTGGAAACAAAGCTGAATGCCAACCAAAGAGTCTGTCCACCGTTAATGGGTTCTCATAATGCTGGGTTGCATCTAACGTCATATCAACTACTCCATCTACATTTCTATCTGAAGAAACCAATCCAGAAATTTCCATTCCCAATTTTCTTGCAATAGATGAACGTACTTGCTCAGGATTTAGAATCTGTCCTTCAATTTCAGTTGATTTGAGTACATCCAGTGTTAAGGTTTTTAAGACAGCTTCACTTCTTAACTCAAAACCAAGTGATTCCATTTTTCCTATCATTCTACCTTGCAAATGTCTAACCTCTGCTAAAAGTGTAATTAAGGCATCATTATCCCAGGTAAAATTTGGCCAGCCATTTAGTTGATATAAATAAAACTTCATTCTATGCATTTTATGCGGTAAATATAAGCTTTTATTGTCGCAATCTAATATATTCTCCGTATTTTATGCGGTAATAAACCGAATTATTCTCCGCATGTTGGCTTAAGTTTAAAGGCTTTAGGAATTCTTCAAAAATAATTTCACCTGGGTGTATATTTGAAATTGCTGAATCGCATCATATGCACAGGGCTACCCTCGATAATTACCTTTTAAATTTATTGGTCAGCGAAAATCTGGACTCTTCCCTCGCTCGATGAAAAATACATGTGCTAACGAATAATACAGAACAATTACTTTTCTCATTTTACTCCACAGATTTAATTTGTCACAGCTATACCGCGTGTTGCCAACAGTACTTTTTAATCTATGAATTATTTTAGTTCCACCCAATTAAAGTAGATTTTTCAAATCTTGCATTCCAACAATTGCCATTACCTCAACCATATTATCATTAATTCTGTAATATATAGTGTCAGAGCCACAAGGACATCTTCTATAGCCTTCTTT
>JANXXP010000081.1 GCA_025350595.1 Bacteroidota bacterium
TATGAGCTTACAGGTTTTATTATGAATACAGAAAATGATTTCTTCAGGTTTAAACAAAAAGGAAGAGGAAATCAGGAAGTTTTTTATGGAAATGCGGGAAATAGCAAACGATATGGGATTGAAACTTTTTTTTCCTTTAGCCTGCTTAAAAACCTGAACATACAGACTGCTTATACATTATCAAATTATAAGTATACATCTTCAAAGATAGATCCCGTATATACAGATGCTGCGTATGTCCTGACTTCTCCGCCGTCAGCAGGACAATGGCTGCCAAATTCTCCAAAACATCAGCTTTATTCAGAAGTTGTTTATTCAATTAGTAAAAATATTAAATTGAGCCTTGGAACTGAATATCAGTCAAGATGGGCCATTTATACAGATTCTAAAGCTTATAATGGGGAACTCGATCCGGCTATCTATCAAAACTGGCAGAAAGGATTTAATCTTTATAATGCCCGTATTTCATATCTATGGAACAAGTGGGGGCTTAAAGGAGAATTTAGTTTATCTGCCCGTAACTTGTTTGGATCAGAATATATGGCATTTACCGAGCCTGACCCGGATGGAAATTCGTACCAGCCCGGGCCCGGAAGAGAAATCTTTGGAAATATTAAGATAAGATTCTGAAAATTATTTCAGTAATGCACTTAAGCGAAGATGAACTTTTCACAACTTGGTTATCCTTGTTTCTAATCCAGTTCATAACATTTGCCGGGGCTCTCTTATTTTTAAGTTCCTTTGCCATGTATTCCATGAAAGGCTCAACATGGTGGAAGAACATTTTATATCCCTCACACAGGAAATTCAAACCGGGCTGGCCCTCAGGAGTATAAATGAACCTGTGTTTTGGACATTCACCATGACAAGCATATCTTACATCACACTGAAGACAGGTTCGCCTCCCTGCCATACAAATGTAACAACCGGAACCTGCTGAGCTTCTATATACGTCCTGTTGGTTTAACCATTATGTTGAAAGCATCAGTCCTATTGATTTTCAGTGCATCAGAGAAGAGGATATCCATTAACAGGGGTTAAAATATTCAACTTTCAAAATAGTGCAAATATTCCCGGAGGTTGAAAGAATTACATAATCCCCTGAACTCTTCCAACAATTGATCATTAAACGGGACTCCCATATCCTTTCTTACCAGCCAGGTCTCATGTTCCTTTTCTCCTGCAGTGAAAATCCTATTATGACCAGGCATTTTTTTGGAGGCTCTAAGTTCACGAAGTATATCACCTGTTGTCTTCTTGAAATTAACAGGATCAGTAAAAGCATTAATATCAACTACAATGAAAAAGTGACCAATTGGATAGGGCGCTTTTTTTCCATCTTTGACTCCCATTAATAACTTCATAAATGCACCCTGCTGAAGAGCTGCAGAAAGTATCTCAACCACAGTGGCATAACCGTAACCTTTATAACCTGCAGTTTCCTCCCCAACTCCGCCTAGAGGTGTAAGAGCAGCGGTACCCTTTATAAAATCTTCTAAGGCCTCTATGGAATTCGTTTTGCTTTGTCCGGTCTCATCAATAACCCATCCTTTGGGCATTTCCTTTCCTTCCCGCGCATAAAGTTCAACTTTCCCTCTCTGTGTTATAGAAGTGGCACAATCAAGTAAAAACGGAAAAGACTCATCGCTTGGCATACCAAAAGTCAATGGGTTTGTTCCAAGCATATTCTCAACTCCGAAAGTAGGGGCCACTGATGGTCGTGCATTTGTACCGGTAATTCCAATCATATTCTCCTTTACGGCCATCAGTGCATAGTAACCTGCAAAGCCATAATGTGTCGAATTCCGAACTGTCACCATGGCCATCCCGAACTTCTTAGCCTTTTCAATTGCCAGTTTCATAGATTTATATGCTATAACATGCCCCATTCCATTATGCCCATCGATCACTGCAGTCGTTGGGCCCTCTTTAACAACTTCAAAAGTAGTTTTCGGATTTAGAATTCCTTCTGCAATACGGTCCAGGTAAATTGGTTTAAGACGATTAACTCCATGAGAGTCAAATCCTAATTTATCGGCTTGCAATAATACATCAACGACAATCTTTGCGTCTTCATTTGGAATACCTGCTTTTGCCAGAATAGACGTCATAAATTTCTCTATTACCTCAAACGGTATGAATTTTTGTTGCATAGCAATTGGCTTTTAAAATTCAAATTCAAAAAATTGATTACTTTCCGATACAGAAATTTTTGAAAATATTACCAAGTATCTCATCAGATGTAATCTCACCAGTAATCGCACCCAAATAATGAATTGCCTGTCGTATATCAATGGCAATAAGTTCTTCCGGAATCTGATTGTCAAGTCCGGTCAGAACTCTGTGAAGACTTTCTGAAACTCTTAAAAGAGCTTCATAATGTCTTGTATTCGT
>JANXXP010000111.1 GCA_025350595.1 Bacteroidota bacterium
AGGCTTTTCAAATTTCAAAAGTAACTCGTTGAAGATTTTCATGGATTCATTATCTTTGATTCCAAGATACATGGAACTTTCTTGACTTATGATTGCAACCCCCTGTATTTATTAACAATTTGAGTTTAAAGACAAACACTATTTAGTATTTCAAACTGATATTAATTCATCTAAATTAATAAAATGCTCAGGGCTTAGTGCTCAGGGCTCAGGGCTCAGGGGACGGGACTATGCGCTCTGTGCTCTGTGCTCTGTGCCCTGCGCCCTGTGCTCTGTGCTCTGCGCCCTGTGCTCTGTGCTCTGCGCCCTGTGCCCTGTGCTCTGTGCTCTGCGCCCTGTGCCCTGCGCTCTGTGCGCTTTAGCATTATCGGCTGATATACAAACAGCCCAATTACGCTGAACACCAGGCCGCCGATGGTTCCTGCTGCCAGGGCGAACCAGAACCTTTCATCTTTTCCGGTAAGCAGAAAAGGAATAAGCCCGATTATTGTCGATAGTTTTGTAAGAAATATCGGGATTATCTTACCATTGAATGCTTTGATATATGCTACTCTTTCAGGCAGAGCAGGTTTTCTCCTTCTTATGCTGTTAAAATCATTCAGAATGTAAAGGGTTGCATTCACAACAATACCACACAATAATATCAGCGCTGCAAATACCCCTTCATCAGGGGTGATCTTAAAAAGGTGAAATGTAAGAAAGACACCGATGAAAGAAAATGGGATAAGACTTATAACAGTCAATGGCTGTTTGAATGATTCGAGGAGGATAGAGCAGATGAAATAAATTATAAGGATTACCAGAAAAACAAGCCAGTAGTTTGTCTTTTTCTGATCCCACGAAAAATTATATGACTCTCTTTGTGCTGTATACCCAAGTGGCAGCATGGCAGAGGTTTCATCTATGTTTCTGTCGAGGATCATCTTTCCAAGTTCATAGTTACCAATAAAGTCATAGCCGACAGAGATCACATATTGCTGATCCTCACGGCTTATAGTATTGTCAGTGACCTCCCGGGTGATTTTTGAGAAATCTTTCATTTTAACAGCAAGACCGGTATGTGTTTTCATCGGAGCATTGATAAAATTCCAGTAGTCGTATTTATCCGATTGAACCGATTTAACAGAAACAGGAACCATAGAACCGTTTATGTATGCCGTTTGAAATGCTGATGAACCTCTGGAATATTTCCGGGCCTCTCCGTATGCAAATGCGACATCGGAACTACTTTTAGTGAGCCAATATTTGTCCATCTCCAGCTTGTTCCTATACGATTTTTTCTTGCTGCCAAACATATATCCGTCGTTACTGCCACCCAGTAGGAAGACTTCCTTAATTCTTCCTTTACCACTAATAATAAGTCTCTCTTTCAGTGCGTTAGCATAGCCATTAAGTTCATCATAGTTATATCCTTTCATGGCAACCGAATAAGTTGTTCTGATATAGTCGCTGTAAACCTGGTTGCTGAATGCTTTGCCTACACCATAAACGGAGGCATGGTAGCTGCCTATCCCGTTCATATAATCTTCAATCTTTATTTTTAAAATGAAGGGGAAGATAGAAAAGTCAAATTCAGGCTTAAAAGTTATGGCAATCGTGGCATCTTCAGCGCTGTAGATGCTTGTAGTGAACATGTCAATTTCTTTATACGCGGTAAGCATATTCTCCAGACCGGAGCATGTTGTATTAAGATCATCTATTGTCAGTCCCTCCTCGCTGAGTCCGATATTAACTGTCAGTTTTGTTCTCTGCACATCTTCGGAACTACCATAATAATAAAATCTGCTGCCTTTGACTTTTTCGTTGAAAAGCCTGAATGAGCCTCCAAGTACCTTATTCACAACAGGTTTTACATCCTGGACATATTTCTTATTACCTAAAGTTTTATTATAAATTCTCTCGAACCTGGTAAGTTCCGAATCTTTCATATTATATCTCCGTTCTTTCGGGAGTGAATCGGGAAGATAAAAGACAGGTAAACCGAAGATCAGAATAGCAGCAAAAATAAAAGCAACTCTGAATCGGATTATGAAATTGATACTTTTAAGATAGAATTTAGAAAACCAAACAACCTTTCTTTTTCTTCTGATAATAAGTGCATTGAACTTTGGTGTAAGTTTTATTTTCTCAAGAAGTGAAGGGATAAAAAACAGCGCTACAGCCAGTGAAACAGACAGATTTATTATTACAACAGCCGCAAAATCGGAAAGGGTTACTTTTGAAGTTTCATCCATGAAAAAAATGACAACCAGCGCCCCGATTGTGGTAAGGGTTGCTGCCAGTAATGAGATTCCAACCTTTCTGTTTTTCTGATACCTGATATGATCGGTCATCACTATAGTGTTGTTGATGATGAGCCCGAATGAGACTGTGATACCGGCAAGGGAATAGAGATGCATCTCAAGCTTAAACAGATAATAGAAGATGAATGCAATGAAGATGTTGGCAATCAGACTTATGGTTATAATGAGAAGATATTTGAACTCGCGGCTTATAAGCAGGACAAAAAGAAGAAGAAGTATAACCGAAAGAATAGCACGGTAAATATTCTTAGATATCTCATCTTTAATAAAGATTGTATTATCGAAAGAAGTTCTTATGCTGTAACCCGTCGGCAATTCTTTTTTTATCTTCTCAATCTCTGTTTTTACAGCATCGGCAACTTTTATGTTATTTACATTTTTCCCGGCGCTGACGGTAAGATTGACAGTATTCAGCCCGTTTATACGGTAATAGCTCTGAGGCTGTTGCTCATTCAATTTTACTTTTGCCACATCTGTAAGGTGAATGATCCTTCCTGATGCTTTTGCAACAGGTATATCATCCCATTTGAAGGTATCTTCATGGTTACCTGTTAAAGTAAGATAAGTTCGTTTTGTCAGACCTCCGGAAAGAGTTTCCATGGCCCCTCCTATCTCCTTTTCAAGCAGGTAGTTATCAATGGAACTACTGATAGCCGAGGAACCGACTCCTATGGCAGCCAGCTTTTCCTGATCATAAATGATCTCCCACTCCTGTGGTGCTGAACCATAGATATCAACCTTGTAAACCCCATTCACAACAGAGATCCTCGGTTTTATGAGTTCTTCTGCAAGAGAATAGATAAAAGAGGTACTTGCATTGCCGTTAACCTGGAAACTGAGAATTGACGAACCCGATTGGTTTGACGGCATATTCATGCTGATAACCGGAAATGAGACCCTTTCAGGAAGCCTTTTACGCGATTCCCTAAGCAGGGATGCAACTTCAAATCTTTTGGCTCTGAGGTCAACATTTTTATCAAACTCAACTTTAATCATTCCCCCCTCGTTGAAAGTTGAAGAAGAGATCTTTTTAACACTGGTGACAGTGGAAAGCACACCTTCAAGAACGGTAGTGACTTCCTGTTCCACAACCCGCACAGGAGTTTCAGGCCAGTTCCATGTAATATTAAGCGAAGGAAGGTACCTTGTGGGATTAAGCTGGAGGGAAAGTAATGGAATAACACCGGCTCCGATAATGATCAACATCACAAAAAGGATGTTGACCGTAAAGGTTGATAAAAATGAGGTATGTGGAGAATCCACTTTCATTTTTCCCTCACAGTTGTTTCGTGAGCCAGGTTTATGTTTCCGCTTATTATAACGAGGTCGCCGGTTGTAAGACCCTCTTTTATAGATAGGCTTGTGCTGTTCTCGAACTCAACTGTAACATATTTCCAGATCGCCAGTGAATCCTGCCGCACAAAGATCACATCCTTTCCCTGGCGGATCACAAGAGCCTCTTTCGGCACCACAAGACGGAGTGGAACCGGTTTTTTAATAACGATTTTCACATTCATGCCATCGATAAGACGGCCATTGTTCTGAAATTCAGCTCTTACTTTAACCATTCCGTTTTCATCAACAAGAGGGTTTATTTGTGTTATCCTGCCGGAAATGAGAGTGCTGTCATTAATAAACGGGATTATACCAACAGGCATACCTTTGCTTATAAAGCTGTATTCCGATTCGATCACAGGGAATTCGACCTCCATTATCTCGTCGAATATTACCGTACAAAGGTTTTTATAGTTCTGACTCGGGTTCCACTGCATGGCATCGAGATTGGCAACTACCCCGGTAAGCGGAGTATATATCCGCGTATTATTAAAATTATATTCAGCAACTGAAAGTGAAGTAATTGCGTCATTTAGTCCGCTTCTTATCCTTGATATTTTTATTTTCGCATGTGAAAGTCCTGTTGTATCGATTGTGGAAAAATTGCTCAAAAGGTCATCTTTGAAGTTAATCTCAGCTTTCTCGAGTCCCTGCTGTGCCTGGGTGAGTCGTGTTTTATATTCAAAATCATCAATAACTGCAAGCAGGTCGCCGGCATTAACTTTCTTTCCGTTTTGAATATATATTTCTTTAATAATTCCGTTCACTTTAAATGGAACAACGGCTTTTTTTGACGACCAGGCTTTCCCGTTGCTTATCAGCTCGTGGAAGAATGTTGAAGGTTCCAGTTTTATGGTTTTAACCAGCGCCGCTTCGGGATGTGATGAACGGCGTGCCATCTCTTCGAGATTTTCGGTTTTCCTGGGTTTGCAGGAAAATATCAGAACTGTGATCAATAGCAATGAAAAAGGATATCTGACTTTCATGATTACAGACTTATAAAGCAGTTTACACTAATAGCTTATAAATTTAAATTTTTATTTTAACAAAAGAAAATTTATTTGACTAAATGTTTCGTTGAACTCCATTACCCCCTGAATTCCCCAAGCTTTTTCCAGCCCTTTTGTGTTCCTACCCCCTGAATCCCCCAAATGGGGGACTTTAAAACCGTATTAGCCCCCCTGCCTACCGGCAGGCAGGCAATTAGGGGGTTTGGGGCTTGGTTACCTAA
>JANXXP010000113.1 GCA_025350595.1 Bacteroidota bacterium
AGGCTTTTCAAATTTCAAAAGTAACTCGTTGAAGATTTTCATGGATTCATTATCTTTGATTCCAAGATACATGGAACTTTCTTGACTTATGATTGCAACCCCCTGTATTTATTAACAATTTGAGTTTAAAGACAAACACTAATTAGTGATTTCTTAGGATGAAAATCGTATTCTGAATACCTTTAATAATCCCAGTTTATGAGATATCAGGAGAATAGTTTTCGAGAGTCTCTTTAATCTTATGAAGAAATTTTCCGGCAAGAGCCCCGTCAATTACCCTGTGATCATAACTCAATGAGAGTATCATTATCTGTCTGATGGCTATCATATCGCCATCGGGAGTCTCTATAACTGCAGGAGTTTTTCGTACGACACCTGTACCAAGGATGGCAGCCTGCGGCTGATTAATTATAGGTGTTCCGGCAAGATTATTATAGCTTCCGAAGTTTGTGATAGTAAATGTACCTCCCGTTATTTCATCAGGTTTAAGTTTATTGCTTCTTGCTCTATCAGCAAGGTCGTTAACTGCTTTTGCCAGTCCGGTAAGGTTTTTCTCATTAGCATTCTTAATAACAGGAACAATAAGATTGCCATCGGGTAGGGCAGTGGCCATTCCTATATTAATGTTTTTCCGCTTAATAATATTAGTTCCGTCAACTGAAATATTTACCATCGGGAACTCATACAGCGCTCTGGCTACGGCATCAATGAAAATAGGAGTAAGTGTAAGTTTCTGACCTTCCGTTGCGAAAAACTTATCTTTATTTGCATTTCTCCAGTTTACCAGGCGAGTAACATCAGCATCGATAAATGAAGTTACATGAGGCGATGTTCTCTTCGACATTACCATATGGTCTGCAATGAGCTTGCGGATCCTATCCATCGGGATTACAACATCTCCAGACGAATTGACAACAGACGAAATTTCTTTCTTTTCAGGTTTAGAAAGTACATCTTCTTTTATAACTTCTGTGACTTTTTCCTCACTTATTCTATTTTTTTGGCTCCCAAGAATCACTAAGATATCATCTTTTGTTATTCTTCCATCCATTCCGGTGCCTTTGGTTTTATCAAGATCAGAATAGCTTATTCCTTCACGGGATGCAATACTTCTCACAAGGGGAGACAGAAACTTTCCGGAAGGTGTCCGGCTTTTCATTTCATGTGATACAACTTCAACTTCAATCTTTTCCTGTTTGGTTTTATCTATTGTTTCACGAATTCTTTCAACCTCCTTTTCAACCTTCTTTATCGTATCCTTTGTCTGAGAAACATCGCTTTCAATTATAGCAATCACATCACCAACTTTTGTTATTGTACCCTCCTTGGCTATGATAGAAACCAGCGTCCCTTTGGCAGGAGCCGGTACTTCAGAATCAACCTTATCTGTTGCTACTTCTACAAGCGGATCATCCTGATTAACTACAGATCCTTCAGTAACAAGCCATTTATTAATTGTTGCTTCAATAATACCTTCACCCATTGCAGGTAGTATGATATTCATTCGTGCCATATATCCTGATATTTAAACTTCTTAATTAATAAACAACCAGAGTATGGAAATGTTTCATGTATTATGGGTATGCTGTAACAATTTGAATAAAATCACTTTTACTTCAATCTGCGATTAAAAATAATCTGATATGATCGATTCAATAATGCCAGTGATTCCCTGATATAAATTGCAGGTATGAGTATAAAATGAAAGGTGTAGAATTTCCGTTCATTTATACGTTTCCTGACATAAATTCTCATGGCTTTGTAGAAATACCGGATGTCCTTAAAGTTTTTTCTTGATGTGCTTTTCCCTTTATAGTGAATTATTTGCGTGCCAGGATAATAGTAGTTTGAAAAACCATTTTGTAATAATCTGTAGCTCAGGTCTATATCTTCTCCATACATAAAAAAGTCTTCGTCAAGAAAGCCTGCTTTTTCAAGTGCCTCACGTCTTAGAAACATGAATGCGCCTGAGATAACTTCAACACGAGAGGTTTCATTACTATCAATCTGCGACAGATAATACCTGTTTAAGATCCGGGAGGATGAAAAAAGATAGGATAAACCAAAAACTTTAAAAAAAGCTGTTTTTGGATCTGGTAATGCTCTTTTCGATTCAGGGAGAAACCTGTTCTCTCCATTAATCATTCTGACTCCGGTTGCTCCTGCATCGGTATGTTTCAGCATGAAGCTGATGCATTTTGAAAAAGTATCCTCTTCTACGATGGTATCAGGGTTCAGAAGGAGTACAAACCTCCCTTGTGACAAGGTTATTCCCTGATTATTTGCTGCGGAAAATCCAGAATTGACTCTGTTCCTTATAAGATTTATTTCCGGGAATTCCTTTAATACCATATCACAGGAATCATCTGTCGAATTATTATCTACAACAAATATCTCGGATTCAATACTTTCCGATGCTTTTATTACCGAAAGCAGACATTGTTTCAAAAAATCTCTTACATTGAAACTGACAATAATAACGGACAGTTCCATAGAATTCATGTTTGCTGGTAAGGGTTCCTGTTATTGATAGCTCTGCCAAGTGTTATCTCATCAGTATATTCAAGTTCATCACCAATAGCTACTCCTCTGGCCAGTGTTGTTAGAATTATTGTGTATTTGCTTAGTCTCTTGTACAGATAGTAATTTGTGGTGTCGCCTTCCATTGTTGTGCTTAAAGCAAAAATAATCTCATTAATACCTCCGGCCTTGACTTTCTCTTCAAGACTATCGATTTTAAGATCAGACGGGCCTATACCATCTATCGGCGAAATGATGCCACCAAGTACATGATATATTCCTTTAAACTGACGTGTATTCTCGATAGCCATTACGTCCTGAATACTTTCCACAACACATATTACAGTCTTTTCTCTCTTTTCATCATTGCAGATATTGCAGATTTCAGTATCGGAAATGTTATTGCAGATCTTACAATAGTGGATCTCTCCATGCAGCTTGATAATACTCTCACCAAATCTTTTTACATCATCAGAATCGCGTCTTAACAGGTTCATTACAAGCCTGAAAGCCGTTTTTCTTCCAACTCCCGGAAGAGAAGCAAACTCATTTACTGCATTTTCAAGAAGTTTCGACGGGAATTCAGTAAAGCTCATACTTTTAAATTTCAGTCAAAATTAGTTCAATTTTCCGGTGTTAAGAATACATGAGAGAATTTTTTGCCTTCCATTCTTTTTGTTAATCTTGTACCTTAATTGAATCTTGTATGTCTCCATTGTTAATCCTCGGTATATTTCTGCTTTACACAGCCATTCTTTTTGCTGTTACCTGGTTCACAGCCCGAAAGGCTGACAGTCAGTCATTTTTTATTGGAAATAAAGTCTCCCCATGGTTTGTTGTAGCTTATGGAATGATTGGAGCTTCCCTGTCAGGAGTGACCTTTATGTCTGTTCCGGGTTGGGTTAAGGATACTCAGTTCAGTTATATGGTGGTAGTTTTGGGCTATCTGTTTGGATATTTTGTTATTGCCCTCGTCTTACTTCCACTATATTACAGATTGAAACTTACTTCTATTTACTCATATCTCAATACGCGGTTTGGTTTCTGGTCGTATAAAACAGGAGCGGGTTTTTTTATAATCTCAAGAACACTGGGGGCATCTCTGCGGATGTTTCTGGTAATAAATGTACTTCAGATATTTGTGTTTAATGCCTGGAACATCCCATTCTGGGTGAATGTGCTTATTTTTATTATTCTTATAATTCTTTATACGCTTAAAGGTGGAATCAGGACAATAATCTGGACAGATACTCTCCAGACCACATTTATGTTACTTGCTGTTATCCTTTCGGTTATCTACATAGGCAAGGATCTGAATATTTCTCTTGTTAAGCTTTTTTCCATAGTAAAAGAGAGTTCATCTTCGAAAATGTTTATACTCGATTGGCATAATGAAAGGTTTTTCATTAAGCAGTTTTTCAGCGGTATGTTTATAACAATTGTAATGACCGGGCTAGATCAGGAAATGATGCAGAAAAACCTCAGCTGCCGCAATATAAAGGAAGCTCAGAAGAACATGTTCACATTTAGCGGGATTCTGGTATTTGTTAACCTGTTATTTCTTTTCCTCGGGGCGCTTTTGTTGATTTTCATGCAAACGAAAGGTATTACAGTGGCAACCAGCGATGAAATCTTCCCGACCATAGCGCTCAGATACCTTGGACCGGTAGCAGGTCTGGTATTTCTTATCGGACTCATTTCGGCGGCATTCCCCAGCGCTGACGGAGCGCTTACTTCTTTGACAACATGTGTAAGTATTGACTTCCTTGGTCTGGATAAGAGACCGGAGATGTCAGAACAATCAAAAACCAGAATAAGATATATTGTGCACATTTCGATAGCAATTGTATTCTTTGTAAGCATATTGATTTTCAGTACTTTTAAAGGGAGGGCAGTAATCGATAAGCTGTTTACTATTGCCGGCTATACATATGGCCCTCTTTTAGGCCTCTACTCTTTCGGATTATTTACCAAACGAAGCATAAAAGACAGATTCACACCATTTATAGCAATACTTTCACCTCTTATCTGCTTCTTTATCAGTAAGTATTCAGTACAACTGTTCAATGGGTATAAGTTCGGTTTCGAACTTCTTCTGGTAAATGGGTTGTTGACTTTTCTTGGTTTATTAGCCTTTAGCAAAAGACAGGAAAAATCGTGATCTGAACTCTTTCAGTTTGCGGGTTGCTTATTGCCGCATATCATTGACTTATGATGGATTTCTGAGTAGTGGCTGGTTTTGAAGGATCATCCGGCTCTTCAGCAGGTTCCTCTTTTTTTGTTATTACTGTTATCTTTTTATAAGGAATATTCCAGGCAATGAAATAGCTTAAGCCTGTACTTATTGTTTTTGAACCATTGCCGAATCCAGGAAAATATATTGGTCTGACAGCCTTACCTGCGCTGGAATACAGTAACATTCTGATACTTATCGTCCACCCAATACTGAAATTTTTGAACAATTCTGCTCTGACTCCAGGTGTGGCTTCTATGAAATGACCCCAGTAAGTATTCCCCGGAATCGAGGAATTTATTGTACCCCAGTAATTATCCTTATAAAATGATGGGACCTCTGAATTAAACATGCTTACACCGTAGTGCAGGCCTAATCCGCCCCAATATTTCCCCATTGCTTTTTCAGGTTTTAGCAGATTGAATTCAACTCCGGCTTTTAAGAAAATTCCACTACTCTGATAGTCATAATTGTATTGTGAGTACTTATAATTCAGATATCCTGCTCCCAGTAAGGCAGTTGTTTTTTCATTCAGATCAACAGCGATATATCCCTCAGTACTAAGGTTCTTTTTCTCGATATAATAGGTGGCAGGACCAGATACTTCCAGTCCAACCTTTATCTTTAAAGGGATAAGGAGCGTGTCCTGTGCTTTAATCTGCCTGAAACCACAGATTGTAACTACAAGGAGACTAATAAAATATACGGATGTTCTCCTCATTTAAAGTAGTGATAACGTTTTTTCTGATGTATATAGTATCTATCTTATGTCTTGTATAAACGAGGGAATCAGGAAAGAGGTCGTGATAAAAAGTAAATCCGCACTCCTTGGAAACCAGATACGGATAAGTATTATATCTGAATGTAACGGTATCCGTAATTCCGTTAATTTTTACGACGTATGAACATTCATGAGTGCCTGCATTTAAAGGAAGATTTGCTATAGTAACTCCGGCAGCTTTTTTATAGAGTGTATCTTTTACCATGCCAACCCCATAAACAGTAAGACTGTCCGGGGCAAGAAGTCTACCTGTTGCCTGAAGATATAATGAAGCTTTTACAAATGGTTCTGTTTCCTCAAAGCATGATTCAGGAGTACAGGAAATCAGGATCAGGATAAGTCCGGATATTATTAAAAGCACTTTTGTCGGGGCAAGTTTTTTCATTCCTGTTTTGAATGCCCAAAACTACAAAAAAATCCCAGAATTTCGTCAGGTTCTTTAATACTCTATTAATTCCGTCCGTCCTTTTAGACTTTTAAACGCCAGCAAGGATTTATGATTTAAATTTTCTTTATTATTTCAACCGCTTTCTTAATCGCTCCAGGTATTCCATTTGGATTTTTTCCTCCGGCTGTTGCAAGAAAAGGTTGTCCGCCACCGCTTCCATTTATCTCGTCAGCTATTTCCTTTATGATTGTGATTGCATTTAGATTTCTGTCTTTAACTAGGTTGTCACTTATAAGAATCATAATATTTGCTTTTCCGCCAACTTCTGATCCAAGAACAAGTACTGTGTTCTCAGAAGAATTACGGATCTGATAGGCAATGTTTTTAAGAACATCAGTAGATTCCGTTTCTATCTGACCGGAAATAATTCTTATATTATTTATTATAACTGCTTTTCCGACAAGCTCATTAAGCATATTTGTTGCAGATTGGATCTGATATTTCTCAATAGTTTTTTTGTATGAAGAATTTTCAGTAATCAGCTTCTCAACAGAGTCAGCAATATTCCCTGTAGATTTAAGGAGTGAGGTTATCTGTTCAATAGTGTTTAGTCGCTCATTAATATATTCCTCAGCTTTTGATGCCGTAACTGCTTCAATTCTTCTTATCCCGGCAGCTATTGCCCCTTCTGAAACTATTTTTACAATGCCAATATTCCCGGTAGCAGTAACATGCGTTCCTCCGCATAACTCTACCGATTTTCCAAATTCAACTACTCTGACAGTATTGCCATATTTTTCTCCAAACAAAGCCATGGCACCCATTTTTTGTGCCTTTTCCATTGTTACTCCTGTAGTTATTTTGCTGTTATGATTTTCCCTTACCATTCTATTTACCATCTCTTCAACCTTAGATAATTCCTCAGAAGTTAACTTGCTGAAGTGGCTGAAGTCGAAACGGAGACGATCGGGAGTTACCAGGGATCCTTTCTGTTCAACATGCTTACCGAGAACAGAACGTAAGGCAAAATGAATCAGGTGAGTGGCTGTATGATTGTTAGCTGTCATTAATCGCTTCCTGATATCCACTTTAGCTTTGATCGCAGAAGTAAAATCAGACGGCAATTTATTTGCTATATGAATTATGAGATTATTTTCTTTGACTGTATTTATTATCTCAATTTTTTCATCACCACTAATTATCAGTCCTGTATCACTTGTTTGTCCGCCCGACTCAGCATAAAACGGAGTCTTGTCGAATACCAGTTGGATTATCTCTTTACCTTTGATTTTCCGGACACGATACCTGGTTATAAAAACGTCATCTTCAGTAAGTTCATATCCGGTGAATTCAGTTCCTTCGATATCTTTAACGATTGTCCAATCAACAGCTTCAATCGACGCGTCATCACGAGAACGTTCCTTCTGGTTCTTCATCTCCAATTCAAATCCCTTAATATCGAGATGCATATCATTTTCCCTTAGAATAAGTTGTGTCAGATCGACCGGGAATCCGAAAGTGTCGTACATTTCAAAAGCTACTTTTCCCGGGAGGATATTTTTCTTGTCTTTTCGTAATTCAGCAATCATCCTGTCAATCATTTTTAACCCTTTTCCAAGAGTTTTAAGGAAGGCGGTCTCCTCTTCAAATATGATTTTTGCTATCTGGTCTTTTCCTGAAAGCAATTCAGGGTACTGATTTCCCATTGTTTTTGCCAATACCGGTACCAGTTTGAACATGAATGGTTCTTCGATTCCCAGATTATTATACCCATATCGTACTGCCCGACGTAGAATTCTTCTAATGACATATCCGGCTTTATTATTGGAAGGAATCTGTCCGTCGGCAATTGAAAATGAAACAGCTCTCAGGTGATCAGCAATTACCCGAAGAGCAATATCCCATTTTTCATTTTCCCCGTAAGTTTTTCCGGTAATATCAGTAATTCCTTTTATTACAGACTGAAATATATCGGTATCATAGTTTGATTTTTTGCCTTGTACAACCATGCAGAGTCTTTCAAACCCCATGCCGGTATCGACGTGTTTTGAGGGAAGTTGTTCAAGAACTCCGTCAGACTTTCGGTTGTATTGGATAAAAACAAGATTCCATATTTCAATAACATGAGGATGACCTTTATTTACCAGGTCTCTTCCGGGTATTTTTTTCCTTTCTTCATCATCCCTTATGTCAACATGTATCTCAGAGCAAGGGCCACATGGACCTGTTTCACCCATCTCCCAGAAATTATCTTTTTTTGATCCCTCAATAATTCTTCCATCAGGATTTGAAAAGCATTTCTTCCAGTATCCGGCTGCTTCATCATCACGCGAGATATTATCTTCTTTATTTCCTTCAAATATTGTCGCATAAAGACGATCTTCAGGTATCCCAAGCTTTGTTGTAAGTAATTCCCATCCCCATTCGATCGCTTCTTTTTTAAAATAGTCACCAAATGACCAATTACCGAGCATTTCGAACATTGTATGATGATATGTATCATGACCAACTTCTTCGAGATCATTATGTTTCCCTGATACACGAAGACATTTCTGTGAGTTGGCAACCCGCTTATTTAGCGCTTGCTGGTTTCCAAGGAATATATCCTTGAACTGATTCATCCCGGCATTTGTGAACATTAGAGTAGGGTCATTTTTTACAACCATAGGTGCGGAGGGTACGATAGAATGACCTTTTGATCTGAAAAATTCAAAAAATATCTGCCTCAGTTCTTCTGCCTTCATGTTAATTATCATGTTGTTATATTAATTTACTTTAAATTGGGCTTGTAAAATTAATTTATTTGGTTTAAGTTTGTCAATTAGCAGAAATAAAAATTAGTTAATCAGTTGCCTATTGTTCCGAAATCGCAAATATGTACTTGATTTATCTGATCTTCAATATAAGCAGGTAAGGATACCATTGGAAAAAAAGCTTCTGCGTGCTTGTCTGTGGATAATAGGATCAGTACTTATAGCTTTTTTATATGGTAGCTTTTTTGAGAAAATGTTTGGTTCCCCAAAAGAAAGATTGTTAACTCAAAAGATTGAAAGCCTGAAGCTTCAATATTCACTCATCGGAAGACAACTTGATCGTTCAACTGAATCACTGGGTAGTTTAAAACTCTCAGATGAAATACGTTACCGTACTATTCTGGATATGGACAGCGTTCCTGAAACATACAGAAGAGGAGGCTATGGCGGTATTGACAGGTTTAAGGATCTGACCGGATATACAAATTCAGGTCTGATCATTTCATACCGGGCAAAAATCGAAGAGATAAAAACACGGTCAACAGTTCAGAAGGAGTCATTCAAATCAATTGCAGAAAGATCTGTTGAATGGAAAAGAGATATGGATCATTCACCGGCAATAAGTCCTGTAAATGTAAAGTACAGACTCGGTGATCCATTCAAATTCAGGGAAGTTCATCCGGTATATGGTACTCCAAGGATGCATTTTGGCCAGGATATTGAAGTGCCTTACGGAACTGAAGTATATGCAACAGGCGACGGTATAATTATTGAGTCGGGTTATACTTCAGATGGTTTTGGAAATTTTATTAAAATTGACCACGGTAATGGTCTTCAGTCATTATACGGTCATCTAAGCAGTATCAAAGTTGTGAAGGGTCTGAATGTAAAAAGAGGGGATCTGATCGGATTTAGCGGAAATACGGGAACATCCACCGGAGCACATCTTCATTATCAGATTGAACAATTTGGCAGGCCTACAAACCCGATTAATTTCTTTAATAATGATATGACCCAGGAAGAGTTTGGTGAAATGATTCAGGCATTCGGGTCAAAATCAAAATTCAGATAATCCTTATCAAATTCAAATGCATTTTTTTTCAGTATTCATATTCGAATGCTGATTTCATTCTTTTTCAGAATTCATTATCTTTGCCACATTATGCTGCGCACAAAATATAAATTTAATCCAGATTCACTGAGTTTTGACAGAGTTAAGCTTGGTGTGAAGACTTTGTTTTTTAGATTTCTGGCATACTTTATAGGTTCAGTAATAATTGCAGTGATTTATTGGATCATTTTTGCCGGATTCTTTGAGTCTCCTAAGGAGAAAGCTCTTGAACGCGAAGTAGAACAGATGACTATTCAATATGATCTGATTCACAGAGAGATGGCAAATGTTGAAAATGTACTTGAAGATCTGCAAAAAACGGATGATAATCTTTATAGAACTATTTTTGAAGCAGAACCTATTCCCTCTGCACTGAGAGATGGTGGTTCCGGTGGTGTTAACAGATTTAAAGACCTTGAGGGTTATAATAATTCAAGTCTTGTTATTGAAACTGCCAACAGGCTTGATAAAATCAGAAAAAGAATTTATGTTCAATCAAAATCATACGACGATCTGATTAGTCTGGCAAACAGAAAAGAAGAAATGCTCAAGTGTATTCCTGCCATTCTGCCGATTTCCAATAAAGATCTTGTACGCGTGGCATCCGGTTTCGGATTAAGGATTCATCCATATTATAAAATTATTAAGTTTCACTCCGGAATGGAC
>JANXXP010000116.1 GCA_025350595.1 Bacteroidota bacterium
AGGCTTTTCAAATTTCAAAAGTAACTCGTTGAAGATTTTCATGGATTCATTATCTTTGATTCCAAGATACATGGAACTTTCTTGACTTATGATTGCAAACCCCTGTATTTATTAACAATTTGAGTTTAAAGACAAACACTAATTAATAAGAAAAGGAATCGATATGGGAAGAACTCCAATACAAAAAGTAATTAAACTAACCGAGTTATCAAATGAAAAACTCACTATTCCTGTTTATCAAAGACCATACAAGTGGACAGAGAAAAATGTAATTCAACTTTTGGATGATGTTTTTGAGTATGTAATTCTCAAAAACAAAGATTACAGAATTGGAAATATCATTTTACACAGCGAAAATTCAATAAACAACATAGTTGACGGACAACAACGTCTAACAACTATTTCGCTTTTATTAAAAATATTAGACGGAAGTTTTAACGGATTACTATTAAACGAAAAATATAAACACAATATTTCCAAGAATAATATTGTATATAATTACCGCATTATTGACAAATGGATAAAAACAAAATTTGAAAGCAAAGACGAAAAGAAAGCAGATTTCAAAAATAAAATTTTTAATAAATGCGAATTTGTTCTTTTTACTGTTTTCAAACAAGACGAGGCGTTTCAGCTTTTTGACTCTCAAAATGCAAGAGGCAAAGCCCTTGAACCTTACGACTTATTAAAAGCATTTCATTTACGAGAAATGGATTTTGACAGCGAAGATGACAGAACAAAATGCGTTGAACGTTGGGAAACATCAGTTGATAACGGAACTTTAAAACCAATACTTGGAAATCATCTTTTCAAAATCCGAAAATGGAGTAAAACCGAGTGGAAATACAATTTTACAAAAGATGAAATTGAAGAATTTAAAGGAATTTCGTTGTACCAAAAACAACAATATCCTTATGAAAGTGCAATGCGAATGTTAGATGGTTTTGTGGAAAACGCTCACAATGATAAATTTTTGCGAAACTTACAAATTGCACAAACATTTCCTTTTCAAATCACAAGTCCTATAATTAACGGAAAACGATTTTTTGAATACGTTGATTTTTACATTACTCAACGAGAAAAATTATTTGATTTGAATAAAGAAGATTCTATAAAGGCAGAAATTCCAGAATTTGTAAAGTTTTACGAAGATTATTGCTACGGTTATTATGGTTGGGGTCGAAGCGGAGATGAAAAAGTGAGAAATCTTTACGAAAATATTCTAATAACTTTCATTGATAAATTTGGCTACGTTGATGATTTTGAAAATTTCTACAAAGCATTTTACAAACTTGCATACAACATTCGTTGCTCAAAAAGCAGAATTACGGTAGAAACAATTATGAATAGTTCTGCACGACAAATTTTTAGAAAAATAAATGATTCCGTAAGTCCTGATGCGTTCAAAAATTATCAGTATAAAACTTATCAGATTGAAAATATTGCAGTGAAAGGCATTGAAAAGGTTGTGGAATTTATTAAAGAAGGAAAATAAAAATGGAAAATAACGCTAAAAACATAAAAGAAATTTTAGCGAATGATAGTTACATCATTCCACGTTATCAAAGAAATTACGCTTGGGGAAAAGCTGAAATTTCGCAGTTAATAAAGGATATTGAGGAGTTTTTTCCAAAGGAAAATAACGAAAATAAATCGTATTATCTCGGTTCATTGGTTTGTTTCAAACGAGAAGACGGAAATTTTGAATTGATTGACGGACAACAACGCCACACAACTATTACGCTGATAAACCTTGTTTTGAAGAATTGGACTGAAAAAATTGAAAATATCGTTTCTGTTCCAAATCTGAAATTTGATTCACGCAAAAAAATACAAAATTACATTGAAAGTTTATATAAAACAGAAACAACGTCTTTTCTAAAACAAGCAAGCGAATTAAACATTTCGGGTATAGGCAGTTTCAAAGATGCTATTGAGATTATTCAAGAGGAACTGCGAGAAAAAAATGTGCAAAATTTTGCAAAGAATTTTTACGAAAATGTTTATCTGTTTCGTATTGAAGTTCCTGAAGATACCGACTTGAACCATTATTTTGAAATAATGAACAATCGTGGCGAACAGTTGGAAAAACACGAAATTGTAAAAGCGCTTTTAATGGGAAAAATCAGCGACACGAAAGAGCAGGAAAAGTTCTCTGAAATTTGGAACGCTTGTGCCGATTTGAACGATTATCTGTTTCTTAATTTTGACACTACAAACAGAAAAAACATTTTTACAAATGCAGGAGAATTAAATGCAAATAATTTTGACGGAATTTCCATCAATGAGAATGGCGATAAAGGCGAAGAACTATCCTTGTCAAAAATCATTACAGAACATAACATTCCAAACGACTTTCCAAAGGAAGAAAAATATATAAAAGACAAATACAAATCTGTAATTGACTTTCCAAATTTTTTGTTGCAAGTATTGAAAATTAAAAATGACAAAATTTCACTTGATGACAAAAAACTTTTGGAACAATTTAGCGACATTAAACCCGACCCGAAAGAGTTTATTTTTGATTTGTTGAAATACAGAATTTTGTTTGACAAATTTGTTATTAAACAAGACTTAGCAGACGCAGATGAAAGCAAACAAAATTGGGGAATAAGAAAGTTAAACACCGATTTTGAAACAACAGTTAAAACTTTTGAAGCTGGTGAAGAATTGACAAAACTTCAAGTAATGTTGTATTATTCCGATTCTACCAACACTTACAATAATTGGTTGCAAGAAATTATGAAAAATACGGACTTTGCACTAGATAAATACACCGAAAAAGTATGGACTATTGCAAAAGATAAATTCAAAAGCGACAATCTATCATATCCGACAATCAGTATTTTCAATCTTTATTTTATTGACTTTTTACTTTGGAAACTTTACAAGACAGAAGAAGTGAAAGAGAATTTGAAATCATTAAAACGTAAAACTGACAACCTGAAAGGTCAATTCAATAATTTTAAATTCAGACAAATAAGTTCAAGAGAACATTTGTTTTCGCAAGAACACGCCAAACGATATTCTATTGACGAAGAAGTTTACAACGGAATTGGAAATTTGTGTTTAATTTCAACTTCTCAAAATTCGGCAGGCAACAAAGAAAATCCAACCGACAAAAAGAAAATGTTCCTACACGACAATTCAAGTTTGAAACGACTAATAATGTTTGAAAGCTATGAGAATGACAAATGGGAAACTGAGCAAATAAATAAACACAAAGCAGAATTAGAAAATTTGATTAGCGAGACAGCGACAAAATAGAAGAAAGAAAAAGCCACATACCGCCAACATACCATATACACCATACCGGGTTGACCAGTGATCCGAAGGTGCGGTGTCGTAATAAAAAGCCTAACGGGCGGACGGGATACCAGTTCGGTAATCCGGTACGTTGCATATGGTAAATCGTTAGCTGCAAGGCAAATTTGCCCCAAATCCTCATTATACAGGGACTTCCGACGCGCGCGCAAGAGTTTGGCGGCCCTTCCCTGCAACCATCCCTTCGCCGCCAAACACATGCTTTTTTGCCCGCCCGGACTCCGCCATCTAGACAGTTATTTCAAACCATGACAAACCCTGCCCATTTATCGGGACTTTGCCACCTGGACAACTTTATCATGACATGACAGCTTCTGGCAGTTTACCGGGACTTTAGCATCACTTGACAACTTTCTCGAAACATGACATATCCTGCCGCTTTACTTGGACTTTTCAATTTTGATAACTTTATCATAACATGACAAACTCTTAAGTTCGTCGTTTGAATTTGCCAGTAAGTTTTTTAAAATAAGTTTTCCTTCTCATATCTTCAGCATTCTTTCCTCTCTTAATTTGATCATCATCCCATTCATAAGACCATTCAATCTCTCCATCAATAATCCAATAATGAGATCTACATGGAAGCTGCCAATTACCTAACGAAGGATATAATGTTGGCTTACCATTCTTTACATTTAAATGCCATTCTGTTCTTCCAAGAGGTGTAATAATTTTATTTCCGCACCCACATGGACATAAATGACCTGCAATGCCATATTTCTTCGAAACATATAATATGCCTGAATCTAATTCCTGTGGCAAATATTTAACTTCTATTAACTTAACCTTATCAATCATTCACCTACACAATTAAAACCGTCGATAGTAAATAACTGATGACAAAAATTTTCATCGTCAGTATAAAACCCCTTTAATTGTTTAAATTTAATTATCGCAATGCATGCATTTAAAGCATTCAATTCAGATATTTGAATATTGTTTTTATAAATATCATCAGGGAGATCATCAAGCGGAGCCAACATTTTATTCTTTAAATCCTCTGCATTATCTTCTGAATAATATGTTGTCCTCAATGTTCCACTTATTCGGTTATTCTCCCTTTCAAGGCCCATTCCAACATCAATAAAGGGAATTTTCATTGTTATTAAGAGATTAAATATCTCCTCGCGTGATTTCCCTTTATCAACACAAACAAATGCAAAAGTTACCCCCTGTAAATCCTCATTTGAATTTGACAAGATATACTTCGATTGAATAATTAAATTACTTCGAAATCCTTCATAACGATTCTGATATACTTCTGATTTTCTCATGCCAAGTTCATTGCCCTCCAATTTGCCTGGAGAACGAAAGGCATTATGAACATGAAACCAATCTAAATCAAATCCCAGGATTGCTTTTACTGGTGTTTTAATAAGAAAATCCAATAAATAAGCACCTGTTCCACCAAGTCCAATTACTGCAATAACTTCATCCTTGAACTTAATTGATAGGTCACCAATTTCAGCTCTGCTAGTCAAAGTATCACAATATTTAAATACAGATTCCTCATTTCCATCTACTACCCTAAATGTCAGAGGATTTGCATTATGTAATTCTATAGCTGGACCAGAAATAATGGTTACATAACTTTCAATTTTTTCAAACCAATCATTAAACCCCTGAGGCGGTTTGTTTGAGAATGACCGTTGTACTATAATATCAGTTGATGCCAATTGCAAACTTGTTATTCCACCTCCAAGATTTTGAATAAGGCTTCCATCTAACTGACATGGATGAGAACCACAGAAAAATATTTGATGATCTTCCTGTCGTACAATTATATCATCAACATAAATCAACTTTGAAACAATAGCACCCGATTGCAGATTCGTTTGTTCGTCAAGATAAGGGATATCTCGTATTATAAGATATCCACCTTCGATTGATAACGCATACCCTTTTTCGTAAAGGTTTCTTATATCATTATTATGATTGACCAGTATGCTTAACTTTGAATTCCATTCCATCTTTTACTTCTACATTACTTTTTGGTGATAAAATACCTTCTGGTTTGTTTCCATGACCTCTTTTATACGTAACCGAATACGTTCTTTCCGGATGTTGAGGATAATCAGAAAAGGCGAGAGTTACAACCTCATCATAAGTGATCTTCTCTTTTTCAACTTGAAATGGTGTCCCATTTACAACAATTGTTACTTCTTTTTTCATAACTCGATTTTTTAAAATTGTAAATAATTATATTCACCCCTACTACTTATGAGCGTGACATAAACAGTTTATTTTTTTGTCACGCTTTCAAGTATAACAATTACAATAATGTTGAAATCCAAATACGAACAAGTTGAATCTATTGAACTTCTGGAACTTATAAGAGATTCCAATGACAATGAAGCTTACAAAGAATTTGTTCAGCGATTCCTTCCAATTGTTAAAGACCAATGTTTAACCAAGTGTAAGCTTCGAAAGCTTGATAAATCTATTGGGATGCAAATAGCCCATGATACCTTAGAAAAAACAAGAAAATCAAAATCATTTAAGAAAGAGAAATTAAATGGATCCGACTCAAAATCAAAGATAACCGGATGGCTATTTAGAATTTCTTCCAATTTATTTTATGATTATCATAATTCACAAAAATGCAACGATCATGTTTATGATTTCTACATTGATGAACTCTTTTTAAAAGCTAATGAGCTCAATGTTATTTCACTTGCTGAAAAAAGGGACATATCAATTAAAATCTTAAAGAAATTAAATCCAAAGGAGCGTGAAGTTGTTATTACAGATATCGAATATAAAAGAAGTCATAAGTATTTGCCTGAAGATGTAAATGAGTCTTTAGCAAATAGAATTGGGGTAAAGAAGAGCAGTATACGAAAAATTAGAGAAAGAGCGGTAATGAAACTTAATAATGCTATCGATGAAATTAATAAATAAAAAAAGCTTTACTGTCAGTGATTTTGAACAAGGGCTTATGCTAGCTGGCTATATTTCTCCCATTAATGCAAATGAAGTTAAAGAGAAAGAGATGCTTGACGAATATGATAAGCAAACTAACAAGGCGAAACAAATTATATACTTCAAAAGGTCAGTATTGGCAGCTGAAATTATCAATGAATTAAAGGATGAAAAGACATTTGGGAGAATTAAATTTCAAAAAATGGTTTATCTATGTGAAAATGTTGTTCACATGAATCTTTCAGAAGATAGATATAAGAAGTTCGCTGCTGGTCCTTTTGATAATCGTTTTATGCATTCCATAAACAATGAACTTAAAAAACAAATATGGTTTGATGTAAAAATAATCAAGGATGGAAAATACCCTAAACCTCAATATTTTGAACTTGAAAAAAAGGAAAATTACAAGGAGTATTACTATAGCTATTATGCAGATTATGATGGAGCTATACATAGAATTATATCTCTTCTTAGAACAAAAAAAACTGATTTCGTAGAGCTTGTTGCAACCATATTCTATAGTTGGAAAGAAATTATTGAAGAAAAACAACAATTTACGAATAGTTTGATTTATAATAAAGTTTATTCCTGGTCTAAGGAAAAGAAAAAATTTACTACAAACGAGATAGATAGAGCTATTGAATGGATGGAGAATGAAGAATTGACTCCAATTTCAATCTAATGCTGCAAGTTTTAACAAATGAACATATCAATTTTTCAAAAATAACTTGCAACGTCACATTCTGTCATACCTCCACTCTAAATTTGCCCCATATTATAATATCGGAACAAATGGAAACCGCCTCTTATATTGACAAATTCCGCAGCAGACTAAGTGCCCGGAAAAACTTCGATCTCTTTGGTAGTGATAACCTTGAAAACCTGCATTGGGGAAAACTGTTTCTTCATCTCTTTGGAGAGTACTATTCGAGGTATTCCATCTGGCGGCGGATTAATAATGAAGGTTTAATTGAAAGACTTATCAAACACTATTCCCTGGCATCTAACCAGATAATAAGAATAGAAAGAACGAATGATCAAAACCTTTATCAGGTTGATAATGGGACTTCTGAAGTCCTCCTTATCCTTAAGAAAGGATTTATGATCTCGATAATTAATTGCAAGATTGACTTGATATATGGCCCCAATATCACAGAGACAGAGCGATTTGAGGTGATAAAACTTGTCGATGAATTTCAAATAGCTGATTCTTCTTCAAGAGTTTTTCATATGATCCAGCAATCGAGCGGGTATCTTGAACTTGCCGATTTTGATGTAAAACCATTTGAAGTTGATATAGAATCACATTATAACGATGACTTTCAGCCTATTCACAGTCAAATTCTCAATTCATTAAAAACCAAAGATAAAAACGGACTCATCTTGCTTCATGGGAAATTTGGGACAGGTAAAACTTATTATATCCGGCATCTGATAAGCAACATTGACAGGAAATTTATCTATTTCCCATCAAGTATGATCAGTTCTATCAGTTCACCGGAATTCCTGCCTTTTATTTCCCGGCAGCCTAATTCAATATTAATTCTTGAAGATTGCGAAAGCTTGTTGGTTCACCGCGAGAATGGTCTGGGAAACGGTTCTGCTCTCTCAAATCTCCTCAACCTCGGTGATGGTCTTCTTTCAGACGCTTTATCGATAAATGTTATTTGTACCTTTAATGCCGGGATTAAGAAAATCGATGATGCTATTCTCAGAAAAGGAAGATTACTCGCCCGATATGAGTTTAAAGAGCTCCAGTTAAACAAAGCACGGTCACTGGCACAAATGATTGGGAAAAATCCCAATATTGATCATCCAATGACAGTTTCAGATATTTACAACTTCGATGATACCAGCTTTGAAAATAAATCAGCCAAAAGCATCGGCTTTAAGGCAGCATAAATAAATCAAATCATGTCCAAACGAGATTACATAATCAGGTATTTATTAATTGTTAAGAAAATCCGGAATTCCCGTTTTGCCACTTTTAATGAGATAAACGAGTATATCCAACGTGAGTTTGAATTACTGGATGCTCCCCGGAATATCTCATTGCGGACATTTCAGCGCGATCTGAATGAAATACGGACAATCTTTAACATCGACATTAAATGCAATAATTCAAATCAGTATTATATAGCAGAAGAAGAGAATTCAGGTTTCAACAACCGTATGATGGAGGCTTTCGATATAATAAACTCCCTAAGCACAGGCCAGCAACTTGCCCCACATATATTACTTGAAAAACGGTGTCCGCTTGGAACAGAACATTTGTATGGTCTGTTACATGCTATTCGTAATTGTTATATTGTTCGCTTCGAATATCAGAAGTATTACGAACCTGAAATTACATCAAGAGAAGTCGAACCCTACGCATTGAAGGAATTTAAAGGTCGTTGGTATTTGCTATCAAAAGATAACAAAGATGATATTATAAAAACTTTTGCCCTCGACAGGATGAATGATCTGGAAATATCAAAAAAGAAGTTTTCTTATCCGACGGAATTGAATCCAAACGATTATTTTAAGAACTGTTTTGGTGTGATCACTTCAGATGAAACCGGGCCAGAAGAAATAGTACTTTCGTTTGATCCACTGCAAGGAAAGTACATAAAATCATATCCATTGCATGAATCTCAGAAAATCCTTAAGGACAATGAAGAGGAATTATTGATTCAGCTGTGCCTATTTCTGACACATGACTTTTCAATGGAGCTACTTTCGTACGGTGAAAATGTAAAAGTTATCCAGCCAGTTAGTCTTGTCAACGATTTAAAAACCACATATCAGGCTGCGTTAGATCTTTATTAAATATCGACAATGGAATTGACTAATGCACCCTATATTGAAATCAGATTCTCATATAGTCCGTCTTATATCTATCAGGAATGTTTAGGACTGGCAAGAAGAATAACCGGCTTCATTCCGGTTGAAAATAATTCTTCTGGCTGTAATATTCTTTTATATACCCACGAGCAGGTAAGGGAATATGATGTTTATTTTGAATTACTTATTGAAATGTTGTTCAGGTTAAAGAGTACAAAAGTTCTTTATAAGGGTATTGAAATAGAAAGAAGTTTATTGAGCAACTTAAAATGGCAACACTGCAAAAAGAAACCTCAGCTTTATGGCAAACCAATTGGCATTTATGAAGAGTTCTTCAAAAAAGAATAAATACAGATGAAGGATGCTCAGGATATAGTTATGAGGTTAAATGAGATACTTGAAACCGAATCGTTTAATGTGGTAGCCTTTAAAGAGTTGCTTAATCAATTCAAAGAAGAATTCCGGCCAAAAGTTAAGCTCCTCGATTTTAAGTACTATAACAACTACAGACGTAAGTTTGCTAAGAAAGCCAAAATCAAATGTATAGGAATCCAGGACTTTGAAGGTGCAGCGAAATTTCGTGAATTGGAAAAAGATTGTATTAGCTTTATCTCCTTAAGGTCATACTACAACATTACAAAATCTTCATTTTATCATGACACTAATTATTTGTTTTACTTTTATTTCGGAACGGCCAATAACGATAAAATTATCAAAAAGTTCATTGCACCATTAATCAAAAAAAATAGTATGATAACCGACAATGAAACCAATAAAGTTTATTTCTCTGAGCTGCTAAAAACCAATTCAGATTATGAAGAAGCATATAATGATATAAAAAGGGTACTCGATAAGTACAAAATAGATTATGAATTCTTAAAAGGAACTAAAGATATCTGGGCGCGTGATTATATGCCTGTTCAAAAAGATGTTGGATCCTTTGTCCAGTTCAGATACGAACCATATTACCTGAAGGATCAGTTGGAATTTCAGTCTGACCCAAAGGTCATTTGTGTTGCCCACAACTTAAATCCGGTAATCTCAAAT
>JANXXP010000135.1 GCA_025350595.1 Bacteroidota bacterium
GGTAAGCCCCTTATATCGCACCGCTACAACTACCTACCCTTGCTATCTTCCGATCCTGGGGGAGTTCAGCAGGAGCTGGTCGTATAAGACTTACCCTGTGCAAAAGTACAACAATTATAGGAGTAAGCAAAATAATAATTCCATTTTATCAATGGCTCAGATTTCCAATTTTACATTATATTTGTTGTTAGTCAATTGATATAACTTAAACTCTAATAACTTAAATCATGGAACAAGAAGTCAATGCCTGGAAAACAAATTTTACTAATGGTATTATCTTAGGCGCTGTTGGTATTGTATACACTCTGATTATTTATTTTCTTGACCTTACATTTAATTCCTATCAGGGATATGTAGGTATGGTTATTCAGTTAGTTGTACTCTTCTTTCTTCTGAAATCATACAGGGATAATTTCCGCCATGGTCAGATTACCTACGGACAATCAGTTGGCGCAGGTGTTATAATCTACTTATATTATGCAATAATCATGGCTATATTCGGATATCTCCTCTATACAGTAATTGACCCGGGGTTAATGAAAAAAGCTCTTGCAGTTGCTGAATCAAAAATGGCTGGTAAAGGGTTGTCACAGGAACAAATTGATTCCGCGATGTCCTTCACATCAAAAATGATGAAACCAGCATTCACTGCAATATTTGGCTTATTCGGAACTATGATCGGAGGTACAATTATTTCGCTAATAGTCAGTATTTTTGTCAAAAGAGAGAGCAATCCACTGATTGACACACCCCAGAACTAATCTGATCTTGAAACTGATGGATCTTTCGGTTATTGTTCCCGTTTATAATGAAGAGGAATCCATTCCTGAACTGGCAGAATGGATTGAGAGGGTTTGTACAAAAGACAAACTCTCTTATGAAATCATTTTCGTTGATGATGGGAGTTCGGATTCATCATGGAGTAAAATAATGTCGATTGCTATAATGAAACCTTCTGTAAAAGGTTTCCGTTTCAGAAGAAACTATGGCAAGGCTGCAGCCTTGCATACAGGCTTCCAGGAGGCAAGCGGTGATGTTGTTATTACTATGGATTCCGATTTGCAGGACAGCCCAGAAGAGATCCCTGAACTTGTAAGGATGATAAAAGATGAAGGGTATGATCTTGTATCAGGCTGGAAGAAGAAACGATACGATCCTTTTGTCAAACGGGTTACCAGCAGGTTTTATAATGGTACCGCAAGATGGTCATCAGGGATTAGACTTCACGACTTTAACTGCGGATTAAAAGCATACCGTCAGGAAGTGGTAAAGAGTATTGAGGTGTTTGGTGAAATGCACAGGTATATTCCAATGCTTGCCAAAGAAGCCGGCTTTAAGAAAATAGGAGAAAAGGTCGTTGAACACCAGTCAAGAAAATATGGTGTAACAAAATACGGACTCGACAGGTTTGTAAAAGGATATCTTGATCTGTTGACAATCAGTTTTATAACACGTTTTGGAAAGAGTCCGATGCATCTTTTCGGATCACTGGGAACCATCATGTTTATGATAGGTTTCCTTATGGCTGGGTACCTTGGGGTAAAAAAACTTGTTTTCATAAGCAATCACCTGCGGGCTCCTTTGGTAACCACCAGCGCATACTTCTTCATTGCACTGACAGTTATGATTATAGGATCGTTTCTCTTTTTAACCGGCTTCCTGGGTGAATTGGTAAACAGGAATTCGTCTGAGCGGAATAGTTATCTCATAAGGGATAAGGTCAACTTATAAACCTCAATAATCGACCCTGTCATCTTATCCCATGCGAACTTTTCCTTTTCACGTTTAACACCTTCCGTAAAATGTGCCTCCCGCTTATTATCAAAGTAGTCGACAATAGCATCAGCAATATATTTTGATTCAGGTTTGACCACGTAACCACATTTCCCATCGGGTACAATCTCCCGTAAGCCACCAACATCAGTAACAAGCATGGGTTTTTCGAAGTTAAAAGCGATTTGTGTCACTCCACTCTGTGTAGCTGTTTTATATGGCTGAACAACCAGATCAGCAGCACCGAAGAAAAGCGGAATATCACTGTCTTTTATAAAATGATCATGAAAAATGATATCTTTTTCAAGGTTGTACTTTTTAGTAAGCTCTCTGTATGGAGCATCATCCTCATAGAATTCACCGGCAATTATAAGTTTCAGCTTCCTGTTTCTCAACCTTTTATCAGAGAATGCCTCAATCAGAAGGTCGAGCCCTTTATATGCTCTGATAAATCCGAAGAACAATAAATATGAATTGCCGGAATCAAGTCCAAGTGATTTCAGTGCGTCCTCACGGCTGACTTTTTTTCCGTAATTATCGAAAAGAGGATGAGGGCTAAGTTTTACCGGAATGTTGTTCCTGAATATCTTAAGATCGTACATGACTGTTTGCGACATCACAATTGCACCGTCAATGCTAAAAGTAAGGTACCTTGTCAGTATTTTGTCTCCTGCCCGTTTTTCATGAGGGACCACATTATCAAAAATGCAGATTACCTTTGTATGCTTATTTGACTTTACTATTCGTGCGACAGTTCCTAATGAAGGACCCAGAAAAGGAAGCCAGAATCTTAATAACAGAAGATCAGGCTTTTGCCATTTTATTTTCAGACCCGTCTTAATCCAGTTAAATGGATTAACTGAATTTAGTCTGCGTGTTATATTAACACCCTCAGGTGCCGGACCATCAGTGTATTGAGTCTTTCCCGGAAAAAGCAGTCGTGGATACTGTAAACTGAAAGTGACAATATCATTTACATGTCCTTCAGATATAAACTGTTGCGCAAGCCGATCGTTAAAAGTAGCCGGTCCTCCTCTGTAAGGATGAGCAGGACCAAGTGATATTATTTTCATTATTTTATAGCCTTCATATTATCATATTTTGCCTGGAATCGCCTGTAAAGTTGTTTGTGTTTATTATCCAGACTGATATTTCTTCCTGTAATAAATGCCAATTCTATATTATTGGTTGACATATCGAGAATGTCACCCGTTGAAACGACAAGGTTTGCATCTTTTCCAACCTCAATCGATCCTGTTTTATCATCGATACCCAGAATTTTTGCACTGTTTAAAGTAATGGTCTGCAGAGCTTCCTCTTTTGTGAGTCCGTAAGCAACAGTCTCTCCTGCTGCAAAAGGAAGATTCCCATAAGCTTGAGATGAGTATGTCAATCCAACCAGTATACCCTCTTTCTTAAACATTGCTGCAAGTTTGAAAGGGAGTTTAGTGTCGCTGTAATCATATTTCGGAAGGCTGAGTGGATTAGCCAGAAGGACCGGGATATTATTCTCTTTAAGAAAGTCCCTCACCACCCATGCTGTCTCATCAGCTCCGACGAGAACCATTTTCTTAACACCATACCTCTTTCCAAAGGAGATAGCTGCAATGATACCTTTTGCTTCTGATGAGCTGATAAATAAAGTTTTAGTACCGTCGAACAATCCCCTGAGCGCTTCTAGCCGGAGGTTAACATCTTTAGGCTTTTCAACTGCGACATAAGCGACAGCATCAGAAAATATTTTCTCCAGTAATTCTACATTCTTATCATAAGCTCCTGTCCCTGCTGCTGCAGCCATAGTAAACTCACCTCCCCCTCCTCTCCTTCCGCCGAAAGAGGATTTTCTGGGCCAGCCCATCTGGATGCCGTTATCTATCTTATATGCTGCGTCCTGCCAGTTCCAGGCATCAAGCTGAACAACACTTGAAGTTCCGGGAAGCAAAGTGCCAACTGGTACAATCTGAGCAAGAAGTACACCATTCGACCTTATAACCGGAATGATGTGAGAATCGGTATTATAAGCTGCAATTGCCCTGACATTAGGATTCAGATCGCCAATTTCCCTGTTATCGGTTGCTACCTCTACCCCACTTCCGATTTCAATCAGTCCGATGCTGGTATTTGGAAATATCAATCCGGGGTATACCTGTTTTCCAGTTACGTCTATTACTTCATAACCTGCTTTGTCGGCTTTAAGGTCTGATGATTTTCCAACAGAAGTAATTTTACCAGCTGTAAAGAGAATAGTTCCGTTTTCTATTACTTCACCCGTACCGGTATGAATAGTTCCTCCTGTCAGCATAACAGGTTTTTTCTGTGCCGGAGCAACAACCGGACTTTGTGCTGTTACCTGAAATATGTAACCAAGTATCAGCAATACTGAAATATATATATTTTTTGTCATCGTCTAGGAAAATTTGGAGTTGTCGAACTTGTAGATGCAGGGGTTTCACGTAGGATGTTTGCAATAATCCTGTTACGTTCACTGTCGATCTGTTCTTTCATCTTCGTATCAGTCTGCTCATCGAAGTAGAAAGTGCCGTCGACCATAGTTTTGCTGGCACGTGCATATATTGAAAGAGGATAATCTGTCCATAATACCAGGTCAGCATCTTTCCCGACTTTAATACTGCCTGTCCTTTCTCCAAGGTGAAGCATGATAGCCGGATTGATTGTTACAAGCTTAAGAGCTTCAGTTTCATTTATGCCTCCATACTTCATAATCTTTGCTGCTTCCTGATTCAGTCTCCTCCCCATCTCGGCATCATCTGAATTTATACAGACTAGAACACCCTGGCTAATCAGCATGGCCGCATTATAGGCTATACCCTCATACACTTCATATTTATAATCCCACCAGTCTGAGAAGACCGAAGCCGCAGTTCCGTTTGCCGCAATCTGATCTGCAATTTTATAACCTTCATTAAAATGTATAAGAGAATTTACTTTTACACCAAAGTCTTTTGCAAGATTCATTATCATTGTTCCTTCAGACTGAACGTAGGTGTGACATTCTATAAAACTTCTCTTTTCCAGAACATCAACAATCGGATCAAGCTCCAGGTCGCGTCTTGGAGGAATTTTTCCAATCCTTTCAGCAGGTTTCAAAGCATTCCATGCTATCCATAAGTTATTATAATCTATTGCCCTGTTATACGCATCCCTGATAATTTGTTCGACGCCCATACGTGAGTTGGGATAACGATTAGTTGAGCGTTTAACATTCTCTCCAAGAGCATGTTTCAGAAATCCGACCTGGTTTTCAACTTTTAATTCTTCAGCATTATGGCCCCAGCGTTCCTTTATCAAAATTGATTGCCCGCCAATTGGGTTTGCCGAACCATGAAGTACATGAGACAAGGTCACCCCTCCTGAAAGCTGTCTGTAGATACTCTGATCTTCAGGATCAACAATATCGCCAACTCTAACTTCGGATGTTATTGCCTGACCCATCTCATTTGTACCATCCATAGCAATATGTGAATGCTCATCAATGATACCCGGAGTCAGATGCATTCCGGTGGCGTCAATAGTTCTGACACCCTCAGAAGCTGTAAGGTTCTTTCCGATTTTTGCAATTTTTCCTTTTTGTACAAGAACATCTGTATTCAGAAGTTTTCCTTCCTTTTCGCTGGTCCATACAGTAGCATTTTTGAACAGGACATCCTCTTGTTTTGGAAGTTCTGTCCAGCCATAAGCTGTAAAAGGATAAATCACTTTACCCAATTCAGGTATCGGAGTTTGCTTTTTTGGTCTGGCTTCAGCCTCAGGTGCAGCACCTGAATAAGTTGCTTTCCAGCTGATCCACTTGCCGTTATCCATCTGACCTTTACCTTCAAGGTCCTTTCCGTTCAGGTAGCCTGATAAGCGATAGCGGACTTTTGATCTCTCAAAATTTATGCTGACGATATCTTTTTCCTGGGTAAAGGTTGCACCTCTGACTTCTGAGGAATCAACACTAAGCTTGATAGCTGGCTTATCAAAAGTACCTGAGAGAGCAAGTTTAAATTTTAAGGTATCAAGATTCAAAGAATAAGTTCCTCTCAGATCTTTTATTCTGATGTCAACAAATCTGTAAGGAGTTCCCTGTACCCAGTTTTCATAAACAACGCAGTCGTCGCTGAAAATATTGGTGGAGGTTACCAGCAGATTTGCTATCATATTTTTTTTGACGGCACCTACCAGGTCTGAAGCTCCAATCATATTTGCAGGAGTAGTTGTAAGCGCTTTCAATGCTTCTGCCTCAGGCAACCCATATTTAATCGCTTTCCGGAGGTTGGTAAGAAAAGTTGTCCTCACTTTCAGATCAGAAGATGTAATTGCATAGGTCAGACCAGCAGCAGAAACCCTTGACAGATTCGATGGAGCAAGCTCATAATGCTTAAGAGTTGTATATGTCACAGAAGCTGCATCATAAGGATCTTTTACATCTGGTGCCTCAGGGAAGTTTACGGGGATAATCAATTTATTCCCGGCTTTTTTAATATCATTCAAGGTCTGATATTCATCACCGCTTCCTTTAATTATATAGTTGATCCCAAACTCCTTCCCTATCTTATCAGCTCTGAGCACTTCGAGTTTATTTGTCACCTCGAAAATCTGCGGTAAACTAAGATTTGAAGTATAAGCCTCCAAACCGTCATCGTGAAAATAGCCTGCAGGAAGTTGTTTGTACCACTGTGCATCATAATTTACCTGACGCAATAAAGCAATTATACCAAACTGAGCAGCAGGATAAAGATCTGATGAACGGCCTCTTGATATTGAGTAATTAGCAGATGTTTTATTTTTAAGAATTACATTATTAGCTTTTCCATCGCCTGTACTTACAAGAGCTGATGTTCCTCGCGCAATGCCATCGGCTTTAAAAGTAACCACTGCTCCGAAACCTGCCTGACGATATTCTGCTCCTGTTTTGGTATCGGGAATAAATTCAGATGAAACATCAAATGAAGCATTTATCCCATCGTTCCAGTAATCGGCTATCCTGGCTTCAGGAGTTGCTACCTGATTACCAGCTCTGCCTGTTGGCTGGGCCATAAAAGCAGCATATGGATTTACGTCTGCAGCACTTGTCTGCACTTTGACACCATAGTTTCCAGCATAAACATCAATGAAAGAAGGATATACTGTTTTTCCAGTCAGATCGAAAATGACAGTACCTTTTGGAAAAGTAAGGTTAGAACCGATAGCTTCGATTCTTCCCTTTGAGATGAGAATATCGGTATTCTCAAGAGTGGTTTGATAGTCAACCACAACACGGGCATTTTTCAGTCCGTATATTTCAACTCGTTTATCACTCACTCCAACTACAGGAGCAACATCCTGCTGGGCCCGGAGCTGAAAAGAAATCAAGATTAGAAACAGGCATAAGGTTTTTTGCATAATATATTAAGGTTTAGGGTGTAAGGTGTATTAAGAATGATGCCCGACACAGGACGCACGACACAAGGAAACCAAAAATCCATAGGCCGTTTATCGTTCGTCGTGCGTCGTGAGCCACTATTTTCCATTCAGATAGTTATTAAGATAAGCATATCCCGGAGTAAGTTTTCCATTTTCAAGAATCCTTGCCTTCTGAATCATAGGGCTTTCAATTCCTGTTAACAAATCATGCAATACGCTACTAATCATTTGCTTGCCAAACTCAAGGGAAGCATCGCGCGGTAATTCACCCGGCAGATTATCGATTGACATTACTGTGACGTTTGTTAATCTGGAGAAGGCGACTTCTTCAACTTCCAGATATGGATTATATGCATAAAATGGATCGGAGATTGTTGTAGCTCTTATCGTAGATGGGATGGGTCCGTTAATATCACAACTTATATCAGCGATTACATTTATTCGGAATTCAGGCTTTTTCATATCCTCTTTATTGAAGAATATCGGAGAACGCGGATCCCAGAAATGACCCGTAATTAAAATATCGGTTACAGTTGTATAAGGATGGAATGTTGATTCATATTCCTGCGGGAATTTAGTAAAATGGCTGAAAGAAAACTTTTTCCCTTCTCTATGTCTTGTGTAATGTTCTGGTCCTATCTGACAAAAGACAGGTACATCAAAGGTCCTTTTAAGGTAATCTTCGGGGTTAACCTGTTCAATGTTGGCGACTCTTAAGGTCTCCATTGCCCCCTGTGAAACGCGGCCATCACCGGTAACAAGAATTTTTAATCCGGGTTTTAGTTCAATAAGTCTTAGGCCGGCCCACATCTCATCGAGGTCGCGGCATTGGTAAGCAGGTTTTAATTTGAACTTATTGGTCTTTATACCTCTGGCTCTTAATCCGTTATATGCCCCAACTATCCCGGCATGGCGGCCAAAAGCTACGACACGCTGCCCATTATCTGTTGTTAGGTACTCATAATCAATGAAGCTGATATTCTTATCGGCCATCTCTCTGAACATCTCCTGGTTATGGGGCTGTTTCTTTGCAACATGAGCAAAGAACATATAGGTTTTCCCGGGGATAAATGTACGTTTATCAACCTCCTTCACCCCCATAAGAATATCGCAATCGCGAAGATCTTCTCTCATAGGTATGTCCAGGTATTCATATTCTTCATTTGCATAGCAACGGTAATCGCTTGGCTGAACGAAGAATTCCACATTCGGATAGGTCTCTTCGAGTAGTATTATCTGGGGTGGTGTAAGAGGCACCCTCCTGTCAGGCGGATTTCTTGTCTCACGCAGAATGCCAACTCTTAATGTCTTTTCCATATTATAAACTTCAGTACAAGAATCAGCTAAAAAAACCCTAATAAACAGATTTTTAGCTTTTTTTGCCCTTCACCCTAAAGGGAAAAGCTAAAAATCTATGTACTTCAAAAGTCCCTTTCAGGGGATTTAGGGGCAATAAGCTTTTAATAACTGACTGTTACTATTGCAGAGGTGAAGATATGAAATAAAGGTGAAAGGCAAAAGGCGAAAGGCAAAAGGCTGGGAAGTTTAAGGTCTTTTAACATTTCGGATTTGAGATAACGGATTTCCTTTGGGTCTTCCATCTTCCGTCTTCCGTCTTCCAACTTTTTTTACTATCTTTGCCTCACATATCACCGGGGCTGACTTGGTTTTGACAGCATGAGGGGTGTTATGTAAGCATGCAGGGTGTGGTAACGCGTTCCTTAAACCGAGTTACAAAACAATAAAAGGCGAAAACAATTACGCTCTCGCAGCATAAGCGAATAACAGTAGCTTAAGCACTTTACGCCGAAAGGCATAATCTCCCGGCACATGTGTTGGGACGAGACGTTTCCCGGGCGGTCATGCCCTGATCCAACCCGACACGGAGACGCACGCAATCCGGGGCTAGTCTGAAGGTTGTTCCGACCCGACGGCGAAACAAACAGGAAATAAGGGCAGGTTAGGTTGTTCTGCAGCTGACAGGTCACGAAAATCAAGCAGGAATAAGCATGTAGAAAGCGTATGACTTCCGTGTTTGGACGCGGGTTCGACTCCCGCCAGCTCCACGATCAAGCATAAAACAACTACCCCGGCAGGGGTTTTGTTTTTATATAACCCGTTGAAAGCTCGCTTTCAAAATGGCTATATAAAAACAAAAAACCATGCGCAGCATGGTAGTTGTTTTATATTTGCAGGACTGGAACTAAGGGACGGCCGAACGCAGTGAGGCACCCCCGCCCACAGGTACAACTAACTCATCCACTCCCCTGTTCTTTTTCAGAAAACGCTTATTCAACTGAAAATTAGTCTGAAAAAAAGCAGAATTTTTACATTTTTTATCTGCATCATCTAAATTTTGTTTAGCCTTAAAATGATAAAAGAAATGAAAGTTAGACAAAAGCATTGGCCGAACAACATAGGACGGTATTTAATTCATTTTATATGTTTTTCTAATTTTTCACTTCATATTCTGCTTTCCCTGTCACAGGAATTCCGTTCGATGTTATTCCTTCGACAGCAATACTCACATTTGATGAATTATCTGCATTATAATAATTAAGGAAGATCTCTTTGCCATATTCCACAACTATATTGGGCTCCCAGAATAAGGTCGTCCTGAGATCAGGTTTATAATCTTTCTCTAAGGAAGTATGATGTTTCGGGGAATAAAAAATGCGTGGTTCATTGTACCCTGAAAATTTCATACCCGAAGAATGCATTGGCCTCACCCTTTCGATCTCAGACTCGTCTCTTAATATAATTGAAACTACTCCGTCAGCTTGTCCGCTAGTAGAATCACTTCCAATCGCAATCATTCTGTTTATCCATAATGCATATGAATTTGGATTATCCATAATGTCAATCCTTTTTACCCACTTTAATGGTAAAGCTTCTACTTCTCCCTGTGATGCATACTCGCCATCAATCAGAAACATTGGATTATGCATGCCCGGGTCAAGCCACTCACTCCTATCTAATCCAGCCGCTCCAACCAGATGAAAGGATGAACAATATCGGTTTTTAACTAGCATATAGGCGTTAGGATATGACTCTAAAGTTGGTGTAATTTCTACTTCTCTATCCGGTGTTCCCATAAGATATCTTCTACTTCTTTCCCGTGGAGATTCAGGTGCATCCTGCCTTTTTGCAGTTATCGTTACTTCACCCGGGGTAATTGTATCGGATA
>JANXXP010000153.1 GCA_025350595.1 Bacteroidota bacterium
AAACTCTTCATTGTAAAAATTATTCCTTTAAATCTCTTTACAAAAATTAATCCTAAGACTCTATTCAAAAATACTAACAAGTTTTTTTGACGAGACTTTTCATATCTCGCCTGGTTGTTTACTTCATAATTTCAAAGAACTGATACCCTCGTTTTGCTCTCGCTCCCGAGAATCCCTTTTTGTTTGGGACGACAAAGATAATGCTTCAATTATTTCTTCCAAAGAAATTGAGTTTTTTTTTCAGGTATTTTTTGAAATAATTCTTAAGGTTTAAATGTCCATCTGATGAAAAGTACTATTTTCGTAAATATTTATCTGATATGTCGAACATTGTAATTATTCCAACATTCAAGGAAAGAGAAAATATTGAGGCTATTATAAAAGCCATATTTTCTCTCAGCATCCCTTTCGACATACTTATTATCGACGATAACTCCCCTGACGGCACTGCAGATATAGTTAAAAGCCTTCAACCTTCCTTCCCTAATCTCCATATTTTAGAAAGACCCGGCAAACTGGGATTAGGCACCGCATATATTACAGGATTCAAGTGGGCCCTTGGGAAGAACTATAAACATATCTTTGAAATGGATGCTGACTTCTCACACGACCCGAAAGACCTGGTCAGATTATATAAAGCCTGCGAAGATGAGGGAGCTGATGTTGCAATAGGTTCAAGATATATCAGCGGTGTAAACGTGGTAAACTGGCCTCTCACAAGAGTACTTATGTCCTACGGGGCATCTATATATGTAAGAATAGTTACCGGTATGAGAGTTATGGATACTACTGCAGGTTTTAAATGTTACAAAAGAGAGGTTCTCGAAAATATTAAACCTGAACATATAAGATCCGTGGGGTATGGCTTCCAGATAGAAATGAAATTTATTGCCTGGAAGCTTGGTTATAAAATAATAGAGGTTCCGATTATTTTCACGGACAGAAAACTGGGGGCTTCCAAAATGTCAGGAGGAATTTTCAATGAAGCTTTATGGGGAGTACTCAGAATGAAACTCAGAAGCATGTTTACTAAATATCCCAGGGAGTAGGATACCTTATATATATGGGCTCCACTTTAATTCAAAACGCAACAATCATCAATGAAGGAAAGAACTTCATAGGAGACTTATTGATCAAAGATGAGATCATAGCTGCAATAGGAGACATCGATCCGATAACTATTCCTGCCGGGACCAAAACAATTAACGCAAAAGGATTATTACTCGTACCCGGGGTAATCGACGATCATGTGCACTTCAGAGAGCCCGGACTAACCCATAAAGGTGACATTTTCACTGAAACCAGAGCTGCAGCAGCCGGAGGAATTACTTCCTTTATGGATATGCCTAATACCATTCCTCAGGCTGTGACAATAGAAACTCTAAATGATAAATACTTTTTAGGGTCTGAAAAATCTCTTATTAACTATTCCTTTTATATAGGTGCAACAAACACGAACCTGAATGATGTGATGAAGGCTGACCCGAATTCTGTATGCGGAATAAAATTATTTATGGGGTCTTCAACTGGTAATATGCTGGTTGATAGTAAAATTGCTTTACAGGAACTGTTCTCAAAAGCATTACTTCCAATAACAGCTCACTGCGAAGATGAAGTTATCATCAGAAAAAACAGTGAGAAATTCAGGTCCGAATTCGGAGAAAATGTCCCGGTTAATATGCACTCAGTTATCAGGAGCCGTGAAGCTTGCTTCCTTTCATCCGAAAATGCGGTTAAGCTCGCAAGAGAATATAGTACCAGACTGCACATTCTTCATATTTCAACAGCAGATGAGATTAAACTTTTAAGCAATGATCTTCCATTAAATCAGAAAAGAATTACCGGAGAAGTCTGTGCCAACTATTTATGGTTTGATGATTTTTCGTATAATGACCTCGGAACCCTTATTAAATGTAATCCTGCCATTAAAACAAGATTCGACAGGGATGAACTGATACACGCAGTAAATAATAACCTGATTGATAATATAGGATCTGACAATGCTCCGCATACTCTTGAGGAAAAGAGAAACAGCTATTTCAAGGCCCCTTCAGGGATCCCGCTTGTTCAACATTCTCTCGTTGTAATGCTGGAACTCTGGCACAGGAAAACTTTCAAAATCGAAAAAATCGTGGAAATGATGTGCCATAACCCTGCCATCCTGTTCAATATTAAAGACAGAGGATTTATACGGGAAGGTTATAAAGCTGACCTGTGTCTCATAAATCCTGACAAACCATGGACTGTTTCAAAAGAAAATATACTATATAAATGCGGCTGGTCACCTTTTGAAGGATCAACTTTCAAATCAATGGTTGTAAAGACAATTGTGAATGGGACTATTGTTTATGATAATGGGGTAATTAATGAGGCCTACAGAGGTCAACGACTGCTTTTCGATAGATGATTGAAGGTTTTTTTAGAAAATTTCTGTTGGGGATTGAAGGATTGCTTCGTAGCTTTGCTCCTCGCAATGACTCGTTGTCCTATTACTTAACTGTCATTGCGAGGACGACGAAGGAGGAAGAAGCAATCCTTTATTCAAATTTCAGAATAGCGGAAGAAGACACCTTTATATTTGCCTGACTACAAACCTTACAGTACTCCTCGTTCGCTGTTCAAGTAAAATTTCCCTGCCGGAGGTTATCCTTGCAATTGATTCTGAGGTATAGTGTCTAACTGAAAGCATCTCCACATTCTCGTTATAAACCACCGAAAATTCAGTTTTCAGATCTGCAATAAGGGCATCTACTTTTGGTCTTTCATCGTCAACACAAACATCAAGACTTATTGCGCTTGCCTCCACCAGGTTAACTTTAATGCCATGTACCATAAAAGAATGAAAAATCCTGCTCAGATTGTCTCCTATTACAAAAGAGAAATCTTTTGGAAGAATTGAGATAAGTATCTGATCTTCCTTCTTAATGTATACAGGGAGAATCTTTTTAAGTGTTGCATCTGACTTGATAACAGTGCCTTGCTCTGCAGGATTAAGAAATGATCGCACATACAACGCGATATTTTTATTATGAAGAGGTTTAATGGTTTTAGGATGAATAACTTTGGCACCTGAAAATGTCATTTCAACTGCCTCCCTGTACGAAATCTCATCGAGCTTCTGAGCATCATCAAGCCATTTCGGGTCAGAATTCATGATCCCCGGAACGTCTTTCCAAACCATAACACATTCAGCATCAAGGATATTAGCAAGTATAGCTGCCGAATAATCTGATCCTTCCCTCCCAAGAGTTGTCGTCTGACCTGCGACTGTACCAGCTATAAAACCCTGAGTAACGTAAATCCGGTTCTTTTTGAAGTCTATTTTTTGTAGTAACCTGCCGGAACTCTCATTCCATAAAACATTTGCATCACGAAACCGGCCATCGGTTATCAGGTTTTCACGGATATCAATCCATTCGACATCTGAAAATACAGTTTTCAGATACTCAGCAACAATAATTGTTGACCATATTTCGCCATACGAAACAATTTGGTCATACTCAAAATCATATAAGCCCTTCCTTTTCGATTGTAAATATACTCTGAGCCTATCAAAATAAATATCAATTTTATCCGCCGTCTTAAGATCAGTAAAAAGTTCAGCGCTAACAGATAAGTGGTATTTATATATCTCATCCAAAAAAATCTTATAAGCCTCCTCGCCTGCCAGCCATAATTTGAGAACATTCTGAAGTGAATTGGTCGTTTTTCCAAAAGCAGAAACTACAATCACAAGATTATCTTCACTTTTCGAAACAATATTGGAAAGATTCCTGATACCGGCTGCATCCTTCACTGATGCGCCTCCAAACTTATAAACCTTCATAAATTCTAATTTGCCCTAAAATTAGCATTTCGCTTTCATAATGCAATTCCATCTGCAAACAACTCAGTTGAGATACATTTTAGTAAATTTGCCGTCGAAATACTTAATATGAAAGAAAACCAGATAACAGAGCAATATGCCAAACATCCGCTTCTTGCAGGTCTGATCGAAACAGTGAACTCCGATGGAACCGGAAAAATTCGTTTGGAAGGACTCTCCGGTTCATCAAGATCTTTAATCCTTTCATTGGTTTTCAATAAGACTCGAACTACTCATGTGGTTATAATTCCGGAAAAAGAGGATGCTGCCTATTTCTATAATGATCTGGTTTCGCTTCTTGGTGATGATTCTGTCTTTTTTTTCCCGTCCACTTACAAACGATCTGTTCAATATGAACAAACCGAACCAGCAAATATTGTCCTGCGTACTGAGGTACTGAACCATCTTGCCACCGGAAAAAGAAAGGGTATAATTGTTACCTACCCCGAGTCGGTGATGGAAAAGGTGGTGAGCAAAAAAAATCTTATAAAGAATACATTCAATATAGGTAAAGGGGATAAGATCTCACTTGAATTTCTTGAGGAGATGCTTCATGAATACAATTTTGTCAGAACTGATTTTGTTTATGAACCAGGACAATATTCAATCAGAGGCAGCATAGCCGATGTGTTTTCTTACTCAGCTGATCTTCCATACCGTATTGACTTTTTCGGGGAAGAAGTTGAAACAATCAGATCCTTTAATACTGATGATCAGCTTTCAGTGAGTATCCATAAACAAGTAGCAATAATCCCTAATATTCAGGATTTATCAATTGAAGAGATCAATGACTCTTTCACTGATTTTTTACCCCCTTCTTCCCTGTTATGGATAGAGGATACCAATTACATTAAGGAAAAGATTAACAGTATCTACTTTCAAACCACCCAAAGGGAAGAATCAGGTCAGATTTCTGAGAAGAAGGAGATTGTTATGACCGGACATCAGTTTCTCGAACATTGTCAGAGATTCAGAATGCTTGAGTTTGGCAGACAAAGTATGTTTGAACCTGAAGTCAGATTTGAATTCCGTACTGAAGCTCAGCCTGTTTTTAACAAAAATTTTGAGCTGCTTTCAGATAAACTTCTTTCGAATGACCTTGAAGGTTATGTTACATTTATCGTTTCTGAGAGCGAGTCACAGATTGAGAGACTCAGGGATATCTTTAAAGAAATTAATCCGGAGGTTCATTTTAATCCGTTGTTACTTAATCTTCACAACGGATTTACTGATCATGATCTTAAGATTTCGATATATACTGACCACCAGATCTTTGACAGGTATCATAAATTCAGGATCAGAGGTTACTTTACAAAAAAAGAGAGTATCTCAGTTAAAGAACTTACCGGACTTAACCCGGGAGATTATGTCGTACATATTGATCATGGTATCGGGAAGTTTGGAGGATTGGAGAAAATTGAGGTAAACGGGAAAATACAGGAAGCTATAAAACTGGTTTACAGAGATAATGACATTCTGTATGTCGGAATTCATTCACTTCACCGTATCTCAAAATATAAAGGGAAAGATAGTACTGAACCGAAAATTTACAAACTTGGTTCAGGAGCCTGGCAGAAACTGAAGCAAACAACAAAAAGCAGAGTAAAGGATATTGCCAAAGATCTGATCATTCTTTATGCAAAAAGGATGGATTCACCGGGGTTTTCTTTTTCACCCGATTCATACCTGCAGAGAGAACTCGAAGCATCATTTATATATGAGGATACGCCTGATCAGCTTACAGCTTCAATCGCTGTAAAACAGGACATGGAAGCCGCACATCCTATGGATCGGCTGATATGCGGAGATGTTGGTTTTGGGAAAACTGAAATAGCGATCAGGGCAGCATTCAAATCGGCTACCGATAGCAAACAAACAGCTGTTCTTGTTCCAACGACAATTCTTGCTCTTCAGCACTACAAGACTTTTTCATCAAGATTAAAAGGATTCCCGTGTAATATTGAATATATAAGCCGGTATAAAAAACCCACTGAACAAAAGAAGATTCTTGAGCAGCTTGTTGAAGGTAAAATAGATATCATAATTGGCACTCATAAACTTGTTGGGCAGGATGTCAAATTCAAAGATCTTGGACTTTTAATAATTGATGAAGAGCAAAGGTTTGGCGTTTCTGTAAAAG
>JANXXP010000163.1 GCA_025350595.1 Bacteroidota bacterium
TCCGAAGTTTTTCCTCCGTCAGTTATATTTGTCTGTGCCTCCATGCGAAATGATGAACTTCCCAGAAGTTTCCCTTTTGCATCAAATAATTTCGCTGTCTGTATCCCAGGAGCCCCGCCTGCAAGAAAATCCTGCCTGCCCTTTGCCTGCATATTAAGATACTCGATTCCTTTTCCGTCAGTTACTGAAACCGTACCTGACGAGTGGCAGATGATTACCAGATGGTCAAAGGGATGAGCAATTGAAAGGGGATGCAACACTATTATCGGCGACTTTTCCTGACTGTATACAGGCAAAATAAAGATATAAACTAGAAGTATGGATAACATCCATGGCGTTATGTGGAGTTGAACTCTGTACTTTTTTTTTTCAGGTATCATGTTTCTAATTTATTGATTGAAAAAGAGGTTGCCTTTACTGATTTGACAACCTCTTTAACACCTTTTTTAAACTATTCAAATTAACTAACGAAATTCTGGAAAGTTTATGGAGTTACAGTGATGGTAATAAATTTAACATCTTTCTTTAACCCGTTGGAACTATACTCATCAGCATTGGTGGCAATGACATATGCTTTATATGTTCCTGCCCTCCAATATTTATATGATAATTTATTATCGGTCAACAAGACCCCTTTCTGACCAAAATCGTTGGCAAGGAATCTGTCATAGTCTGAAGCGGCTGTCTGGTAGCCCCATTCAGTTGGAAGAAGGGTAATTCCATCAACCTTAGTAGGAACTCTCACTTTCGCGCTATCGCCGGTCCATAAAGTTACATGATCAGCTTTGCCGGTAAATTCGAAACCTACAAGCGCTACTTTCTGGTCTACTCCATTTATTGTTTTAGCAATTAGTTGGACAGAAAGAGACGTATTACTGCTTTCTATAACTTTACCATCAACATCAAGTTTATTTGCAGTAAAACTCGCATCCGGATTTTCAGTTTTAGGGATCTTGGTGCAGCTTGTGACAATTGCAACTGCCAGAATCAGTGTCCCTAGTATATAAATTTTCTTCATATCTTTTGTTTTTAAAATTAGTTAAGGTTTTTAGTTCCACCCATTAGGCACCTCGCATAGTTTGTTAATATCTTTCTCAGCCTGGGGAATTGGTAACAAAAGGTTTTTCTCTGTAAACCCTCCTGTAGTACCCTGGCTTTCCCTTTCACTGTTAAGTATTTGTGCCATATCGAATATTTTCCCATTCCTGTCCCAGCGAAGAAGATCGAACCAGCGTTGCTGTTCACCGCAAAGTTCCAATTCGCGTTCATGCCTCAAAATCGACATCCCTTGTGTCTTATCACCAAGCGAAGCATATCCAACAGCTCCAACTCTTGTCCTTACTTCGTTAATCTGTGTTAACGCTCCTGATAAATCACCTGTTTGTATCTGGCACTCAGCGTATAGTAATTTTACATCGGCTAGACGTGTGATAACAGTGCTTATTTCAGATGCGGGTCCGCCATCTTTTCCGTTCTTTGGTTCATTTTCAGAAAATTGATATTCATATTGCTGATACTTTTTCCATCTCCAACCGGCAGGTGAAATAGTTCCAAATGCATCAGTAACAGGGGTATCGAAAGGGTAAGGTCCCCTTAAACAATTCATGTCGCCGCCATATCCGCCATCACCATAGAATGTGTAGCCAGCTCTGGGGTCGATATAACCTGTTGTGCTATTGATATTATATTTGAACTTTTTTACTGCCGAACTGGTAATATTAACGTTTCCCCAGTCCATAAAGCCATATTCCATTGCTCTCCCGGAAGTAGCTCCCTTACCTCCCCAAAGTTCGGTACCGTCGAACATATGATACATGTTACCATTACCCCAGCCATACCATGCAAATTTACAATCGAAGATGGTCTCCTTGCTGGTGCGGTTAACAGCCAGGAATTCGTTCTCGAAGCCTTTAACACCGGCTTCCAATTCAAAACCGCCATTATCAACGATATCTTTGAAAACAGGCAGACCTGAGGTCCAGTTGCCTTGCATAATATAAAGCTTGCCTAAAAAAGCCTTGGCAGCCCATTTGGTAGCCCGACCGTTGTCTTTGTCAGCATACCTGTCAGGTAATGCAGCAGCAGCTTCTATCAGATTTTTTTCTGCAAAGGCAAATACATCCTGAGCCGATGATCTTACACAGTTAGGATTTGCGGCGGTTTCAGTGAAATTCTTTCGAAGAGGAACCGAGCCCCAAAGAGATGCCAGGTGGTAATATGCAAATCCAAGGAAGAATTTGGCTTCACCTATATAACGTCCCTGTAGCGCTTTATCAGCGTCTTTGTCGGGTACCCACTTTGAAACCACCTCAATCGAGTAATTTGCCCGAAGTATCATACGGTATAACCTGTCCCACATTGCAGACAGCGGATCATTGGTTGCATCGTAAACGCTTCGGGGTAGTTCAGCAATAGGACCCTGAAGAGGAGCAAGCGGACCAGCCTCATTACCCAGCAGGTCAAAATTAAAGTACCAATCGCGTGAAAACAAACCCTTATGAAGCATAACGGTATATATCGCATCGACCGATCTTTCACAATTTGTAGCATCCACATAAAACGTCGTTGCGTCAAAGGCATTTGGATTCTTTATATCCATGAAATCTTCTTCACATGATGGAATAATGAAGATCAATGCAAACAATATAAAAAAGAATCTATTTTTCATATTCTATATTTTTTATTTGAAAGTTAGAAAGTTAATTGAACACCAAAAAGGTAGTTTTTTGGCATTGGTATACCCTGATAATCAATACCGCGACCAACAGTACCACCACCAACTTCGGGATCATAGCCTGTGTATTTGGTTATGAGAAGGGCATTTTCAAGTGTAGTGTAAATCCGGAGCGACTGGAAAACGTTTCCAAGCACTTTCTTATTAAAAGTGTATCCCAGCGTAATTGTTTTAAGTCTGGTATATGAAGCGTCTTCAATATAACGATTAGAGAACCTGGTGTTTTTATTAGGGTCTGTTTTTGCTACCCCTGGTAATTGTGCCTCGGTATCCCCGTCGTATCTCCAGCGGTTAAGCAATGTTGTGGAACCATTGAAAGGACGAACTCCGCCCTCGAGCCAGTAAGCCCTGTTATAGTTTACCAGTTCGCAACCAAAAACTCCTGATCCTGTCAATTGAAGATCAAAGCCTTTATAAGAAAAGTACAGGTTCATACCATAAGTCCAGGATGGCATGGCGTTGCCCAGATTTGTCCGGTCAGCATCAGAAATTTTACTATCACCATTGACATCAAGAAATTTGTAATCGCCTGCTGAGGAAGAAGTTCCGTATTTTGCATTATAAGCATCGGCTTCTACCTGAGTAAAGAGGATACCGTCTGTTTTATATCCATAATAGTAACCGATTGGTTTTCCTGCTTCTGTCCTGTTAATAAAACCTACTTCCCCATTGGAGTTTGCATAAATTGGCTGTCCCTCGCCCAATGATTCAACATTGTTTTTATTATACCCGGCTACCAAAGATGCACTATATTCAAATCCTGTTGCTAAACTTCCCCTGTAAGATATTTGCATATCAATTCCCTTATTTGAAACTGAAGCTGCATTTTTTATGGCAGGGTTATTAATACCTGTTGATAAAGGGACCGGCACAGGGACCAGGATTCCGTTGGTAATTTTATTGTAATAATCAAATGTCAGATTTAGCTTATCATTAACGAAACCTGCATCAATTCCAAGTCCTCTGGTGGTGGTTTCTTCCCATCTGATTTTGGTTGAAGGAAGCGTATTAACAGTGGCGCCATAGGCTGTGCTTAAAAGAGCATTATCAATTCCAAATGGATAAACGATTAAATTCTCTCCTCCGCTGTAGCCGCCTGTATAAACATTTGATACATAAGCATATTCATTAATCTGGTCGTTACCTGCCTTGCCCCAGCTTGCCCGCAGTTTAAGAGTCGAAATAAAATTAACATCCCTGAGAAATGCTTCTTCCTTGATTTTCCAGGCAGCTGAAATAGATGGGAAATAGCCCCACCTGTTTGCAGGTGCGAACTTATATGAGGCATCTGCCCTGAAGTTCGCAGTAAGAAGATAACGATCCATCAGGCTGTAATTAAGACGTCCAAAGTAAGACATTGTAGGTGACATCCAGACTCCTGATCCATTTACAGTGGCAGGATTACCTCCGAGAGTAACCTTTTTTATTGGTATAGAAACTCCGCCATATCCAGTACCTTTAACTGAAATGCTTCTTCCGTTTGAGTCTTTTTCATAACTTATTCCACCCATTAAAGTAAATGAATGCACGCCAATTGCTTTGCTGAAAGTAAGATAATTCTCAAATTTAGGCCACATTCCGACTGAATATCCTTCATCAAGATAATTAGCGTTTTGCGTGTTGTTTATATAATCTTTTTCCTGATAGTTTAAATAACGGTAAGAGTCGTACTCATATTGGAATTGCGAATGAAACTTAAGGCCTTCGATGATAGATACCTCAGCATATAATTGCATTAATAACTTGTTATCATAACCGTTGTCCTTATTATAAGCCAGTGGTGTCATCGGGTTAATAGCATCATTAAGGTTTCCTGCATTTGTTATGAAGGAGTAATTTCCCGGGTTAGTTGAGGTTTTACTGAAAACCGGCTGGTATGGCGCCCATCTTAATGCCCCTCCTATATCAGCGTCGCGACCACTAGTTTTTGTTGAGCGGAACATGGTATTATTGCCAATAACAAGGTGCTTACCGATTTTAAACTCAATGCTTGACTTGAAATTATATCGAGTGTAATTATAATTTCCACGTGTAGAACCCTGGTCAAAATAGCTTGCTGAGAAACGATATTTAGCTATATCGGTACCACCTGATACATTTAAATTCTGGCTGTTAACAGTTGCTCTCCTGAATATTTCATCCTGCATATTTACACTGTCGGTACGTACATGAGCCTCATCGTTGAAAATAACCGGCAAACCTCCTGGATTAGTCCAGTGGCCTGAAGCTTTGTCATATGTGCCACCCTGAATATTAAAAAGCAAATCAATATAGTCACTTGCGTTAAGTACCTTCAGTTTCTTGCCAGGAGTTGATATCCCATAATAACTGTCATAGGTCACTTTGGGTGCGCCTATCTTTCCTTTTTTTGTGGTAATAATAATTACCCCGTTTGCGCCGCGTGAACCATAGATGGCTGCTGATGAAGCATCCTTCAGGATATCAATACTTTCAATTTCAGAAGGGGTCACCATATCGATATCACCAGGCATTCCATCAATTATAGTCAGTGGACCTGTACCATTAAGAGTAGTTGTTCCCCTGATTTTAATATCCATTCCGGCGCCCGGGGTCCCACCGCTGGTACTGGAGATTTCCACACCGGCTGCTTTCCCCTGGATCATCTGACCCACATTGGCAACGACACTATTTGCCAGATCTTTTGTCTGGATTGATGCAACTGAACCTGTGAGGTCTCTCTTTTTAACAGTTCCATATCCGATTACAACTACCTCATCCAGAATCTGAGATTCTTCAGCAAGTGATACATCAATAACGATCCGGCTTCCTGCAACCTCTTTTTGAGGCAGATAGCCTATAAATGAAAACACCAGAACACTCCCGGATTTTACTCCTTCCAGAGAATATTGCCCTGTGATGTTTGTCAATGTACCGGTGGTTGTTCCTTCTATTACCACGTTAACTCCTGCAAGAGGCTCCCCTGTTTTTGCATCTCTTACAATACCTGTAACTTTACTATCCTGCTCGGAATTAAAAGGAGTTATTACTATGATATTGTTTTCCAGTATCTTGTAATTTACAAGACTTTCAGTCAGGATTGTTGACAATATCTCATCAATATTTTCACCTTTTGCAGTAAATGTTACCTCACGGTCAAGATCCCGGAAATCATCACTGTAGAAAAACCGGAATTCACTCTTGGATTCAATAATTTTAAATACCTCGCGGATTGTGTTCTTTTCAACAGTCAAATCGATCTTGATATTCTGAGAATACACAGATGCTGAGGCGCTTAAGACTGTTAGGAAGACTAATAGGATGGCTAGTTTCATGATCAGGAATATTTTTTCTGATCCTTTAAAAAAGATTAAAAGATTCAAATAACACTTTTTTTTCATACTTTTGAAAATGAAAGGGTTTAACAAAAAAATTATGGAATAAGACTGCTAAGTTTTTCCGTAAAAAAACTCTTTGGATTGGGGCTCGCCAAAGTCCCAATTCTTTTTTTTAAGATGTGTTGTGTCTCATGGTTTCATAGGTTAGTTAGATATAGGTTTCAAAGACGAGTTTGATTTCAGGGCATTTATGTAAGTATTTTTAAGCTTATCGTTCAGGACAAGCTCAACATTATTCCGATCAATATTATATTTTACAGGAACAGTTAAACTCAGTATTTTCAAAACCTGTTCAATAGTCTCATTCTCAATGATCCCTGTAAAATGGTATGCTTTTGACTCTTCATCAATGAAGCGTATATTGACATTGAATCGCCTCTCGAGCATTACCGACAGACTCTCGAGGTCTTCATTTGCAATGATCCACCTTTCGTCTTTCCATGAGGTATTTATCTCAGGCTCAACCAATGTTCTTTTTTCAAGTGGTATAACAGTGGGCTTTAAAGGAGACTTTTCTTTGTCTACTGATATATTATCCACTTTTTTATTGGTTGCCTCTTGTTTTGGGTCAGCAACAGACTTATTTCCAGTATTGTAAGTTACACACTGATTGGGATCCATTTGTAAGGAAAATTTCTTATTGGTTTTATCAGTACCTTCTATTGTTACCTTACCCTCAAGAAGGGTAGTTATAACCTGGTTTTCCTCAGGATAAGCTTTCACATTAAACATTGTGCCAAATGCTTTTATATTAAGATTGCTGGCTTTGACAACAAATGGTTTCGAAGGATTGGTAGCAACATCAAAATAAGCCTCTCCTTCTAGAAGAATGATTCTTTCAACTACGTTATAATCCAGCGAATAACTGATCTTACTGGATGCATTTAACCAGACTTTTGTTCCATCAGGAAGTGTTGCAATAGATCTTGATCCTTTAGGCGATTCAAACGAGAAATATTTATAGTCAGAGATTTTGCCCGATTGGATTTTGTTTCCAAAAAAACTCTTTGCCAGCATGCCTAGAAAAAATGCTGTCAGGACTATAGCCGCGTATTTCAGGAATCTTTTTGATACTACTCTCAGAATATTTACTACCGATGAATTTTTATAAGTTTTCTCATCTCTAAATGACTTCAGGATCCTGTTTCTGAATTCAACTGTTGCATCTTCGATTTTTCCAGAATCAACAGGTTTTAATTGATGACTTGCTATCCATGTATATCTGAAATCATTGAGATATCTTTCATTATCAACAGATTCTTTTATCCATGAAAGCAATTCATTTACTTCCTCCTGAGAGCATTCGTTACTAAGATACCTGACAATCAGGTCATTCCGGTTTTTTTCGTCCTTCATACCAATATATAATACTGCATTTATATTACTAAAGACACATAATTGAGTGGAACGGTCTACAGAATATTGTACGTTTGCCTATAATGCGAGGTGATTTTTTAATGCACCGGCGAGTTTGGACATTGCTCTTTGCATCTGTGTTTTGACTGTACTTAAAGAAATACCTAGTCTGACCGAGATCTCCCGGTAGCTCAATTCTTCAAAACGGCATAGATAAAATATCTGACGACATTGTTCAGGTAGTGACGCAACAGCTTCAGCCAGTGATTTTTCCATTTCCTCCGAAAAAATGGATTCAATAATATCCGGAGCTGTTTCAAATACAGATAACCGGTTTAATTTCTCCAGTGGAATAAAAAGATTTTTGGTATTTTTATTTTCTCGAATATTATTCAGACACCTGTTGTGGACACATCTGTACAGATACCCTCTTAAAGAGGATGCAATTTCTATTTGAGACCTGGATTCCCAGATTTTTATAAAAGTATCCTGAACAACTTCCTCTGCTGATTCTTTGCTTTTAAGCATACCTGCGGCATAAGTATATAAAGGTGCATAATACATTCTGAACAGCAATACAATTGAACTTTGCTCTCCATTTTTTATTCTCTGAATAAGATCGTTCTCTAGAAGATGCATAGATTAATATTGAAGCTCTTCAATATCTTAATTTATAATTAACTAGAATCAGAATTTCCAAATCAATCAGATCATAAACACAGACCGAATATACGCTAAAAAGATATCTTACTGAAATATTATGTACTGTCTTATTTGAATTTTATGTCTTTTACTTGTTTTAAGTATAGTCCAAGTTGATCATGATTGGTAACCTGTACCCATTTAATGTGAAAGTATCGAACAGGATATTTTCAACCGTGTGGGCAGAATCATAGCCGCCATTTAACATCTTTCACTAAGAGGACAGAATTCTAAGTCAAACTATTTACAGCATCTGGGATAAATGTTTATTTTTATAATTGTATTTCTTCAGAAATTTTTTTGGCAATTAAACTTAATAAAATCATAATCTACTATGAATAATCCTTTCAGACAACTACTAACAATTTCGCTATTAATGCTTGTTTTATCAGGCATCAATGCACAACCTCAAAAATTCAATACAATTTTATACGGTGTTGCATACTATCAGGAGTATATGCCTTATGAAAGGCTTGAAAAAGATGTTCAGCTGATGAAGGATGCAGGAATATCAGTTGTTCGTCTTGGTGAATCGACATGGAGTCTTTTTGAACCGGAAGAAGGCCGTTTTGAATTTACCTGGATGGACCGGATCATTGACCGTATGCAAAAAGCTGGTATTAAGGTCATCCTCGGAAC
>JANXXP010000167.1 GCA_025350595.1 Bacteroidota bacterium
TTTTTACAATTATCAACCTATAAGGGCAAGAAAGAATCTTATCGAAGTAATAAAAAGAAATACTTTTAATCTCATTCCTTATTTCCTTTTTCTACTTACAATATTTCCACAAAATGTAGCGATGAAATTATTAAAACTTAAGAAAAATGGGACAAATTGATATTTTGGATTCGTTTTTCACTTTTAATAATTTAAACAATAATTTAAACCAGTTATAATGGGATTAAAAGTTCTCATCGTTTGTAGCGGAACACAGGGCATTTTAAGCCCTTTTATTAAAGAACAAATAGATTACTTAACAAAATTGGGGATTGAATTTTCTTTGTTTCAAATTAGAAAAAGAGGTTTTCTTGGTTATCTTTTGCATTTGAAACCTTTACGAAGAATAATTAAAAAAATAAAACCTGATCTGATTCATGCACATTATGGGCTTACCGCATTATTGGCTAATCTTCAGAGAAAGGTGCCTGTGATAAGCACATTCCATGGAAGTGACATTTGGGTATTCAGGAAAAACCGTCTGCTTTCCCAAATTGCGCATATCCTTTCAAAGCACTCAATAATTGTAAATAAAAGAATGTCGGGAAACTTATTGCTTAAGAAAAAAATATCAGTAATTCCTTGTGGTGTTGACTTAGACGTATTTTACCCTGTTGAAAAACTAACAGCGATTGGGATGATGAATTTGCCGGAAGATAAAATCAATCTTTTATTCTCCTCAAAGTTCGATTACTATGAAAAGAACTATCCATTGGCCAGGAAAACGATGGAGATCCTGGGAGCAGGATATAATTTAATTGAGCTTGACGGATATTCCAGGAGTCAGGTTAATTTTCTTCTTAACGCCTGTGATGTTGCGCTCATGACTTCAATTTCAGAGGGATCTCCTCAGTTTATCAAAGAAGCTATGGCATGCAATTGCCCAATTGTGAGTACCGATGTAGGTGATGTTTCTGAAGTAATCGGAAACACGGAAGGTTGCTATATTTCAACCTTTGATCCTGGTGATCTAATTGAGAAAGTCAAACTTGCTGTTAAATATCGTAAAGAAAATGGATATACAAGGGGAAGAGAAAGGATTATAGAATTAGGTCTTGATTCCGCGACAGTGACAGCGAAAATAATAGAAGTTTATAAAAAAGCATTAAAAATTGATGAATAATGATTGTTGATTTGAGTGAACCTATCAACCATTTGCAATCAATAATCATAAATCGACAAAAACTATGTGTGGAATTTGCGGTATAATCAATTTTAATAACAAGCCAGTACAAGAGGAATCCCTTCGTGAGATGATGCGTATAATGAAGCATCGCGGGCCTGATGATGAAGGTGTCTTTACTAAAGAGAATATCGGATTTGGTTTCGTAAGATTAAGTATCCTCGATTTATCCATTGCCGGTCATCAGCCAATGGTTTCGAATGATGGTCGTTATGTAATTATTTTAAATGGGGAAATATTTAACTATATCGAGCTCAGGGAAGAACTAAAAGGATTTTATCGTTTTGTCAGTAGTACCGATACTGAAGTTCTGCTGGCTTCATTTTTGAAATGGGGTGAAAGTTGTCTGAACCGGTTAAATGGAATGTTTGCGTTTATGATTCTTGATACTCTCACAATGGAGGTTTTTGGAGCACGGGATCGGTTCGGAATCAAACCTTTCTATTATTACCAGGATAATAATGTTTTTGTTTTTGCTTCTGACATCCCTCCGATTCTAAGTATGTTGAAAGACAAAGCAGGCGCTGAAGACTCCATAATTTTTGACTACCTGGTTTTTAACCGGACAAATCATACTGAAAAGACATTTTTTCGTAATATTAAAAAGCTACCCCATGGTCATTCAGTTTCAATTATAGGAGGAGAGTCCCGGATAAAAAGATGGTATGATCTTACTTTAAATATCCACAGGTATTCAGGTTCAAAATTTGATGAAAACGATTTTTTAGCAGAGTTGGTAAATTCAGTAAAACTCCAGTTAAGAAGTGATGTTCCCGTTGGAACCTGTTTAAGCGGAGGTCTGGATTCTTCTGCAATTACTTCTTTAATCATGTTAAATAACCAACGTGAGGAATTACATTCATTTTCTGCTGTTTATGAAAAAGGTCAGAAAGGCGATGAGTCAGAATTCATTGCTGAATATTCTGGCGCCAATTTGAACCGACACTTTACTCATCCTACCAGCAGTTCTCTGGTTTATGATCTTCAAAAATTTATAACATCACTTACAGAGCCTGTTCCTACTACCTCAGTTTATGCAGAGTACAAGGTAATGGAGTTGGCAAAGAACCACTGTACAGTAATATTAAACGGACAGGGAGCAGACGAGATCCTTGCAGGCTACCATTATTTTTATGGTTATTATTTTCACGATTTATTAAAAGAATTTAAATGGGGTAAGCTGCTCAATGAATTATACCAATATACCAAACTTCAAAAATCAGATCGCGCATTAAGATATTTTGCCTTTTCAATCTATCCCAGGTTGTTAAGGCACTATAAAGGGCATACTTCTCTTGATGATTCTTTTTATGAACAGCATTATAACTCTGATAATGTTGTTCTCGATTCATTCTATAATTCAAAAAACCTGAAAGAGTTTCTTATCAAACATTTTGAATATAAATTTGAGCATCATCTGCTCTGGGCTGATAAAAACGGCATGAATTTTTCGCTGGAAACAAGATTCCCATTCTTGGATCATAATCTTGTTGAAAAAACACTTTCCCTTGATTCCACAGCCTATATTAAAAACGGGTATACCAAGGCGATAATGAGAAACTCCCTCAAAGGCATTCTCCCTGAAAAAATAAGGTTGCGAAAAGATAAGATTGGATTTTCAACACCCGAAGAAGAATGGTTCAAAGATGAAAATCTGTTGAATCTTTTGTCTGAAGTGGTATACTCGGGATCCTTTAAAAACAGGGGATATTTTAATGTAAAAAAATGTCAGTCACAACTTGAAAATTATAAAAGGACCAAAAAAGGGACTGTAGATTTCTGGAAGTGGATACACCTGGAACTCTGGTTTCGTCAATATATTGATTAGGGAAGAAGTACTTAGAGTACTTGGAGTACTTGGAGTACTTGGAGTACTTAGAGTGCCTAAAGTACTTAGAGTACTTAGAGTGCCTAAAGTACTTGGAGTTCATAAAATTATAAGTTAAAAAATGGATAATAAGGAGTTTGGTAAGCAATTAGAAGAAAGAACTAAAAAGTTTGCAATTAACGTAATTAAGCTATCAGCTTTATTGCCGAATACACCAGAAGGTAAGGTGGTAAGGAATCAATTTACAAAATCCGGTACAAGTATTGGAGCGAATTACAGAGAGGCAAACAGATCGAGAAGTAAAGCAGATTTCTACAACAAAATAAAAATATGTGAAAGTGAATCAAGTGAAGCTGCTTATTGGTTAGAGATAATCAGCATGACTGGCTGGATCGATAATAAAAAAACAGAAGAACTTCTTGCTGAAGGTAATGAATTACTGGCAATCTTCACCTCAATAAGCTCAGCTTTAAAACGATAAATATTTTAAGCACTCTAAGTACTTTAGGCACTTCAAACTTTAGGCACTTCCTTTTATGATCGCGATCATCGATTATGGCATGGGGAACCTCCACTCGGTTTATAAAGCTTTTAAGCGGGTGGGCGCCGAAGTCAGTGTCATTGATTCACCTTCAGGGATTGAAAAGTACGACAAAATTGTCCTTCCCGGAGTTGGGGATTTTAAAAAAGGCATGATTAATCTAAAATCTGCCGGATTCATCGAAAGTATTCATCAACAGGTTATTGAAAACAGGATACCGATTTTAGGAATATGCCTTGGTATGCAGTTATTAACAACATACAGTGAAGAAGGTGAAGTGCCTGGCCTGGCTTTTATAGATGCTAAAACAATACATTTTAAAAATCTGGGTATTCCTCAAAACTTAAAAATTCCGCATATTGGCTGGAATAACATTATCAATTGTGCACCTACCGGCCTGTTAAGCGATTGTGAAAATGAGATGGTTTACTTTGTGCATTCATATGCTGTTATCTGCAATAATCTGGCTGATGTAATCTGCAAAACAGAATATGGTGTTACATTCCATTCAGGTATACAGAAAGAGAATATTTATGGTCTTCAGTTTCACCCTGAAAAAAGTCACAAAGCCGGTCTTCGGATCCTGAAGAATTTCATTAATTTAGAAAACTACTAACCAGCAAAATTATATTAATGAATTGGTTTCGTCCATTTGGAAAAGTTTCTTAAACCTCAACCTCAGCCTTAACCTCAACCTCAATCATTTCATGTTCCGTCCCCGAATTATCCCCGTCTTAACACTTAAGGGGAAAGGTCTGGTAAAGACCATAAAATTTGACAAAAAACTGGCAAAGTATATTGGTGACCCGATAAATGCCGTTCATTTGTTTAACGATTTTGAAGCAGATGAATTGATTTTTCTCGATATCACAGCAACTCTTGAGAATCGTTGCATATCATCTGAATTAGTAAAATCAATCGGGGAAGAAGCGTATATGCCATTTGCAGTTGGAGGAGGAATTACAAATATTAAACAAATTCATCAGTTGATTTCAGCCGGAGCAGAAAAAGTTGTTTTAAATACGTCCGGTATTAAAACCCCGGAACTGATTTTAGAAGCTTCACGTCAGTTTGGAAACCAGTGCATTGTAGCCGGGATTGACATAAAAAAAAATCTGCTAGGCAAATATAAAATTTATATAAATGATGGTTCAAAACAAGTTGACATTGAAATTGAACAGCATGTCAGAATTCTTGAAGACAATGGGGCAGGTGAACTCTTTATAAATTCAATCGACAGGGATGGTACAATGTCAGGGTATGACTTGGAGCTGGTAAGATATATTGCCGAAATGGTAAGGATTCCTGTCATCGCCTGCGGAGGAGCAGGAGAATTATCAGATCTGTCAAAAGTGACCACGCAGGCAAAGGCTAGCGCTGCCTCAGCCGGAAGTATGTTCTTATATCACGGATCAAGAAATGCAGTTCTGATAAATTACCCGGATAAGAATGAATTATTACAAACTTTACAACCTGTACAATGAGTTTAATAGGGCAAATATGCACCAGGGGACTTTGGGATGAATCCATCCCGGGTATAGTTTTTGATAAAGATGGGGTATCAAATTATGCAAAACTATTTGACAGATTAGTTGAGGCCTATCCTCGTGGTGAAAAGGGTCAAAATGAATGGACCTCGATAGTCAAAAAGATTAAAGAAAAAGGACTCAAAAAAAGATATGATTGTATTATCGGAGTGAGTGGGGGAACTGATAGCAGCTTTCTATTATATCTTGCAAGCCAGACCGGATTACGTCCATTGGCGGTAAATCTGGATAATGGGTGGAACAGTGATATTTCTGTCAGGAACATACGGAAAATGACAGAAGCTTTGAATATTGATCTTGAAACTTATGTAATCAATTATGAAGAAATAAAGGATCTTTTACGTTCTTATATGATTGCCGGATTACCGTGGGTCGATTTACCGACTGATTTAGCAATAAAAGCAGTACTTTATAAAATTGCAAGCCGTGAAAAAGTGAAATTTATCCTTCGAGGAAATGATTTCAGGTCTGAAGGAACACAACCAACTGAATGGACATATGGAGACGGAAAGCAACTTATAGCAATCCATCGTTCCTATGGTAATACCAAGCTTAATACTTATCCAAACTACACTTTATTAAATCTACTCTACCATGGTTTCATTAAAAGTATAAAAAGTATTTACCCATTTTATTTTATTGAATACAAAAAAAAACAAGCACAAGAATTTTTACAGAAAACTTACAATTGGGAGTATTATGGGGGGCATCATCATGAAAATATTTTCACGAAATTTGTCATTAGCTATTGGATATATGAGAAGTTTGGAATTGATAAAAGAAAAATTTCATTATCAGCACAGATACTTTCAGGCGAAATAAGCAGAGAGGATGGAATTTTATTGTTAAACGAACCGCCATATCGATTAGACAAAAAAGAAAGTATGATTGATTATGTTAATAAAAAACTGGATTTTAGCAAAACTGACTTTGAGAAATTGATGAAAGCCGCCAATAAATCATATAAAGATTACCCTTCATATCACCTTCTTTTCACAAGATTTATTAAAATAACAAGGCCATTATTAAAACTAGTATTTATTCACAAACCTCAATCGATTTATAAAATGGAGGTAATTAAGGAATAATATGTATTTGTTAATATTTACACAAAAAGGAATAGTGTTTATTTTTAACTTAAGGTGTAATAGTTTTCTTCCCAAGACGTGATAAAATATTCGACTCCTCCTATATGCAAATTATTATAGATCGTGAAATAAACAGGGTAGAATGGATTGACTTCATAAAAGGGAATCAATATAATTCTCCTTTCCAATCCCCAGGTTTTTATGATTTATTTAATAAAATACCAAATCAAACTGCAATTGCATTTGCAATTAAGGATTTAACCGAATTTAAAGCATTATGTGTTGTTACTCTCCAAAAAGAAAAGGGATTGAAGGGCTACTTTTCAAGAAGGGCAATTATTTATGGCGGACCAGTAGTTGCATGGAACTGCGAAATAGAATTAGAGACCCTAATAAGATTTATTAATAGTACTTTTAAAAATAAAGTCATATACCTAGAAACTCGAAATCTAAATGATTATACTTCTTTACAAAATTCATTTTTAAATCAAGGCTGGATATATAAACCTCATTTAAACATTCAGATAAAACTTAATGCAAAAAGCCTGGATGGTTTGTTGAATGAGATGAAATATAATCGAAAAAGAGAGATTAAACTTTCCAAAAGGGAAGGTGCTACCTATAAAGATGCAGACAGCATAGATGAAGTAAAAACTCTCTATTCTATATTGGTGGAATTGTATAAAATGAGAGTTAATCTTCCTTTACCTGATTTAAAGTATTTTATCGAATTATATCATTCTCCAATTGGGAAAGTCTTTATAGTGAAACATGAGCAAAACATTATAGGGGGGAGTTTTTGCCTCTATTATGCAAATACATCTATTTGTACTCTATATTATTGTGGTCTAAGAAATTATCACACTAAAATATATCCAACTCATCTGGCAGTAATAGCCGCAATGGAGTTCGGGATTAAAAATAATCTGCAATTGTTGGATTTAATGGGAGCCGGAAAACCGGGAGTGAATTATGGAGTGAGAAATTACAAAACTGAATTTGGAGGAAATTTAGTTGAAAATGGCAGAAACATGATAATCTATAATCATTTGTTATTTAAAATGGGTAGCCTTGGATTAAGCTTCATGAAAATATTAAAATAAAAGTTACAGAAAATCATGATTACAAAATTTAAAATTAAGTTAGGTAAAATAGTATTTTCAAATTTTCCTCTAAACGCATTCAGAATATTAGGTTTAAAAATGTGTGGTATTAAAGTAGGCCAAAAGGTATATATTGGATCTGGTCTAATTATAACGATGCCTAATAAAAAATCTAATTGTTCGTTGGAAATTGAAGACAGAGTTGCTATTGCCCCGCGAGTAACATTAATTTTGGAAAGCAGTGCAAATTGGTCAAAGCTGAATGAGTTCATAACTCCTATCCAAGGTAAAATACTTGTTAAACATGATTCTTGGATAGGAGCAGGATCGATATTGTTACCGAATATTATAATTGGTGAAATGTCAGTGATTGGAGCAGGATCCGTCGTAACAAAGAATGTAAAGGCGTTTACTGTAGTTGCAGGAGTTCCTGCTGTTGAAATTAAAAAATTGAAAGGATGAAAATATTTTACTATTTTGGCCATCCTGCTCAATTTCACTTTCAGAAAAATAGTATAAAATATTTAGAAGAAAACGGACATCAAATTTTCATCTATATAAAAACGAAAGATGTTCTTCAAAGATTATTAGAAGAACACGAATTTTTTTACAGAAATGTATTACCCTCTGGAAGAAAATCCTCTTTTTGGGGAATATTGTGGGCACTAATTAAACGAAATATCCTTTTAGGGCGGGAAATTATTAAATATAATCCAGATCTACTAATTGCCTCAGATCCAAGTTTCTCCCAACTTGGATTTTTATTTAGAATACCATGTATAAATTGTATTGACGACGATATTGATGCCATAGGATATTACTCTTGTCTAACATATCCATTTACATCTTCTATTGTTACTCCAACTTCTTGCAGAGTTGGCAGATATGCATCTAAACGTATTTCTTATTCAGGCTATATGAAACTTGCTTATTTGCATCCAAATCAATTTAAACCAGATTCGAGTAAGATTGGAAGATTAGAAGGAAAATCCTTTTATATTATACGCTTAACTAATTTAGGGGCTCATCATGATATCGGAATAAAAGGAATTAGCAAAGCTGAATTAAGGAATTTAATTGACCTTCTTTGCCCAACTGGTGAAGTTTTAATTTCTTCAGAGTCAATTCTTCCTCCTGAATTCTCAAGATATCAATTATCAATCTCACCCTCTGACATACACCATTATTTATATTTTGCGAAGTTATTAATATGTGATAGTCAAAGTATGGCAGGTGAGGCCGCCATGTTGGGAACACCTTCTGTTAGAGTATCTTCTTTCGTTGGTAAATTAAGTGTTTTAGAGGAACTTGAACACAACTATCAGCTTACCTTTGGGATCAAACCTGGAAACAGTAAAGCCCTGTGTGATAAAATTATCCAACTATTGGGAATTCCTAATCTAAAGGATGAATTCCAATCGAGAAGGCAAAAAATGTTAAGGGATAAAATCGATGTTACGGCTTTCATGATTTGGTTCGTGGAAAAATTTCCAGAAAGCTTCCGAATTATGAAAGAAAATCCAGATTATCAAAATAAATTTAAATAATGGATTTTACAATTGAAACATACACGAAACTTATTGAGATCTTGCAAAAAAAGGATTTTGTGTTTCAATCGTTTGTCGGGTTCACTCAAAATCAGGGAAAGAAGGTAATAATTCTCCGGCATGATGTGGATAAATTGCCCGAGAATTCTCTAAACATGGCTCGTTTGGAGTCCTCTTTGGGAGTCAGTGGATCCTACTACTTTAGAACATTACCCTGCAGCTATAACGAGGAAATTATTCGTAAAGTTGCTGAACTTGGGCATGAGGTTGGTTACCACTACGAAGATGTAGCCCGGTGTGCGGTATGCGGTTTGCGGCATGCGGAAGAAGATTTGGCAAAGATTGCAATTGGAAGTTTTGCCGTGAACCTTGAGAAACTAAGGAAGATTGTGCCCGTGAAGACGATCTGTATGCACGGGAGTCCATTGAGCAAATGGGATAGCAGGTTGTTGTGGAAGTATTATGATTATCGCGATTTTGGGATCATTGGCGAACCATATTTTAATATTGATTTTGATGACATGCTTTATCTTACAGATACCGGCAGAATGTGGGATGGCGATTCGTTTAATATCAGAGACAAGGGAACTGGCAACATGCAGCAGGCAATTGGAGAAGAAAACCGCATGCCGCATGCCGCAAACCTCAAACCATTTCCTAAGTTCCACACAACCTTCGACATAATCCGTGCTGCTGAAAGAGGAGAACTTCCGGATAAGATAATGATGACATTTCACCCCCAGAGATGGAGTGATAAACCTTTACCCTGGGCTAAGGAATTGGTATGGCAAAATGTGAAGAATGTGGGGAAGTATTTTCTTGTAAAGTTGAGGGAGGAGGGAGAAGTAGGTAGTAGGAAGTATTGAGGCGTGAGGTATGAGGTATGAAGAAGAAGTAAAGAATTAAGAAAGGAAGAAGTAGGAAGTAAGAAGTAAGGTATGAGGAGTGAGGTATGAGGTATGAGGAGTGAGGAAAAAGCACAGGGCGCAGAGCGCAGGGGAAGAAGGCATGAGGTATGAGGCGTGAGGAAGAAGAAGCAGGAAGTAAGGTATGAGGCGTGAGGTATGAGGAAGAAGTGTAGAAAGTAAAGAAAAGACATTTTTTACTTTGATAATGTATAAAAATTAAGGTTGAGATTCGGGTCAAGTTGACCTGGTCTTAGCCTTTTGTTTTAATAAAGGAACAAAATTCCAACAAACTTCAATATGTGCTTTTCGCTTCGACTTTTGTCTTAATCTGACTTCAGCTTCTTCTTTTTGATCCACCTTACTGATGATGAACTTTCTTCGTTTTTTCA
>JANXXP010000192.1 GCA_025350595.1 Bacteroidota bacterium
TATTCAACACATGATTTATTTATATAATTATGCCGGTGAACCATGGAAAAGCCAATATTGGGTAAGAGAGGTGATGAATCGCCTTTATACCCCTGCACCCGATGGATATTGTGGAGATGAGGACAATGGACAAACCTCGGCTTGGTACGTATTCTCGGCAATGGGCTTCTATCCGGTTTGTCCGGGAGTAGACCAATACGTAATAGGGGCTCCATTATTCAAAAAAATAAGTATCCAACTAGAAAACGGAAAACAAGTGAACATTCTGGCTCCTGACAACAATGCAGAGAACAGATACATTGGCTCGATGAAAATGAATGGTAAAGTGTATTCCAAAAACTGGCTGAGCTATAAAGCATTGATGCAAGGTTGTACCATTGATATTGGAATGACTGCTTTGCCCAATAAATTGAGGGGTATTGCCAAAGAAGATTTTCCATATTCATTTTCAAATGAGGAGATTATAAAAGTTAAAAAGTAAAAACAATAAATATTGATCCTCGTTTGATACTTTCGGATAAGTCATATACATGGTCGCCTCTTTATCATATTCTTTAAAAGATCTTAAAAAATAACCATTTTATATGAAAAATGCTAAATATAAGTTCTTGAAAATTAAGCTGCTTTACCTTATTCTGACTTTTACCACCTTTAATGGATATTCCTGCAATCAGAAGGATTCAGTTACTTTACATGAACCGGTAAACGATACTATTAGAACCTACACCAACCCGATAGGTGGAATATCAGGCATAGGAGATCCCTACATCCTCAAATATGATGGTAAATATTACCTGTATGCAACATCGTCCGACATTGGCTTTAAAGTTTGGAAAAGTAACAACATGATCGATTGGATCGATGGTGGTCTCGCGCTCAATCGAAATAGTGTTGGAAACAAATGGGGAAAAGGCAATTTTTGGGCGCCCGAGGTAAAATTCTATAATGCTAAATTTTACATGAACTATAGTGCTATTGGGGATAATGGGAAAATGAAACTCCGTATCGCTATTTCCGATAATCCAATTGGTCCTTTTATTAATTTGTCAGAACCCTTCTTTAACGAAAATGACTTCTCATACATCGACGGAGACTTGTTCTTCGACAATAATAAAGTTTATTTCTTTTTTGTAAAAGATTGTTCCCAGAACATTATTAATGGAAAGCATATCAGCCAGATACATGTGGTTGAATTAACATCCGATCTCAAAACTATGATCGGGCAACCGAAGCTCATTCTTACACCAGATCAGGATTGGGAAGGCATTAATGGTGACTGGCAATGGAATGAAGGCCCTTTTGTTTTGAAGCATAATAATATCTATTATCTCATGTATTCGGCCAATGTTTATAATAGTCCCGACTATTCCGTAGGATATGCTTCAGCAACAGCCCCAATGGGTATATGGGTTAAATATCCGGGCAACCCCATATTAAAGAAAGATTTAGCTCAAAAAATTTCAGGTCCGGGGCACAATTGTGTAACGTCGTCCCCTGATGATAAAGAGCTTTTTGTAGTTTACCATACTCACACGTATTTTGATAAACCAAGCGGCAACCGAAATGTTTGTATCGATCGTCTGTATTTCGAAAATGACGAGATGAAAATAATAGGCCCAACACGCACTTCGCAGCCCCTCCCAAGTGGTAGCAGTCCCCGCATTGTTCAAACGTATAAAAACTAATTATCGTAAATGATATTTTATTCATTATTAGAATTATTCTCGTTATTATTTTTGACTATTCCTTGTTAAATAGATGCCATGAGAAAAACATTGTTGAAAACACTTTTAATCTCTTTGATAGTACTAATTGGTTCCAATCAGTTATATGGCCAGATTGTACTGTCATCAAAAGTTGATTTTAAAAATGCCCCAGTACTATTTAAAGAAGGTGGTAAATCCTATCAACAAGTCATCGCCAGCTACCAGGCGGAAACGCCGGGGAAGATTATCTTTGCAAAAGAGGGTAAAGAACTTCTGAAGGCCGATCTTGTAAAAGGAAATAACAAATTTCTGCTTTCTGTTCCTGCAGTTACAAAACCTGTTAAGATCACCATTTCTGCTAAAATTGATGGCAATCCTGCTCAGAAGTACCCGATGACAATAGTTCCGCCTAAGAAATGGCAGATCTATTTTGTACAGCATTCACACACCGATATAGGTTACACGCGTCCGCAGTCTGAGATTCTGGCCGAACACCTGCGCTATATTGACTATGCACTGGATTATTGTGACAAGACTGATGAAATGCCTGATGATGCAAAGTTCCGGTGGACCTGCGAATCCGCGTGGGTAACAAGGGAATACCTTAGGTCGAGACCGGCTATACAGATCGAAAGATTGAAAAAGAGAATTGCGGAAGGACGTATTGAAGTCACGGGCATGTATGTAAATATGGCTGAGATATCAGATGAGAATATTATGTATGATTTTCTTCAACCGCTGAAGGAGTTCAATAAGCTGGGTATTCCTGTAAAAACTGCAATGCAGAATGATGTTAACGGTGTTGCCTGGTCTATGCCTGATTATTTCAGAAATACTGGCATCAAGTATCTGAATATGGGAATTAATGAAACAAGATCTATACGGCCGTTCGACAAGCCGACATGCTTCTGGTGGGAATCGCCATCCGGAGCCAGGCTGTTGGCTTTCCGGGCAGACACATATCATGATGGTAATATTTATGGTCTTGTAAATAAATCGCCCAATTTTGCTGCTAATCTTTTGTGGCACCTTGCTGATCTTGAAAGCAGAGGTTATCCCTTCGACAGGGTAGCAATTCAATTTTCAGGCTATTATACCGATAATTCCCCACCATCAACAGCAGCTGTTGAACGAGTCAAATTGTGGAACGAGAAATATGAATATCCCAAGATCAGGCTTTCTGTAGTCAGTGAGTTTTTTGAATATGTCGAAAAAAATTACGGAGATAAGCTTCCTGTTTTCCGCAATGCCTGGCTCGACTGGTGGTCCGATGGTTATGGTTCAACTTCCCGCGAAACAGCAGAAGTAAGGAAGACCCAGAACATGAAACAGGTCGACGAAGGTCTGTTTGCAATGGTGTCGATGATGGGAGGAGAACTTAGTCCTTCACTGGAATCCAATATTGACCATATCAGCGAAAATGCTATATTTTTCGATGAGCATACCTGTGGGGCAGATGAAAGTATTAATCATCCTTATTCTGAAAACTCAACAAAACAATGGTTGCAGAAAGGAGCGTATGCATGGGAAGCTCTGAAAAAGGTTACATTACTGAACGAAGAGGCACTGGCGCGTTTCCAGGAATTCCTTAAAAAAGCAGATTTCCCTGTGATATATGTTATTAACACGATGGGATGGACTCGTTCGGGGGATATTCAGCTATTTATTGATAATGAGGTTATACCGATAGAAAACAAGGTTAAAATCATAGACCTATCCACAGGGAAGGAGGTTCCGGCCCAGGTATTGTCCAAACGTCGTGAAGGCGCCTACTGGGTTATTGAGGTAAGTGATATCCCGGCGATGGGTTATAAAGCATTGAAAATAGAGGTTTCGGGACAGGCAGCATCTGTTGAAGCAGGAACAAATGTAGAAGTACTGGAGAATAAGTTTTACAAATTAGTTATTGATAAAACTACGGGATCGATTAAAAGCATGTTAGATAAAGAACTTAACCAGGAACTTGTTGATGCACAGAATTCTTATAACATTGGTCAGTTAGTAAAAGAGACATCTGCAAAACGAGATATAGCACCATTTATTCATACAACAGTATCGAATGTCAAAGTTGAGGCGGGTACCAACGGCCCGGTATGGGAGAGTGTACGTATTGCTTCTGACCTTGAAGGCTTTGAAAAAGGCGCTGATGGTTCTCCGAAAGGAGTAGAACTGGAAATAAGGCTTTATAAAAATGTTAAGAAAGCAGAGTTCAAATATATGGCACGTAAACTGATAGTTACAGATCCAGAAGCTTTATATGTAGCTTTTCCGTTTTCACTGCCAGACTCAAGGATTGTATTTGAGACAATAGGAGGGACCCTGACACAGGGACAACAATTGCCCGGCTCATCATCAGACTGGAATGTAGCTCAGAATTTTGTATCTGTTCGTAGCAGGAAAGGTCAGGTAGTAATTGTAAGTAATGAAGTCCCATTATGGCAATTCAGCGATTTCAACATGAACAAGTATGAGCGCTATCCCAAGAAAGGCAAGACATGGCTTTATTCATGGGTGATGAACAACTATTGGTTCACCAATTTCCGGGCTTATCAGGAAGGTGGCTTCAGCTGGAGCTACCAGCTTACATCAACTGCCGATACTACAAACACCTTTGCAACAAAATATGCATGGAGTGAAAGGAATCCATTTCCAACAAGGACATTCCCGGCAGGTGCAAATGATTTGAAATCA
>JANXXP010000198.1 GCA_025350595.1 Bacteroidota bacterium
GTTTTAATGAGCTGTATATCTTGTATACAAATCTATTATAGCGATCCAAAATATACCTTTTATTTAGAGGAAATTTTTGATAAAGATGGTAAGTCTGTACGAAAAGGCAAGCGAGATTTAGATTTCAAGTATTAGTAAGAACCCTCATATTTTAAAAAATATTACCATTACTCTAAGTCATAAATTAATTGTTAAAACTCTGAAAGAAACCAAGTTATTGACCATGAATGTAAAAATAGTGCAAAATGATATTATTACAACTTAGAATTATCTTCAGAAATTTTAAGAATACTCAATTATACTCAGCGATTACAATTCTTGGGCTGACTGTTGGTATGGCAGCTACAATATTACTTTTTACCTATGTCCAGTATGAATTAAGTTACGACCATTTTCACGAGAAATCGGAACGTATTTATAGGATAAATTCAATTCTAACACAGGAAACTAATGAGATAATTCCAATATGTATAGGTCTAAAAGACAGTATTCTCCAAAAACAGGTTCCTGAAATTGAAGAGTTATTACAAATTTTAGAATCAAACTCTTTTAATAAGGTAGAATTTACTCATGATAATACAAAGTTTAAAAATATTAGTTTGATTTATTCCGATCCAAATATTCATAAAGTTTTTACAATCAAGTATCTAAGAGGAAACCCTGACAAGGCACTTGAAAATCCTAACTCTGTTGTCATTACCAGGAGTCTGTCAGAGAGAATATTCGGATCCATAGATATTATTGGAAAGATAGTCCTAGAAAAATATTCAAAAGATCCCTTTACAGTCACTGGAGTAATAGAAGATTATCCAGCAACCTCTCATTTGAAGATAGATGCAATAAGTCCATTAAAGTCAATCTCTTACATTTACAACTCAGGATGTGAATTAAATACTTATGTTCTTTTCCATAAAAACATCAATCTGGAAGAAGGGATAAACAAAACCATGATTTCATATAATAAGCTTCTTTCTCAACATTTTAACAACTACTTTAAGAAAACAGGATGCATTCTTCAGAAGCTGACTGATATTCATTTGAAGTCCGGTTTTCAGTCAAGGGGCGGGATAGATGCTGAATATAAGAAAGTATTTATTTATCTGTCACTCGCACTTGTAGTATTGCTTATTGCTATTATTAATTTCATAAACCTATTAACTGCCCAAAATGAAGGTAAACTAAAAGATATTGGTATCCAGAAGGCTCTGGGAGGATCACGGATACAAATTATTACATCGTTTTTAGTGAAGTCATTTATCTTTTCATTCGTGTCATTGATTTTTGCTGCTTTTCTGGTCGATACGCTAATCCCCGAACTTGGACTGATTTTAAACCAGGACCTTGTAGGCACTTACCATGATAATTTTACACTGTTTGTTTTTCTTCCGTTGCTCGCAGTAATTGTAGCATTAATTTCAGGCATATATCCTGCACTTTTTATCTCAAGATTTTCTCCTGCCAATCTGATTAAAAAGAATTTGTCAGTTACAAGGAGTAGCTGGTTTACGAAGATACTTGTTGTAATTCAATTCTCCATAATGATATTCCTTATGGTAAGCATTATGGTAATGAAAAAGCAAATCATTTTTATGAAAAATGCCGATTTAGGTATTAATACTAAAGGCGTTATCACAATAACAGACTTAAATTACAATATAGGAAAATCTTATTCAGCAATTAAAAATGCAATGAAGAGTATTCCTGATATTAAATCCATTGGCGCATCAAGTCATCTCTTTGGGGGTACTCCAAGTGGTCAACGTATTGAAATTATTGGAAACGATAATAAGAAAGAATATTCGATAAAGCAGTACAGGATTTTGCCTGGATTCTTCGAGACGCTTGGTTTTAAGTTTATTTCAGGCCGACCCTTCGATGAGAACATCAAAACTGATGAGACAGCTGTAGTGCTGAATGAAACAGCTGTTAGATCATTTGGTCTGACAGATCCTTTTAACTACCGTATTTTGAAGAACGATACGATGCATGTAATTGGCATTGTAAAGGATTTCCATTTCTCGTCATTTGAAGAGAGCATAGAGCCTATGATGTTCACATATGATAATCGTACGGCATATATAGAGTTAAAACTTTCAGGCAATGACATCCATACTGTTTTACCGAAAGTTGAAAAAATAATTAAAGATTTTGATCCGGCGTATCAGATGGATTACGTTGTACTTGAAGATTTTTGTCGTAACAAATATGGTTCACATGAGCAGATGGAAACTTTATCAACTTATGCCGGCATTATTTCGTTGTTACTTGCAATACTAGGTTTGTATGCTTTAACTGCGATCATGGTACAAAAACGCACTAAAGAAATCGCACTAAGAAAGATAAATGGGGCAACCAGAATACAGGTCGTGAATTTACTGGTTTCAGCATATTTACCACAGGTAATTATTGCCTTTATAATTGCCGCACCTATCGGTTGGTTTGTCATGCATGGTTGGTTAAAGAATTTTGCTTATAAAACTGAATTAAGTTGGTGGATATTTGTCCTGACAGGTATTATTGGGTTAACTATTGCACTATTAACAGTCAGTTGGCAAAGTTGGAAAGCAGCTACTAGTGACCCAGTGGAATATTTGCGATTTGAATAAAAGAAAATAGGATAATAAAAATATTGATCATTTTTTCAATATCCATTTGATCTCTCGCTTCTGCTGTCAGGCACATTTGCAGATCATTTACAGCTAACCAATAAAACAGAATTTGCAAACGAGCCTGCCAGCCCATCCCTGCCTGCAAGACGAGATTGAGGATTCAATGCCATAGTTTCCTTACATCCTGACAGTTTTAAAATTAACCCTACATATAACACGGATGGTATAGATAATTGCCTTCAGCAGCCCGGACAGCTTAGTAATCAGCTCCATAAGTCTATGCGATCAAAATCATTTCCGCTTATAAAAATTTCAGTGCCGTGACAAATCCTGCTAACGAGACAAAGTCAATAGGGCTGCTGGCCGACGCGCTGTTGTCATGGTTTTTGCATCACCATCTGGACAATTTTATCATGAAG
>JANXXP010000231.1 GCA_025350595.1 Bacteroidota bacterium
TCATCTGTTTTAACCGCATCTTTTATTTCAGCCATACCTGAACCGGAGACACCTAATCCTTTTAATTCAGGCATAGTGACATGAACAGTAACTTTTTCATTCAGATTAAAACGCCAGTTATCTTTTTTTATAACAAGTTTACCGTTCGAAACTTCAGTTAAAATATCTTTGAGTACGCTTTTGTCACCTTCGAGAACTACCTTAAAATCGGGACCAATGTTTATATACAGATTCCCTGAAATACCAAAGCTTACCTTTGAGAATCCTGATACATTTCTTGTTTCCTTTTCGCCAGACTGACTGGCGGAGAAGCCTCTTGAAAAAGTCAGTGCTAAAATAAAAACTGATAAGATTATTCCTTTTTTCATATCATTCAATTTTAAATAAATTAATTAGGTCTGAAGAAAAGACATGATTTTTTTAGAATAGCTGCATAGAAATGAATAAAGTCGAAATCCATTAACCGCAAAGATCGCTAAGTATCTTCACCAAGGCCGCAAAGTGCTGTATATAATATCATAACTCTGCGTACTTTGCGGCGACTTTGCGAGCTCAGCGGTTAAAAATGACTTTTTAAACAACCCCGGTGGTAGGAACCTATCAATTAATTTCAGTAAGCCCTTCTGGAATATCCATGACAATTGTCTTCTTCTTTTTATCGATCTTAACAATAAAATCTTCAGTGAAAGGGATCAGAATTTCTTTGTTTTTTTCTGAGAGAATAATCAAAAGCAATTGTCCGGGGTTTAAAATTACCTCACTGATTAGTCCAAGCAACTTATTCTCTTGTATAACTACCTGATAACCAATGAAACTCTGAATATCTTCTGGTTGATTATGATCAGTTATTCCGCTTGTTAGGAAGACCCTGCAGCCAACAAATTCATTTACTTTTTCAATTATATTGTAACCATTAAATCTAAGTTTCAGAAGATCGGCTCCTGAATAATCTGAATCTGATATAAAAAAAGGAACCAGTCTTCCTTCGATTTCCAGAAAGACTGATTCCATTTGGGGTATATTTTCAAAAAATATTTTTTCTAACCTTACAGTTACGGCACCCTCATAACCGCTAACTTTTGTTATTCGCCCAAGTAATATATCGCTGATGTAAGCCATTGGATCGTTGATCCTTATGACTATTCTGTTACTCCTGCGGTTTATCTTCAGCAATTGGCTCTGAAGCAGACTCTTCTGCAACAGGCGCCTCAACAGATTCTTCTGCTATTGCGTCAGCTTTATCTCCTGCTGCTGCTCTGGCTGCAAGATCTGCATTTCTTTTGGCAAGCTTTTTAGCTCTTGCTTCATTAACGCTTTTTTCAACGGCAAGCTGTTTTACTAATTCATCATCCTGAGATTTTTCAAGACTTGATTTTTTGGCTTCGACTTTTGCTTCATTCTGCTTAACCCATTCTTCGAATCGTTTAGTAGCTTCTGCTTCATCAAATGCACCTTTATTAACACCTTCAAGAAGATGCTTTTTAATTAGAACACCTTTATAAGAAAGGATAGCTCTACATGTATCTGTAGGTAATGCGCCATTTTGCAGCCAACCCAGCGCTTTATCGAAATCAAGCTCGATAGTTGCGGGGTTAGTAACCGGATTATACGATCCGATTTTTTCAATATATCTGCCATCACGTGGCGATCTGCTATCTGCAACCACAATGTGGTAGAAGGCCAGTTTCTTACGACCTTTTCTAGCTAATCTGATTTTAACTGCCATTTATTCCTACGCTTTATAATTTAAACTGTTTTAAAATTTAGGCTGCAAAGATAATAGTAAATATATTACTGCACAAGTAAATGCCTACTTCTTTATGCCCAGGACGCTCTTTCCCTCCTTTGTCCAGTAAGTACTTAAATTTGAGCGCTCTATGTAGTATCTGTTTTCCTCATCCGGATTATTACTGTCAATATACCATGGCATATGCCTAACCATGTAGGGATAAGCTGTCCTGTACATCTCAATGTTACTGTTTGCATGTTTGCGCTTGCCACGGGGGCGGTAAAGAGCAAAAGTGGTATCAACCGGGGCCCAGTACAGCATATCTTCTCTTTTAAAAGCGTCATAAAACTTTTGTTCCCAGGTTATAACTCTTTCCTTAAAAGCATAATGATCAGGAATGTCATCGATCTTCAATGAAAAACCAACCTTTCTGGCAAGTTTATATTTTTGCAAAGTCTTTAGAAAAAATAATAAAAAATCATCCGGACACTCATCAATCGGCACTACATCAGAATCGGTATAAACAAAATAGTTGTTCTTGAATTGTTTATAGATGCCACTCTTCCATAATGCAGTCATCCCTATGTTTTCTTTGAGGAAGAACACCTTGTAACTACATGTTTTATAGTACTCAAGTAACGGAGGATAGGTAGACAAATTATCAATAATGAAAATATTTTTATACCCTCTTATTTCAAGACTATTGATAAGCTTTTGTAATAAATCCAGCCGGTTAAAATTGTTGATTATTATTGGGATATTCTTATAATCAACAACCTTTGGAGGAAATAACATTTCAATCAGACAATATCGTAATGATACCAGTCTGTAGTATAAATATTTTATTCTGTTTTCCGGAATGAACTTTTTTCCCATTATGCAAAAATAAAACATTTATTAATACTAAATCACTGTTGTCCGGTAAAAGATTAAAAAGAGGGCTGGTCAGTTAAGACCAACCCATACGGTTATCTTTGAAGTTACGACACTTAAAGGAGTAACCATGGGTAAAAGTACAAATTTTAGCGGACAGCCGATTCTAAATCA
>JANXXP010000232.1 GCA_025350595.1 Bacteroidota bacterium
CGGAATACATGTGATGCGCGGAGTACCCGTAATTGCAGTAAAGAACAGAATGCCGGTTTTAGGGACAAAAGTATGTGCTGCAGATATCAGCTCACCAGAAGAACAGTGCAGATGGCTAAAGGATATGTACACCGTAGACTATACCAAAACAGGTGCTCAGGAGTATTATAATTCAATTATGGATCTTTATGCTTCATGGGGTGTGGATTTTTTAAAAATAGATGATCTTTCATCGCCTTATCATACAGAAGAAATAGAAATGATCCGGAAGGCTATCGACCAGACAGGAAGAAAGATTGTTCTTAGCACCTCTCCGGGTCCGACACCTGTTTTACAGATAAATCATATAAGGCAAAATGCCAATATGTGGAGGACAGTTGGTGATTTTTGGGATAACTGGTCACAACTTAAAGAACAATTTACAGTATTTGAGAGGTGGGCTCAGTTCGTATCTCGGGGAAACTGGCCTGACGGTGACATGCTTCCTCTTGGGCATATTGGTATCAGGGCTGAACAAGGAAAAGACCGGATGACAAATTTTACAAAAGATGAACAAATTACATTAATGACTCTGTTTGCGATATTCCGGTCACCCCTTATGTTTGGCGGCAATCTGCCCGGGAACGATGCGTTTACATTATCCTTGCTCACAAATAAAGATGTTCTGAATGTTAACCAGAATAGTATAAACGGTAAGCAGTTATTCAGGGAAAATGACCTGATAGCATGGAGCGCTGATGATCCTGCAACCGGCGATAAATATCTTGCACTTTTTAATGCATCAGATCAACTTCCTTCAGTCGAAAGTAAAACAGGATCAAACAATTCAGCAGTTGTAAATGTCAAGTTTGAACAGCTGGGACTAACAGGAAACCATGAAGTTACAGATTTGTGGAGCGGAGATAAGCTCGGAATATTCACAAAGGAATTTTCCGGTACTATTAACCATCATGGTGCAGGATTATACAGGATACATTAAAACTTGTTAAGTATAGAAACCAGTGGTAAACATACGTCAATCAGATATTGCAAAAGAGCTTAATGTATCCAGGGTTACCGTCTCTAAGGCGTTAAGAAACCATCCTGATATTTCTTCAGAAATGAAAAAGAAGGTGATTGCTGCTTCCAGAAAGCTTGGATATATTCCTAATCTCATTGCAACACAGCTAAACTCAAGAAAAACAAATACAATCGGTATAGTAATACCTGACCTTGAAAATAGTTTTTTCTCCTATATAGCTGATAGCATGATTGATTATGCAACTGAAAATGATTACCGGGTAATTTTAACAGTCTCACGCGAAAAAGAAAGTGTTGAGAAACGGAATATTGAAAATCTTATCGGGATGCGTGTCGATGGTTTGCTTGTTTGTAATTCTCAGGAAACAACAGACACTGAAATTTATTCTCAGATAAAAAAAATGAAAATACCACTTGTCTTTTTCGACAGAGTGGCAGTCGGATCCGGGTTTTCAAGTGTGGTTTTTGATGACAGGAATGGAGCAATCAATTCACTTGAAAAAGTATTTGCTTCGGGATTAAGAAGGATTGCACACTTTGCCGGGTACTCTGGTGTCAATATCGGCAAAGATAGACGTGAAGGATATCTTGAAGCACTCAGAAAACAGAGAATTCCTGTAAAAAAGGAGTGGATAATCGAAGGGGGATATGAATTGAACGATGGCCGGAATTCTTTACTTAAACTTTTGGCCCTGAATGACTTGCCTGAGGTAATTTTTGCAGTAAATGACAGGGTAGCCCTTGGAGCATATAAGTCAGCCAAGGAAGCAGGACTCTCCATCCCGGAGGATATTGGGATATTTGGTTATGGCTTCAGTGAAATTACTGACTTCTTTGATCCACAACTTACAGTAATTAATCAGGATCCCCGTAAAATGGGACAATTGGCAGCTAAGGTTCTGATAGATGAAATTGCCGGTGTACATGGTAGTAACCCTGTCAAAATTACTATTGAAGAAGAGTTCTTATGGAAGGAATCGGTAAAAAAACAGAAATAAGACAAGAAATAAATAAATATAAATTGATTTAAAGTTGAATAAAAAAACGAAGTATGAAAAAGATTGTTGTTGCAGGTGCAGGTGGGTTCATTGGCGGACACCTCGTAAAAGAATTAGTTAAGGCTGGACAAAAAGTAAGAGCAGTCGATCTAAAACCACTTAATGAATGGTATCAGGTTTCACCGGATGCGGATAACCTTGTTCTTGACCTTAGGTTAAGAGAAAACTGCTATCAGGCAGTTAATGGTTATCACGAGGTATTTAATCTGGCAGCAGACATGGGCGGAATGGGTTTCATTGAAAATAACAAAGCCGCATGTATGATCAGCGTTCTTATTAATACTCACCTTCTTATTGCTTCAAAAGATTGCGGCATTGAAAGGTTTTTCTATGCCTCGTCAGCCTGCGTCTATAATGGCGACAAACAAACCGATACCGATAATCCAGGTCTGAAAGAAGCCGATGCATATCCTGCCCTTGCAGAAGATGGCTATGGATGGGAAAAACTCTTCAGTGAAAGAATGTGCCGTCATTTCAGAGAAGACTTCGGGCTGACAACAAGGGTGGCACGATTCCACAATGTTTATGGGCCTTATGGAACCTTTGATGGTGGACGTGAGAAAGCACCTGCAGCCGTCAGTCGTAAAGTAATTGAAGCCGGTATTACAGGAAACAAGGAGATAGTTATCTGGGGCGATGGTCTCCAGACCAGAAGCTTTATGTATATCGACGACTGTATTAAGGGAATTCAGGCTATTATGTACAGTAATATTGAAGAACCTCTCAATCTTGGCAGCAGCGAGATGGTATCAATAAATGAACTTGTGAGTATTGTTGAAGATATCGCTGGTTACAAGCTAAAGAGAATTTATGATCTTAAAGCCCCGAAAGGTGTGAGAGGCCGTAATTCTGAAAATACCCTTATAAAGAAATATCTCGCGTGGGAGCCTTCTTTACCACTTAGAAACGGAATGAAAAAAACTTACGACTGGATTTATGAACAGGTTGTGAACGAAGAAAGAAGCAAAAAAGGAGCTAATCGTTTTAATAAATAAGTCGCATTGCTGATGAAGCGAAAAAAAGTTTTTGTGAGCGGTTGTTATGACCTTATACATGGAGGTCATGTTGCATTTTTTAAAACAGTTTCAGCCTATGGTGACGTATTTGTCAGTATAGGCAGGGATGAAAATCTGCTTTTGCTTAAAGGGAAGAGACCCGTTTTCTCTGAAGAAGAACGCTTGTATATAGTAAAATCAATCAGATACGTTCATGAAGCTTTTCTTGCAACAGGAATGGGGATGCTTGATTTTGAACCTGACCTGAAGAGAATAAAACCCGATATTTTTGTTGTTAATTCTGATGGAAGCACTCCGGAGAAGGAGATCCTCTGCAAAAAGCTTGGGATAGAGTATCTGGTTCTTGATCGAGTTCCGGAACCCGGGTTACCTGCACGTTCGAGTTCCGGAACAAAAAGAAACCTTAAATTTCCTTACAGACTTTGCCTTGCAGGAGGGTGGATGGACCAGCCATGGGTATCAAAGATGCATCCCGGATCTGTTGTTGTTGCACAGATCTGGCCAACAATGGATTTTAATGACAGATCAGGCCTTGCAACAAGCTCAAGAAAAATTGGAATACAGTTATGGGGCGACAAATATCCTGACGGTGACTTTAAAGAAAATGCAAAACTGTTATTCGGAGCTGAAAATCCTCCGGGCAAATTGTATGTTTCAGGCTCTCAGGATCAGATAGGACTTCTATATCCCGGGATAAACCAGCTTTGTTATAACGGTGGTTACTGGCCCGAAAGAATAGAGTCGACGGTAAAAAAGGATGTTTGCGACTGGCTCTCTGATGTCCTGAACCTGGTTCCTTTGGAACCTCGTCCTGATGGATATGACCCATTGAAAGTTATGCATCTTGAGAAACATCTGATACGAGAGCTTGGCGAAGCTGGTGACCTGTGCTGGGAATCAATAATTAAGAAAGATTTGACAGGTCTTGGTAAAGCTTTGACCAATACACTTCTTTCCTGGAAAAAAATTCTCCCGCTCACGGTACCCGACTGGGTAATGCATGAAATGGAAACAAGATATTTTCCGAATTACCCCGGGGCAATCACGTCTGGTAGCGGTGGCGGGTATGCTATTGTTGTGTCAGAAAAGGAGATAGATGGAGCAATTAAAATTAAAGTGCGATATTAAAAAGATTAATCCAAAAACCATAAAATCATGAAAAACACAATTTTAAAGAGATCCGGACTAACAGTTTTATCAGTTATTATTTTTTCGACTTTACTGATCGGACAGCAAAAACCGGCTGTAACAGGAGGTATGTTTAAGCCTTCTGACGAATCATTGAAGCAGTATCAGTATCCTGAATGGTTCCGCGATGCCAAGTTCGGCATCTGGGCACATTGGGGTCCACAGGCAGTTCCCCGCCAGGGTGACTGGTATGCCAAAAGAATGTACCAGGAGGAAAATGCTGCATACAAATATCATCTGGAACATTATGGTCATCCTTCAGAGTTTGGGTATAAGGATATTATTCCTCTCTGGAAAGCTGAGAAATGGGATCCAGACAAACTTATGGAGCTATATAAAAAAGCCGGTGCAAAGTATTTCGTCAGTATGGGAACTCATCACGATAATTTCTTCCTGTGGAACTCAAAAATAAACAGATGGAACGCAGTTAATATGGGTCCCAAAAAGGATGTAGTCGGAACATGGCAAAAGGCAGCAAAAAAACAGGGGATGAAATTCGGAGTTTCAGAACATCTTGGAGCAAGCTATACCTGGTTTCAGTCAGCTCATGGTTCTGATAAAACAGGACCAAAAGCAGGAGTACCGTATGATGGTACTAACCTTAACAATCAGGATCTGTATCACGCTGCAGCATTGCCCGATGACAAAGGATGGCTTACAACTAATCCTGCTTTTCAGCTTGAGTGGTACAGGTGTATTAAAGAGCTTATTGATAATTACCAACCCGACCTTCTTTATTCTGACAGTGGATTACCTTTTGGCGATGTCGGCCGTACAATGATTGCACATTTTTACAACCAGGATATAACTAAAAATAGTGGAAAACTTGACGCCATTTATACCTGCAAACAAGCTTCAGGAGGATTATGGGTTCAGGATGTTGAGCGCGGAGTACTTGATACTGTAAGCTCTTATCCCTGGCAGACTGATACTTCAATCGGTGACTGGTATTACCGCACGGGTCAGAAGTATAAAACATCGACCGAAATTATTCAGATGCTGGTAGATATTGTAAGTAAAAATGGGAACCTGTTGCTCAATGTTGTCCAGACACCCGAAGGCGACCTTGAACCTGATATGCTTGCTATTCTTGGCGAAATCGGTGTTTGGACAGATGCAAACGGGGAAGGAATTTATGGTTCACGCCCATGGAAAATATTTGGAGAAAAGCCTGTTGATAAACCTGTTAAGAAACTGGGACGATTTGATGAAAGTTTTGGATTTACATCAAAAGATATCCGTTTCACAACAAAAGGGAACACTCTCTATGCCTATTGTCTGGGGAAACCTGAATCAGATGTTATCATAAAATCGCTTGGAAAATCCTCCAAACTGGCAAATAAAGCGATCGCTTCAGTTTCTATGGTAGGAAGCAAGGAAAAAATAAGCTGGAAGCAGACAGCTGATGGCCTTACAATTAAAAAGCCAGTCACATTGCCTTCATGGCAGGTTATTGGTTTTAAAATTGAATTCAGGAAATAGTATTCAATATATTCTGAAATTCCTTTATATCGGCATAAAAAACGTAGAGACACAAAATTTTGTTTCTCTACGTTTTACCACCCTATATCAAAATCTGTGTTTGTTGTTATTATGCAGATCCTGATAATCAGTTCATGAAATTGGTATCGTGAAAAAGAAAGAACTTCCTTCACCGGGTTTGCTTTCAACCCTGATTATTCCGTTATTTTTTTCAATAAACTCCTTGCAGATAATCAACCCTAAGCCTGTCCCTTGCTCTCCGTTTGTTCCTGTCCGGGTGATATTGGAATCAATTTCGAATAGTCTCTTCTGATCTGCGAGACTAATACCAACTCCATTGTCGCAAACTTTCACAAGAAGATTTTCAGCAACCTTCTCAAGTGATATAGTTATTGTCCCATTGTCAGGGGTAAATTTTATTGCATTTGAAACCAGGTTACGTATAACCATTTCAATCATGTTTTTGTCAGCATATCCGGTTTTCTCTGATTTATAGTGTTTTTCAATTGTGATATTTTTCTGACTGATACTTGGATTTAGCAAAGTAACCACATTATCAATAAGAGCTGAAATGCTTATTTTTTCAGGAACAAACGTAATCTTATTTGTTTGAGTTCTTGACCATGTCAACAGATTCTCAACAAGAGAGTAGAGATGATTCGATGAATTATAAATTGCCTCAATATATTTCTTTTGTTCGGTTTTGTCTGTTCTATCAATATCCTGAAGAAGAAATTCAGAAAATCCCAGCAATGATTGAAAGGGACTTCTCAGATCGTGAGCAATAATTGAAAAAAACTTATCCTTTGTTGAATTAAGTTCTTGAAGCTGATCTTTCTGCTGAAGAAGTACTTTTGACTGTTCTTCAATAAATATTTGTTTATTAAGAAGCTGATCCAGGCTTTCCTTTAGTTTACGTGTTCGGTCATCCACCTTTTTCTCGAGCTCACTGCTGTATCTTTTTAACAATGATATACGATAGTAGTAATAACCTAATACAGATGCTGAAAACATAAAAATTATTATGCATAAAAACCACCAGGTTTTCCAAAACGGGGGAATTACCTTAATATTCATAATAAGTGCTTCCGAGTTCCAGAGACCATCACTGTTTGCAGCTTCAACAATTAACGAATAATCTCCGCTCTGTAAATTAGAATATGTTGCAAAATTTCTTATTCCGGAAGAGAAGTTCCACTCTTTTTCAAGAGGAGAAAGTCTGAACTTATATTTATTATTTTCAGGATCAGAAAAGTGAAGTGCAGCAAACTCAATTGAGAAAGGAGACTGATTATATGACAGGGTTAAAAGTTTAGTTTGATTTATTGCTTTTTCCAGAGCAACTTTACCCATGATCTTACTTCCGATTTCAACATTTTTATTTAGGATTTTTAGCCTGGTAAAAGCCAGTGTAGGGATTGAAGTATTTGTTTTTATTGAATCAGGAGTAAAAATGTTGAAACCCTGGTTTCCCCCAAAATATATTTCACCTTTTAAATTCTTGTAAGATGCATATTCTCTGAATTGTACTCCCTGCAATCCATCATGTTTGTTAAATTGTTTTATTTTGAAATCGTGCGGTTCAGAAATTGCGCATACACACTTTATAAGTCCTGCCCCAGTACTCACCCATAAATTCTTACTGTTATCTTCAATTAAATCAAGGATTATATTCGATGGAAGACCTGTGTTAACGCCAAAATAGAGCAGCGAATCTGATCCTGAGTCTACATAATAAAGCCCTTTGGCAGTTCCTATCCATAAGTTGTTCCGGGTGTCTGTAAGAATAGATTTGACAGTTGTTGAGAAGTAATTTTGATATTTGCTCTCAAATTTAGTACTGTCCTTATTAAATATATAAATTCCATATCCTAACGTACCGGCCCAGATCTGGTTCTTACTGTCCTTGTATAAAGTAACTACTTCTCTTTTAAGATTACTATGTTTTACAAACTTGCTCCCATGTTCAAGAATATCGACCCCTCTGTCAGTGGCAATAAACAGATTTCCCTGATCATCCAGTAAGAGTGAACGGATCGAGTTACTGGCAATCGATTTTGTTGATTTATTATTTTCTTTGTAATGAGTGATCTTTCCGGTTTTTGTGTTGAAAAGGTCCAGCCCTGCATCATAGTAACCTAGCCAGAGGTTTCCATCAGCTACCCTGGCTATAGATTTAATATTAGCTCCGGCTAGTGAGTTTATATCTTTAGAATCAGGTTTAAACTGCTTGAATTTTAATGTTCGTCTGTTATAAAGAAAAAGTCCGTCTTCTTCAGTTCCAATCCAAATATTTTCGAGATCTGAATCATTAAAACAATTAATCATTTTGGCAGAAAAGAATGTTTTTTCGTCAGATATGCTGTACCTGTGAAATGGTTTTCGTTTAAAATCTGTATAACTTACACCGAATGAGAATGTTCCAACCCACATAATATCGTTCCGATCAATAAAGATATCGTAAATAGAATTGCTCCTGATTTTAGATGTAAGAGGATCGGGTTGCTTAATCTGTTTTAATGAATCGGTACCCGCTTCTTGCAGAAAAACTCCAAGACGACTTCCCACCCAGATATTTCCAAACTTGTCATTTATTATCTTACGGATCCGGTAACTCAGGTTTCTTTCTTCATCGGGAAAAATATGTGTCAGCGTGGAATCATTCAGATTGAATTTAAAAATCCCGTTATCCTGAGTACCTGCCCAAATTGTATTCCTACTATCTTTATAAAGACAATTTACCTGGTTTTTAATTTCTTTCGACAGATTGAATTTTTCTACTTTGTAAAATATTTTACCATTAATTTTAAAAAGCAGGAGTCCATCATTTCTTGTTCCCAGCCATAATTTTCCGTCATCAACAAGAATAGACAGGATAATTAAATCTCTTGAATTTTTATACGGATACGAAGTTATCATATCGGTAATCGGATCATATGTGAATAAACCGTTTCCGGTACCAATCCAAATTTGTCCGTTTTCTCCCTCTTCAATAGCATACACCCTTCCAAGCTGCACTTTTTCATCAGAAGTGTCGCATCTCACAATTTTATCTGAAATATAATCGTAGCGGAATAATGAGTAGGAGCCGATAAGCAAGTTTCCTCTTGAATCGGTTTTTAAAATACTTATCTGGGGTGTTCGTGCCTGATTCCCTGAAAGCTGATCTAAAGGGTAATTTTGTATTGTAAAACCGTCATATTTGCAGACACCATCGTTTGTACCGAACCACATAAACCCATCCTTGTCCATCGTTACAGCATTCACCTTGTTATTAGGTAAGCCATTTTCAAGGGTGATGTATTCAAAAAGTAGATTTGTTGGATCAACAATCTGACTTGAAGAATAGACTGAAGGGAATACAATTAAAATAAAAACTGTTAAGTACAAAATCCGACACGAAAGTCGGTATCTGTTAATAGTTAAATTCAATTTCAAATTCTGTTTCTAATATCGTAATCGCAAATTTATTATATTTAATCACTGTTGTCCGGTAAAAGATTAAAAAGAGGGCTGGTCAGTTAAGACCAACCCATACGGTTATCTTTGAAGTTACGACACTTAAAGGAGTAACCATGGGTAAAAGTACAAATTTTAGCGGACAGCCGATTCTAAATCA
>JANXXP010000267.1 GCA_025350595.1 Bacteroidota bacterium
TTTTTAACCAATTTATTTCCCCGGGTAGAAATATTGCAGTTTGTTGAATGGTAATATTTTGTCACGTTAAATCGAATGTAAACGGTTTTGTTCATTATATTTATTTTCTAAAAGTTAATTTTTGCACAGACTCCCGTTAGGTTTAAGGGATAGGCCGACAAACCGGGACATCCAACGCACAAAAGCAAGAGTTTGTCAGCCTGCCACCTCGACCGCCATCGCAGCTACCAAACACATGCTTTTTTTCCGGGCCGGGACTAATAATGATAGCGATACCACAACTTTAAAAAATGAAATTGAATCAGATTCTCAGAAGTCTTCGAAGGGATAAGTTAAATACCTCTATTATCATAATTAGTCTTGCTATTGGATTTACATGTATTAACCTTATAATACTCTTTATAAACAGAGAATTAAATACAGATCATTTTCAAGCTAATGCTGATCGTATTTATTTACTTAAATGTGATGATCCGTTTAATAAAGGATCCAAAATGTTTGCATGTCGTCTCGGGGCGGCAGAATTTATGAAGGAGAATTTTCCCCAAGTAGAGGATTATTGCAGAATCAAAAATTCGAATGTCCAGAAAGTTGTAGCGAACGATCAAGCTTATTTTGACAAGCTGGTCTTGTACGAAGCATCAAGTAATTTCTTCAGCTTTTTCACATTTAAGTTACTCTCAAATAATTCAAGTTCAGTACTTGAAGCGGAGGGTGATATTGCTATATCAGAAAATCTAGCAAAAAAGTATTTTGGAACATCTTCACCAATTGATGAAAAGATATCGCTGACATTCGGAGATACGAAGGGTGATTATGTTATAAAAGGAGTATTCAGGAAACAAAAAGAGAATACGCAGTTTAATTTTGATCTAGTATCATTTGCAAAGGAATCTGAAAATTTCGCTTTTCTACTTCTAAAAGAAAAAACTGATATTTCAGCATTTGAAAAGATCTTCGCTGAAAATAAAGATAAAATACCAAGTATAAATGCCGGTATCTCAGGAACATATTATCTCGAAAACCTTAAACATACATATTTTGATACAGCACAAAGAGCCCAACTTGGTCCAATAAGAGATAAATCTGATATCTGGATAGCATTAATAATCGGTATCCTGATTCTTGTAGTTGCGTCATTTAATTATTTAGGATTAATAAATAATAAATTATTGAATAAAACTCATGAATTCTATGTAAGGCGAATAAATGGAGGATCTAAAACAGGTCTTATTGCAAATTTTATGTTGGAATATCTTATTCTGATAGGGGCTGCTTTTATACTGAGCCTTATCTTATTGAATTGGGCGATTCCCTTCTTTAATGATTTGACTAAATCGGATATACAATTCCAACATTTTCTTCAGGCAGAAAAATTGCTAATAATGCTAGCAGTGATAGCTTTCATGTTATTGATAACCATATTGTTTTCATTTGTTAGAATAAATTTTCTATCAATCTCTTCAACTACCGGTAAAAGGGTAGATTATAAAGGAATAGTTGTTCAAATTCCTGTTTTTAATATTCTTCAATTGACTGTATCTCTTGTTCTATTAATTTGCTCCATCATAATCTTAAAACAGATCAATTATATAAAAGATAAGGATATAGGTTTGGATAAGCAGGTGATAGAAGTCAAAATACCAGATCAATTTAATGACAAGACCACTGTATTTAAAGAGGAGATTCTCAAGAATCCATTTGTTAACTTAGTTTCTATTACGTCAGCTTCACCACTACAAGAACACTGGTCTGTCCTATATCAATATAGTAAAGATGGGGAGACGAAACAATATACACCATCACTGTTCAATGGCGATGAAAACTACATCATTACTCTAGGAATCAATTTAATCAGTGGAAGAAACTTCTCAGGTAATAATTCATCAGATAAAAACAATTGTCTAATAAATGAAACACTTGCAAGAAAATTTCCTAATCAAAACCTTATTGGATTAAAACTGCCGGGTGAAAGTGATCTGACGGTCATAGGTATTGTCAAAGATTTCAACTATACGACCTTAAAAAAGGTTGTTGAACCTTGCATTATTAAATTTAGAACGAATGGGAGTCATCTTCTCGTAAAAACCTCTACAGGCACACTCTCAAATGTAAAGAAATCAATTATAGATTCCTGGCAGAAAATTATTACCAATAATCCTCCTGATATTGAATTATTAAGAGATAGATATGAATGGTATCATCGTGAAAATTCAAATTATGCAAAACTTATTGGTAGTTGTTGTCTTATTAGTCTATTCTTATCAATGATTGGACTATTTGCTATTTCTCTTAATTCTTGCAAAAAGCGTACAAAAGAAATTGGACTGCGTAAAATTAATGGCGCAACAATTCTTGAAATATTAGTATTGCTCAATAAAGATTTTACTAGATGGATAGTTTTTGCTTTTATGCTCGCGACTCCTATAGCATGGTATTGTATGCACAAATGGCTCGAAGAGTATGCCTATAAGACTAACCTTAATTGGTGGATCTTCATTCTAGCGGGACTTTTGGCAATTACAGTTTCAATTCTTACAGTAACTTGGCAAAGTTTGAAAGCGGCCATAAGTAATCCAGTCAAAGCCTTGAGATTCGAATGAAACATTTATCGTTTTTATCTCTAAGATCCAACCTAATGAAAGGCACATTTGCAGCTCCCACAAATCCTACACTGCAACCCAAAGCTGCAAAAGAGCCATTCATCACGACACACCTAAAAACGAGGCAGAGTTAAACGAGACAACTTCACCATCAAGACGTTTTAATAAACCCTAAACCTAATAAAGAGGACTTCATGTGGCATGTAGTGCCAAACATGAAGTCTCACGTTGCTCTAAATCCGGTCACCTGACCTTTTTCTATGCACTTACCACCGTTATTCGTGTTCCATTTGAAGCCTCATTTCAGACCGTTTAG
>JANXXP010000285.1 GCA_025350595.1 Bacteroidota bacterium
AAAGAACTACAGAAGATAAACAGAAACGAGATGACAATCGGAAGGCTTAAAACTTTTGACTTTATAAAATCAGGCATAAGGAAGAGTGTGAAATTTAAAAGTAAAAAGTAAAAAGTGGAAGTAAAAATAAAATATAAATACATTATGCCTGATTTTATAAAGTCAAAAGTTTTAAGCCTTCCGATTGTCATCTCGTTTCTGTTTATCTTCTGTAGTTCTTTAACAGTAATTGAAGGACAAAAAACACCTGAATTCAGGGTTATCGCTTTTTATACACCTGTAAATAAAAATGAAGAAGCGCATTTAAGTTTTGTGCATGAGGCAAATAACTGGTTCTCACAAATGGCGATCAGGTATAACTATAAATACGATTCAACACCTGACTGGAATAACCTGAATACCTGTTTTTTATCTAAATATCAGGTAGTAATCTTTCTTGATGCAAGACCCGATTCTTCATCTGCAAGAGCTGCATTTCAAAAATATATGGAAAACGGAGGCGCATGGATGGGGTTTCACTTTGCTGGATTTGCTCTTACTCCGTCTGCCGTTCCTCAAAACTGGGACTGGTACCATAATGAATTTCTGGGCTCAGGCGAATATAAGGGAAATACATGGAGGCCAACTTCAGCAATTCTACGTGTGGAAGATAAAAAGCATGCTTCTACAAAAAACCTGCCCGATACATTCATTGCTTCACCAAATGAATGGTATAGCTGGAAAAATGATCTTAGGAAGAATCCAAATATTAAAATCCTGTTATCGATTGATTCAACAAGTTTTCCTTTAGGTACAGGACCAAAGTTATATGAAATCTGGCACAGCGGTTATTATCCTGTTGTGTGGACCAATAAAAACTATAAAATGCTGTATTTCAACATGGGACACAACGATATTGATTATGACAGTAAGCCTCATAAAGAACTTTCATACACTTTTAGGAATGAAAAACAGAATCAACTTATTATCGACGCCTTACTCTGGCTGGGGAGAAGGCGGTAGGCGGTAGGCGGTAGGCTTTAAGAAGGAGGCTATTCGGGTTTTGATTTAAAAAAGAAATGGTAGGTAATAAATCCTATTCCGGCTAATATTGCAATACATCCGATCACATAATCTTCGTAATGGAGATGTTTGAAAAAACCATAATAGTCTCCACTGAACCAGTTAAGAAAGCATATCAAAACTCCAACAATAAGAGAAGTATAACCGATTTTTAGAGGGTTAAAAGATCTTTCATCTGTCAGTTGTTTTATGATTTCTTCTTTATCAGGATGTTCAATTGATTCAGGAACCTCACCCTGACATTTCCAGCAGACAGCAAATTCCATTTCAACCAGTTCACCGCATTTTGGACACTTCCAGAATTTTTCTCTTTCTGTTTCAAGATCCTCGTCACTTAGTGTTTCAACTGGTGAATTCTTATCGCTTAAAAACAGATCTATCTCAGCACTCCTTATCTCATACTCACCTCTGCCCGCAGCTATTGTTTCCTTAAAGGAGTTTTCGCTATCCGCATCAACTTTTTCTTTCCCGATAAATACGGTCTCCTCAGGTTCTTCCATCTCAATTCGTGGGAAAACAACATCGCGTTCTATCAGAATGTCATATATTACCTCGATGACTTCAGGAAGATACTTGTCCCCGTTTTTCACTATTTCAAGCAGATTGTCGGAAGAATGACCTTTATAGTCGTTGTAGATCTTTCTTTGACGTGAATTATAATCTTCATTCATAGATAACAGGTAATCAGTTGATCAGCCTGTAAGGTAAGTATTTAATCAGCTAAATGTTTGAGATAGCCGGTTTTTGTTTTATAAACTGAGTTTTTTCGATAGAATCGAGAATGAAATGGGCAACAGCATTTCTGCTGATCATTGACTTAAGTTCTCCTTCCCCATTAAGCTTATGCACAATTGATATATTGTCATTTTTATTATTCAAGCCAACAGGTCGAACAACTGTCCAGTTGAGATCTGAATTTTCAAGTACTTTCTCCTGTTTATCATGATCGATATATGAGTACTTTATATTACTGATTCTTACAAGGAATGCGAATATAGCAGGGAGTTCCTTTACCGAATCACCAACACCCTGTGCTGTCATAACTACGATACGTTTTATACCGGTCTCATCCATTGCTTTTACTGTATTCTTAATACTCACCGACATTAAATCAAACTGAGTTCGGATTTTACCAAATAATCCCTGCGAACTTGGAAAATTATTAAGTGTGCTGATTACAGCATCACAACCTTTTACAGCCTTTTGTACAGTGTAAAAATCATAAGGAGTACCTGAAATAATCTCGACTTCTTTAATAGATAGCTTACCCGGATCACGGACAATACCAACTACTTTATGACCTCTTTTAAGTGCTTCTTCAGCAACAAGTTGACCTGTCCTGCCGGTTATTCCCAGTATTAATAACTTCATCTATTAGAATTTAAATTAATATGCTATTAACGAACAATTTTAAAATTGAAAGCAGGACTTTGTAAAACTCCCATGACCCTTAACTAAATTGGCAATAGATAACTTTTAATCTGAATACTACTTGTGAGATTAAAAAGTTATTGTTTGTAAAAGGAAATGAATTTTTCCCTATATTTATTGGAAAATTAAATTAAGTGGGAAGAATTCTTTAAATTTTAATTACCAAAACAGGTGAAAGCTGAAAAACCAAAGAGTAAGCATCATTTTAATTAATTACATCATGAAATCTAATCGTTTTCTTCTTCTTCTTGCATTCTTAACATTTTTCTGCATTAGTTTAAATGCACAATTTTTTTTGGGTGGAAATATAGGATTTAACACGGGCAATCATAAAACAATTAATGGATCTACAACTACAGGTAAGGGATCAAATTTCAGTTTAAACCTTTCACCTGATATGGGGAAGTTTCTATCTGAAAGAGTTGCAATTGGAATTACTCTGAATATTTCTTTATCTCAAAATACATCAGGAGTAAATGCTTTGACTACAACTAAATCTTCCTCAATTGGTGCAAGTCCCTTTTTGCGTTATTACGCTCTTAAATGGACTAAATTATCACTCTATGGACAGGGAAACCTTGGTTTTGAATTATCCAGATCAAGTTTAACCACTGGAGGATCAACCAATGACGGGCCAAAAGAGTCAAGATTGTATTTGACTATCAATCCTGGTCTTTCTTATGATATTACTGAAAAATTGTCGTTTGAAACAGCTATCAACATTTTAAATTTTGGTTATAATTATGTTATCACAAAAGATGGCACCACTAAAACCAATGGATCTGTTTTCAACATAGCAGGCGGACTCAGCAACATTGTTTCTATTAACGCAATCACAGTTGGAGCTATCTATAAATTTTAACGAATTTAAATGGACTTTAGATCCTAACAAGTTTTGTATAAGTTAAATTATTTCAATCGGCGAAGAATTATTTTAGCCCTTTGACCGTAATATTCAGAAGACTGAACCAGGAGTGAAAAACATCTGGCTGACTTTTCTTTTTCACCTGTTTTAAGATAAGCAAGACCAAGATACCATAATGCTTCTTTCTGATACTCACACGGCGTGTCTGATATAACTTCTAGCAACTTCACCCTATACAGCATTGCTTTAAATAAGCGTGGTAAAATATTTTATGCCAGTAGTAATATTTACTTTTCTAATGTAGTATTAAAATGAATTACAATTTTGGTCTCGCGGCTTCTTTAATAATAGTAATTTTTATTGGTTCCTGTGGTACTCCCAGTTTACCTGAAAATAAGAGGGAAATTTTTAGAAATAGAATTGAGTTCAACCCAACGGAGGCTAGTTTAGACAGTTTAAAACTCTCAGATATTGGTTCTAAGGTTGAGTATATTCCTTTACAAACTAACAAAGGATCATTATTAGGTGACTTTGGAAATTTGGCAATAACTGAAAAGTACTTTTTTCTTAATATGGGTGGTAGTATTCTTGAATACGACACTGAAGGAAAATTTGTGAGGAATTTATTTAAAACCGGACGCGGTCCAGGTGAGGTATTTGCCAGAAGTTATTCCATTGATGTAATAGGAGAACGAGTTTATGTTTATAGTAATTTTGAACACGTTATAAAAGAATATGATTTTGGAGGAAAGTTTATAAAAACAATAAGAAATCAAATAAATGATCCAACTCATTGGACTAAAGAAGTATTCTTTTTTAACAACTCTTTGGTAGTTGTATCTTATCAAAATCAAGAATCAAAATATTTATTATCCTCTTTTGATCTGAGTACGGAAAAATATAGGATCCCTTATAAAGACTATTCACATGATAGTACCCGAAAAACAAATCCAAGATTAATACAACCTCTTGATGCTATTAACTATCAATTATTTGATTCTGTTTTTCTTTTTAAAGAGATGTTTTGCGATACAATTTTCAAAGTGACAAATACCTTTAATATAAAACCTAAATATATTGTTGATTTTGGGAACCAAAGAATTAAGAGAGAGGATCTAATTAATATGAATATTGGTGACAGAGCCAAACCTTTTGGATATAGAATAAATTCCTTCGCAGAGACAAATTCATTTTTATTTTTCTTATTAGGTTCTTACCGAGATGATATAGTTTTTGTTGTTCAAAATAAAAAAGAAAATTCATTAAAAATGATATTGGATAGGATCAGTAAATTCTCATATAATAATGCTTATTTTAGAAATGACCTTGATGGGATTGTTGATTTTAATCCATTGAATAGCCAAGGGAAGATTATTTACTATAAAGAGTGTCTTTATTCAATTGTAGATGCCAAAAGGTTCCATACAGCTTATCAGTCTGCATCACTTAAATTAAAGAACTCATCAGAATATTTAATAAAAATGGCATCAATTTTTAATTCAATAGATGAATTCAGCAATCCAATAATAATGAAAGTATATCTAAAGTAAGCTATCATGGAATTCAAAACCAAATCAGGAAATTCATACAATTATAATCCAGGAAAGAGCACATTCCGTTTTAACGCAAAAAATACTAAGCTAGAAGTTGATGATATGTCTCATAATTATGATTCATTTGAAGATATAAGTGAATGTAGAAAAGGAAGAATTCTGTTGCTCTGGCTGCTGTAATATCTCCCAGATCAAATATGTTTTCATCATGCTGTGCTTTTTGATTTTTCAGACACATTACGAGTCCCAATCATTACATCATAATTTAACTCTGCCAGTTTCGACGCTATAGTCTGACCAACTGCTCCTGTTCCGAATATTGCTATTTTCATCTTTTCTATTATTTAAAAGTTATCTAATTATTATACTGAAAACATCTGTCATTATAGTTTTATAAGAAGACGAGATAGAATAACTGTTAATAAACGATTTTGTTCAAGACCATTACTTAGAATGAAATAACTTTATGGGCTATTTGTATAACTTCCTGTAAGCTATCCTTACAAATCCGGATATTGCCAACCCTCCTATTAAAATTACTATTGAATACTTTTTGAAAGGATTTGATGGAGAGTTATTGGTGACTGCAATTGCGAATATAACTGTAATGCCAATCAGAAGAAATGATGATACAATCCAAAAGAGTTTTTTCATAATTATTAATATATCAGGTAAAGGTACGGTTTTCATTTGTGTATCAAAATGCATCTAACCTGGAACTTGAAACTTGCTGTATATTTCATCTGACAGGTCTTACAGTAATCTGAAAGTCATATCTCTGAGGCATCACCTGATATTGTGTAAATACTGAAAGTGCTGTACATCCCACTCCGCTCGTGGCATAATCGAAATTAAAAGTGATTCCATCAAAAGGATGTAGCTGGTAAGTGAACAGGGCTTTTGTAAGGTTATCTACTGAATACGGGTGTGCGCTGAAATTGAATAATTTATCGGCTTTAAATTCGAGACCAATACCTCTATCATCTGTCATTCTAACCCAGTTGTTATCGCACCTAAGTCCGTAATCCTGCGGAATCAGGTAAGGTTCATACATGTCTAAAACAGTAGATTTAAAAACTCCTGTTCGGTATCCCGATTTCCTGTCGGGATAATTTTCCTGGGGACCTCTACCATACCATTGAACATTGGCAAGACTTTTATCGAGTATCCAGTCCACTCCCACCCTCGGAAGCCATGCTGGCATATCGCCATTCGGGATCACAGAATGGTCAATCGTGATCTCGCCATTTCCTGAAACATGGTACAAATAGTGATTCAGGAATGCTCCGCGATTTGTCGAAAGAAGTGTAACGTTTCTTACCTCGACTGTAATATTCTGATCATCAATTACCTGAACTTTACATAATTCATTAATTATATGCATATTGTCTATTCCTGCTGAATACCATTCTGAGGCTGCTACGTTTCCATTACCTTCTGTTTTGTGCTTATTGTTTGATGACCAGTAAGCCCATTCATCTGTTTCATTGGCAAGTGGCGCTCTCCAGACATTTAGTTCAGGACCTTTTTTAAGTAGCTCCTTTCCCATATATTGCATCGAAGAAATAGAAGCTGATTTACTGTCAAAGACATAAACAAAATCTTTTCCGGATATTGTTATTTTATCATTCTCATCTTTTACAATTAACTGAGATGATGTTGCTTTTGCCACTTCCTGAACCTGTTTAAACCACGACAGATCAAGCTGATCCCATGCAATCTCAAATCCTGATTCAGCCCACAAAGTTTTATCCTTCTGATGAAAACTTACCAATAAACGATACTTAACACCTTCTTTAAGCACTGGCTTTTCATAAGGGATAGTTACTTTTAAACTTTTTTGAGGCTCAAGATTTATCTGAAGATTTCCCTTTTCAAGAGTTTCTCCATCTCCCTGCAAAAGCCATTCGGTATTTAGCGCATTAAGGTTTGTGAAAAGATATCTGTTTGTAATTTCAACTTCTCCTTTTTCTTCAGAAATCAGTTTCACTGTTACAGGCTGGGCGGATTTCTTAATCTGCCACATCTCTGGCTGTGGATGTCGGTTTGGCCAGATGGCGCCATAGGTCCTTGCCCCAATACCATAACTAAAAAATTCTCCCCCTTCAGCCATCGCTTCAAAATCAAGCCACAAAGCAGCCTGTTTCTTAAGTTCCAGTGATGGTTTTTCAAGTAACCCGGAAGAAACAGTTTTAGTGAAAACTCCTACCTGATCAATAATCGCATCGCAGATATAAACAGAGGTCTCCTGACCATGTATTTCAGCATTTCTTCCGATATTCACTGGGTATGGAGTATTCCTGATATCTCCGGAAACTGGCACTGGTTTGCTTTCTTTTCCATCAATCGACAGGATTATTGATGTGCCATTATAATTTGCAATAACATGATGCCAGTTGTATTCCCAGTTTCCCGGAAGAGCGATCTGCACTTTGCTTTTTTGTATTGTGGTTATGTAAAATTCAAGCGAATCTTTCCTGATCTGGTGTATACCAAACTGATAATTCCCTTTTGTTAATAATGTCCCGGCCGAACTGCTCAGCGAACGGGGAAATACCTGAAGTGACAGAGTAAGATGATTCCCATTAATCTCAAGAGCTTTATCGCGATAAACTTCCACCCACTGATCGTGTCCATTCAGATCAATCCCTTTTCCTTCGATACCGGGTACCAGTTTTGCCCTTCCCATAACATTAACCTGAACATTATTATCTGATGCATCTTTCAATGATTTAATCTTTTCAGTCAGTCCTGTGCTCACAAAATCCCATATAGCACCTCCCATGCTTCTCGGATACCTGTAAAACACATCCCAGTAATCATCAAGCCCGCCTCCACCATTTCCTGTAACTGCCAGATATTCATCGAGAAATGAAGGACGGTGATCTATGCTGTCAGGGACAAGCATTACTTTTGCTATAAGGTCGAAGACCTGAGGATATCTTGGACCAATTATCTCTTCGCAGGGATGGGAAAAAGCATTTCCTCCGTACATCCAATAACGGGTTTTGTCGTATTTTTTTCCTTCATCAATAACTGAACAGATATTTTGTCCTTCACCGCTCTCATTTCCCGCGCTCCAGAAAAGAATTGACGGGTGATTCCTGTCCCTTAATACCATCCTGCGTGCCCTCTCACGGTACATCTCCTCCCATGCTTTATCCTTTGAAACATATTCCGTAGCATGCGATTCATCGCCCGTTTCGTCAACAATATAAATACCATACTCGTCTGCCAGTTCAAGATACTTTACTACCGGAGGATAATGAGAAGTCCTTACACAGTTAATATTGAACCGCTTCAGAATGTTCATGTCCTTCCTTATGGTAGCCTCATCCATAGTATGCCCCAGATCGGGATGCTGCATATGGCTGTTTATACCATTAAGTTTTACAGGAACACCATTTAGATAAAAGACCTGATTCCTGATCTCAGTCTTTTTAAAACCAACCCTCCCATTTATTACCTCAACAATTTTTCCGGCAGAATTGAGTAGTTCAAAAGTGAGAGTATAAAGGTTTGGATATTCAGCCGACCATTTAGCTGGATTTTTAATATCATCCGAAATTTTAACAATCTGTTTCTCTCCGGCAGAGATTAAGATTTTTTGAGGTTCCAGAGTCTTTACGACTTTTTTGTTTTTATCATAAAGAGTCGTTTTGAGAGTGAAATCATTGACATTGTTACCTGAAAAATTCCTAACATCTACTGACAAATTGAGTTGTGCGTCAGTGTATGTTTTATCGAGCTCTGTTTTTGCATACCAGTCAAAAATATGTGTTTTGGGAGTAGCTATCAACGACACATCATCGAATATTCCTGCAAGGCGCCAGTAATCCTGATCCTCAAGATAATAGCCATCCGAGTACTTGTAAACATTCACAGCAATCATGTTCTTGCCTGGTTTCAGGTATTTTGTTATATTATATTCGGCCGGTTCCTGGGCCCCCTCGTTGTATCCAACTTCTTTTCCGTTTATCCAGACAAATGAAGCAGAAGCAGTTTTTTCCATCCTGAGAAAGATCTCTTTATCCTTCCATGATTCGGGTATATTAAAAGTTCTCCTGTAAGAACCTGTTGGATTATATTCTCTTGGTGTGAATGGTGGATTTGGGTGAAATGGGGTTGAAACATTGCGAAAAAGCGGATCTCCGAATCCCTGCATCTCCCAGTTTGACGGGACATGAATTGTATCCCATTTATTATCGTTGAATTTATCTGAGAAAAATTCTGAAGGAGTTCCTTCAGGTGTATTGGCAAAATGGAATTTCCAGGTACCGTTCAGAGACATAAAACTACCGGCTTCTGAACGATTATTCTTCAGGGCTTCATCAATTGATATGTATGGAACCAAAGGAACATGTCCATCTACCTGGTTCAATTCAAAAACCTTAGTGTTTTCGATGTAGTTGTAAATATCAGAAAGGAAAGGTTTTTCCTGTGCCTTGGCTATCAAAGCATAAGTAAAAAGAATCGATATGGATAGAAATCTCTTCATTTTTTGCAATAATTATATGATGGGAAATTACATAAAAAAGCTGAACCATATTTGAGACAGGATGGATAATTTATTCTGAAGCTAAGGCTTTAATTAACCGATACATAAACTCAACGCCATTATAGTAATCAGTTGTTAAAATCCTTTCATCTTTCCCATGGGCACGAACATCATCCATATCGCCAAACATACCTGAGATACCGTAAACCGGGATACCCTTAAGCCGCAGAAACTTACCGTCAGTCGCACCTGTAGACATAATTGGAGAAACATTTACTCCCGGCCACATTGCTTCTGATATTTGAGTAACTGGTTTGGTGATATCATCCCGCAAAGGTGATACAGTAGTAGTAAAAGATGAATTCATTCGCGTCATAGAAATCTTCTCATCCGCAAGAACTGTTTTAAGAACATTCATCACATTTTCCGGATTATCATCAGGTAACATCCTGCAGTTTATTATAGCCTGGGCATTATTCGGAAGCGCATTCTCTGCATGTCCGGCACTCATCATAGTTGCAACGCAGGTCGTACGCATCATTGCATTATAATAAGGCGAATATGCTTCGAGTCGGTTTGCTGCAGTGGTAACTTCAGGAGTTTTTAGAATTGTATTAATATCTGATCTAACCTGTTCTGTTTCACCGGCTCTTACATTTTCAAAGTATTTACGGGTAGTCTCATTTAGTCTGACAGGAAAATCATACTTTGCCAGACGGGTAAGTCCTGATGCGAGTACATAAATAGCATTGTCTTTAACAGGGAGTGAGCTGTGACCACCTTTGTTTTTCACCTCTAACTTAAATGAAACGAAAATTTTTTCGCTTGTCTGGATCGCCATAGTTACCGGCTTACCGTTTTTACTATCTCCTCCTCCTCCATCTGGATTGATGCAAAATTCAGCTTCAATCAAATCACGGTGGTTTGTGACCAGCCAGTTAACCCCATTTGCATTACCCATTTCTTCATCAGCAGTAAGAGCAATTATTATATCACGGTTTGGTTTAAAACCCTCATTTTTAAGCCGTATCATATTAGCGATCAAAGATGCATCGTCCATCTTTACATCAGTTGTGCCCCTGCCATAGAAATATCCATCCTTTTCGAGGAAGGTAAAAGGATCCACTGACCAGTCGCTTCGAAGTGCCTCAACTACATCAAGATGGCAAATAAAAAGAATTGGCTTCAGCTTCCCGGTCCCGTGATACCTGAATACCAGGTTTTTGTGTTGTTCATCAGGACCAATAACCAGTATGTCAGTGCTTTGAAATCCGGCTGATTTCAATCTTACAGCCATTGCTTCAGCTGCTTTAGTACTCCCATACCCCGAGGTA
>JANXXP010000377.1 GCA_025350595.1 Bacteroidota bacterium
TCTTTGTTGTTGTACTAACATTTAAGTGCCTTTAATTCAGGCTTTAAGATACGAAAAAAGCAGTAAAATACAAAGTTTTTAACCTGTATTTTACTGCTTTATGTTTGGTAATCTTGTCCGAGGGACTTTTTCAGTGCCCTCTCAAAAGGACATTCTTTTTTTTTGAAGTAAGAATGACGAACATTTGAATTAGGAAATAAGAACTTGTTTTACTTCAACATTCTGATTTCGATTGTTCAAATGTTCTTACTTCTTAATTTTCAAATGAATATACAGATTTACGTCATAAGAGCCTTTAATTCTTAAAATCGACTCCCTCAGACTCCTTTCCTAATTGTCAGGACAATCCTCTATGATAAAATATTCATATTCAAATTGTTTTACTTTACCTCATTTCAAGTATAAATTGCATATAATGAGATTATTAGATTGGTTATAACGGCGTAGGTTATTAACAATATTATTTTTAGAAATGTTAATAAAAATTGTTTGTATTTAATTAGACTGAATAAAAATAGTATTATATTTGTATTAGCATGCTGAGTGAATAAACAATCGTTCAGGGAGAGAATCCCACTCCGATGGCTGGGATTAAATACATTTGACTAAAATGGCAACAAAAGCTAGTGCGAAGAAAGCAGCTCCTGCAAATAAGAAGGGTTCTGCATCTGCCGCCAAGCCGAAAGGCAAGTAGGCGATAAATAAAGAAGGGTGCCGATTGAGGCACCCTTCTTCTTTTATATCCGGTTTGTATGCTCTTTAATTTCTTCTCGGTCCCCACTCAACCAATGAATTATTTTCAAAGTAGAGCCAGGTGCTTCTGAAGATCCATTCTTCTTTAATTACATTTCCATTAATTACCCTGTTTATCTTTTCTGCACTTCCCCAACTGTCTTTTACCATTTCTGCATTCATACCTTTCCATATTTTACCTGACATAAGCCGGGCAGCCATATTAGTGCCATATTTATTCTCAAGGTATGTGAACCTGCTTACCTGTTGTTGTTCCTGTCCTGGTTGTTCAGTTGGCTGTTGAGTTTCCTTTTTTGCCTCAATGGGTTCTGCTGCCTGAACTGTTTTGGCAGGTGTTTTATCGATTATAGCGTCGCGTTTGAAAATGTAACCCTGCGTTTCATCAAGTGTAACGTGAAAATATGTACTGTCAGAATCAAGAACTGTAACTGAAGATCCTTTTGGAACGATTTCAATTACTGTGGTGAGATCACCCTTTTCCCCAAATAACCTTGTTGCCGAAATTAATGTTGCGGTTTGAGTGTTATTCTGATTAGCAGGCTGGTTCTTTTCAAGATCATGCAGCAGAGCAGTTTTGTTAGCTTGTGCCTGCCCGATTAAAACTATTGAAAGAAATAGTGCTGAGAATATTAGTTTTTTCATATCCCTTATTTATTTATTGTCTTATAACGCAAAAAGCATACCAATATTTTAAGGCTCAAAGGTGCAACGGCTCAAGGGCGCAAAGGAAGAAATGGAGAGGGGAGTAGCAGTTAGGGGAGAATGCCGTTATGCCGTTATGCTGTTACGCCATTACGCCTTTTTCCTGATCAGCATAAGGCCATCCCTTACCGGAATCAAAACATTCTCAATATTCTTCTCCTCCATTATCATCTCATTGAAATCGATTATCCCTTTTGTCTGAGGATCTGTTGTTTCCTTCTCAAGAACTTTCTCTCCCCAGAGAACGTTATCGGCAAGAATAAATCCTCCCGGTTTTACTTTTTCTATAATTTGCCTGTAGTATTCAGTGTATTCCCGTTTGTCTCCATCTATGAATACCAGATCGAACATAATATCAAGTCCCGGAATGATTTGAAGTGCATTCCCGGTTAGTTGTGTTATTCTTTCTTCAAGCCCGCACCTGCAGAAATAGGAGTGGGCAAAGGCAGTAAGCTCATCATTTATCTCAATAGTTATAAGTTTGCCTTCAGGCTTTAGCCCTTTTGCAAGACAAATTGCAGAATATCCTGTGAAGGTTCCTATTTCAAGAATATATTCAGGACTGATCATCTGCGAAATCATCTCAAGAAATTTTCCCTGCAAATGTCCCGATGTCATATTTGGATTTATGAACCTGATATGAGTCTGCCTGTAAAGATCTTCAAGTATCGGATCTTCAGGAGTGGAGTGGGAGAGGAGGTATTGGTCTAATTTACGGTTCATGGTATAATTGGTGCTGGTGGCTTATGGCGTACGGCTTACGGCGTAGGGCGTACGCCCTTCGCCATGTCGTGCAAGTCGTGCAAGTCCTGCAAGTCATTCAGGTCTTAACCGACAGGAATAATCTGAATGACCCATCATCTCAACATCAATTGCCCCGCTCCCTGCGCCTTGTGCCCTGCGCCCCGCTCCCTGCGCCTTGTGCCCTGCGCCCTGCGCCCTGTGCTCTGTGCCCTGCGCCCTGCGCCCTGCGCTCTGTGCCCTGCGCCCTGCGCCTACTTAAATATCAGCGTCGACATTTTCGCCGGTTCAAAAATATCATTGGCTGTTTCAAGCAATTCAGATGCAGTGACGTTATCAATCTTTTTGCAGATCTCCTCAATAGTTTCGATCTTATTAAAGACGAGGAGACTTTTTCCCAGACTAAGCATAAGACTCTCGTGATTCTCATATCCTCTTACCAGATAACCCTTTATCTGGTTTTTTGCCTTGCTTAGCTGTATTGAACCCAGCTTTGAAGTGCGGAGCTTTTTCAGTTCTTCCATAGCAATTGCTATACTTTTATTAAGGTATTGTTTGTCAGTACCAAAATAAATTGAGAAGATACCAGTGTCATTGTATGGATTATAGCTCGATTCCACATTATAGGCAAGTCCGTTTTTCTCGCGAAGTGACAAATTCAATCTCGAGTTCAGTCCCTGGCCACCCAGTATATTATTGAGAAGAAACATTCCCATCCTCCGCTTGTCTTTCAGGTCATAAGCAAGATTGCCCATAATACAGTGATTCTGAAATGTATCCTTCTTCTTTGTCAGGGATGATGGCTTGTAGATCCAGGTTTTATTTATTCTTGTTTCCCTGTTTTTTGTCACAATCTGCCAAAAATGTGACGTAAAAAGTTTAAGTATTTTTTCATCAGAGATATTCCCGACTGAACAGAATACCATCTGACGTGTGTCGTAATTGTTTGAAATAAAATCAGATATTGTTTTTTGCGAAAAAAGTTTGACAGAATCAGGAGTTCCAAGAATATTACGTCCTATTGGCTGGTTTGAGAATATAAGCTCTTCAAAATCGTCAAAAATAAGCTCGGCAGGACTATCGAGATATGAGTTTATCTCTTCAATAACGACATCTTTTTCTTTTTCGATCTCTTTTTCAGGGAAAACTGAATTGAAAGTAATATCGCTTATAAGTTCAATTGCTCTCTCATAATCCTCCTTAAGAAAGGATGCATGAATGGCAGTTTCTTCTTTTGTTGTATAGGCATTCAGTTCGCCGCCGACATCTTCAAGCCGGCTAAGGATATGGTAAGCTTTTCTTTTTTTAGTCCCCTTAAACAGCACATGTTCAATAAAATGGGCAATACCGTGTTCTGATTCTGTTTCATCCCTTGACCCTGTATTGATAATAAGTCCACAGTGAGCAACCAGTCCGGGTGTTCTGTAATGAACTAGCCTTATACCGTTATCAAGGGTATGAATGAGAAGATCCATTTTGTGAAATTAATGACGGTGCAAATGTACCATTTCAATAAAATGATTCCAAATAGAAATTATTTTTAAAGAAATTTTTGCTTACTCGGATTTGAGGTATATATTTGCAAACCGAAAAAGAGGTGCCATAGCTCAGGAGTAGAGTTGTATATTAAAGCCCTCTTTTAGGAGTATTAAATGAATGGTGCCATAGCTCAGTCGGTAGAGCAATGGACTGAAAATCCATGTGTCCCCGGTTCGATTCCTGGTGGCACCACACATGAACCTTATAATCAAATGATTACTGAGATTCGGAACAAGTAATGAACAAGAAAATTAAAAGATTCCTGAAAAAGGTATCTTTTTTTTTGGGATTAACTCAAGTACATAGTATTACGAATCTTTACACTTTTTAAGTGTAAATAGAATTTTACAGAACTTTCATCTTAAAACCCTCGTTCTCTTTTATTTGTGATGTTCGTTAATTCCGTGGATTGTGTTCCACAGGTCTATAGATCATGTGATACCCATTGCAAACCAGGGAAAAACCAGCGACGGATGTTATTCTTTGGGCCAGGTAAAAGTGATTCGGTGATTAATACAAAAGCCGGACTAGATATAAGTACTTTACTTTTTTACAAATGTTATAGTATAAGTATAAGTAACGCCACTTTCAACCAGAGTCGTTTTTACTACTAAGGAAGTTGAAGTTAATGTTACAATTGTGCCGACCATTGATTGACCTGTTTGAGTTATTGTAACTGTTTTTTCATCTGCACTTAAAACCCAGGTTCCACCACTTGATGTTTGTGGATTGAATGCATTGCATTTTACAGCACCTTCATCATTTGTAACTGTGCCGTCGGAATTAAAAATTGTGAGGTCATCCTTTCCACAAGCGTCGGAGCTACTAAATACATCAGTTATACCATTCATTGCAGGACTAACTATCCTTGCTGTCACCATCCATTTTCCAATAATGTTTTCTTTAGCACTTTTTTCAGCTTTTTTGCAGCTAAAAAGAGACAAGCCAAACAAAACAATCATTAAATACAAAGTTAGTTTCTTCATAACTATTATTTTAAATTTAAGGTTAATACTTTACTATAAATGTAAGATATATATGCGCATATAGCAAAAATATTATTTAATGGTCCAGAACGATTCTGGTTACCTTACAGGAACCATATAGCCAGGGCGCTATGGCGGACCCCTGGATAATTGTTTTTCTAATATAATTTTAAACCGGAATAATGACAATATTTTTTTCTTGAAATATTTAAGTAGTGTTATTGAAGAGTTTTTTCTATATTTGAATCATTAATTGTAATTCTATCATGATATAATAGCAATAATTGACATGTATATCCGTTTGTTATCCCTTGAAGATCCTAATAATGACAGTCTCTTTTTATGGGGAGCACGTCAGGTTGGTAAAACAACTATGCTTGAACAAATATATCCTCAGGCAAGATATTATGATTTATTGTTGGCGAAAGAATTCGAGCGGTTCCTGCGAAGGCCTTCATTACTGAGTGAGGAATTGGAATCGATGAAAGAAGGTGACTTAGTGATTATTGATGAGATACAAAAACTGCCACAACTTTTGGATGAGATACATGCTTTGATTCATAAAAAAAAGATTCGATTTATATTGAGTGGGTCAAGCCCCCGGAAGTTAATCAGAAGTGGTGTTAATTTATTGGGGGGTAGAGCTTTGAAGAAAATATTATATCCTTTAGTCAGCTCAGAAATCCCTGATTTTGATCTGTTGAGAGCAGTTAATAATGGCTTGATACCCAGACACTATATGATAAGTAATCCATGGGAACGATTTCGTGCTTATATTGGAGTGTATCTGAATGAGGAAATCAGGGAAGAAGCTTTGTCGAGAAAATTAAAATCTTTTTCACGTTTCCTGGAAGTGGCTGCAATAAGTAATGGTGAAATGATTGTTTATAAAAACATTGCACAGGATTGCGGTATAGATCATCGTACAGTAAAAGAATATTTTGAAATCCTGAAGGATACTTTGATAGGTTATCTTATCCCTGGCTTTACTGCTACTGTAAAGCGCAGGGCTATTCAGGCCCCGAAATTTTATTTCTTTGATGTTGGAATTGCCAATTATTTATTGAATCGTAAAAACATACTACCGGGAACAGAGATTTTTGGTCATCCATTCGAACATTTAATTATTCAGGAATTAATTGCATATTTAGGTTACACACAGTCATTTGAAAATATAACTTACTGGAGAACCAGTTCAGGTTACGAAGTTGATGCCATTATAGGGAATGGACGTATTGCTATCGAAATTAAATCAACAGATGAAGTGAAATCACGTCACCTTAAGGGATTAAAAGCATTCACAGAAGATTTTCCTCATGCCAGGGTCATTATTGTTTCCCTGGATAAAATTGCAAGAATTATGAATGGTGTGGAAATCATTCCGGCAGAACAGTTTCTGAAATCATTGTGGAATTCTGAGATAATTTAATCATTGTGGCACCACTTAAAAAAGAGCGGGAGTGAGAGCGTGAGCGATTACTCTCGTTTCTTTTTTCACGCTCTCGCACTGACACTCGCGCTTTTTTATTGGATAAGAACCAATTTTTATGATTTATGCTGGCTGAAATTCTCCTTCAGTAACTTTCTTCCTGTAAATCCGGTTGAATATGAAATCGAAGCTTTTAGCAACAATTCTTTTTATAGGATTTAATTTAACCGGGTAATAATAATCTGATTCGAACCAGCCATTTTTCTTAAAATATGTATAATCTCTCCAGCTCTCGTTTAATAGTAGTTGTATGCTTGTCCTCGACATCCTGAATATCATCAGCTGGAAGAGGTTTGGGACAGGGAATTCTCTTTTAATTAATGTTAAATAGAATTTTTTACTCTGTTTTTCAATAACCCTGTCAAGTTTTTTTTTTTCTTTCTCTGTAATCGGTTCAAGCGAATTCAGGCAACACCCTTTAATTATATTGAAACCAAGCCCTTTAC
>JANXXP010000378.1 GCA_025350595.1 Bacteroidota bacterium
TCTTTGTTGTTGTACTAACATTTAAGTGCCTTTAATTCAGGCTTTAAGATACGAAAAAAGCAGTAAAATACAAAGTTTTTAACCTGTATTTTACTGCTTTATGTTTGGTAATCTTGTCCGAGGGACTTTTTCAGTGCCCTCCATGATCTGACAACCCTCTTTTTTGCTCAGGATTTGAGAGCCTGCTGATATCTCTTACCCACTTCTTCCCAGTTAATAACATTCCAGAATGCGTCAATATAAACTGCTCTCTTATTCTGATATTTAAGATAATATGCATGTTCCCAAACATCAAGAGTTAATAACGGGGTTCCCTTAATCAAAGAAATATCCATAATAGGATTGTCTTGATTCGGAGTGCTGCCAACAGCCAGATTTTTATCAGAATTTAGATACAGCCATGCCCATCCGCTTCCGAATCTTGTTTTTGCAGCTGCGTTGAATGTTTCACGAAATTTATCAAAAGATCCGAACGTTTTTGTTATTGCTGCTGATACTTCAGAATCAGGTCCCGCTGATCCTGCAATAAGATTTTTCCAGAAAAATAGATGATTATAATAGCCACCACCATTATTCCTTACTGCATCGGACTGCTTTGACATTGATTCAAAAATGGATGTCATTGTAGCTCCCATAAGAGGTGTACCTTTAATTGCAGCTGTAAAATTTGTAAAATACGCCCTGTGGTGTTTATCATAGTGAATTTCCATTGTCCTTGCATCAATATGCGGTTCAAGGGCATTGTAGGCAAAGGGTAAAGCAGGGAATTCAGTTGCAGGAACCCCTTCAATTCCTGTAGATTTAACCGTTATCTGATTACTACCAAAGACCTTGGGACTTATATAGGCAGCAGCGGCTGCCAGTCCAACCGATTTAAAAAATTTTCTCCGTTCCATGATTAGTGTTTTACTTCATAACACATTTAAACTGTCTTTGTTCATGAACATGTTATAAAAATCAAACATCAAAATGATTTTTAACACATTTAAAGCCAGAACAGAAAAAATTCTTACTTTTATGCGTAATGGATTTCATTCAACCAATTAATTTTTAATTTATTGAAATGATAATAATTATGTTCATCTTTTTAAATTAAAACATGAAAAACATAACCTCCTTTGGAAGGATTCTCTTTGCAATACCCTTTGCCCTTTTCGGAATTAACCATTTCCTCATGACCGATTATTATGTTGGAATGCTTACATCATTTATCCCTTTTGGGGCATATACAATAATTCTTACGGGAATAATGCTTATCGCTACAAGCATTAGTATAATTACAAAAAAATTCGTGAAATTATCCACACTTCTGCTGGCAGGAATGCTATTCCTATTTATTATCACAATTCATATTCCTCATCTTATCAGTGGAATTGACAAGAGTGCTACAATAATTGCCTTGCTAAAAGACATCTCACTTATGGGAGGTTCTTTAATGATATCCGGCATGTACACTGAAGAAGAAATCCCGGTGAATAAATAGAAAATATTTTACTTTTAAAACGACTAAATATTTTGCAATGAGTCAATTTAAACTACTTCTCACACTATTGTTATTCCTTATAAGTTTTGAATTATATTCTCAAACATCTCTTTTTAATCAGCAGATGCAAGTTGGGTTCGAGGAAAAACAGGGCAAGTATGCCGATCTGACTGTTAAAATGGTTAATGAAGCAGGAGATACTGTACTTTTAAAAGATGTTATCAACAAACCCACAATTTTAAATCTGGTTTATTACCAGTGTCCTGGAACTTGTAGTCCCCTGATGTGGGGGGTATCTAAATTTATTGATGACGTGGATCTCCAGCCAGGTAAGGACTATCAAGTTATTACCATAAGTTTCGATCCTTCAGAAAAAATTGATTTAGGCATTAAGAAGAAAGCCAGTTACATCAGTACAATGAAGAAAAAGGAATCTTCAACGGGTTGGCTGTTTTTTGTCAGCGACAGTATAAATATAGCGAAATTAACTCAATCTGTCGGGTTCAATTATAAGCTAATAAATAATCAGTTTGTTCATCCTACCGGACTAATTGCACTTGCTTCCGATGGGAAGATTGTGAGGTACCTTAGGGGAATTGACTTTCTGCCATTTGATATTAAGATAACAATGGTTGAGGCAGCAAAGGGTAAAATAGGCCCAAGTATCAATCGTCTCCTTGCAATCTGTTATTCCTATGATGATCAGGGTAATAAGTTTGTATTTAATGTCACTAGAGTTTCGGCAATAGTTATTTTGTTTTTTGTGATTTTAATATTTTTGGTCCTGGCATTTTCACGGGTAATATTTAAAAAGACAGCAAGTAAATGAGTAACCAGAAAGACATTGTAGAGCCCAGTTATCTTGAATATAAAGGAAAATATAAAGGAATTTTTTCCTGGATTTTATCCACTGACCATAAGAGGATAGCCTTACTTTACCTGTTTTCCATACTTTCATTCTTCGTAATTGGAGCTACGCTTGGGTTGTTAATGAAGTTTGAGCTTATCGCTCCGGGCAAAACGATAATGGATGCCCAGACGTATAATGCCTTTTTCACTCTGCATGGAATAGTAATGATCTTTGCTGTAGTTATTCCCGGACTTCCTGCAGTCTTTGGCAATTTTCTCCTACCAATCATGATTGGAGCAAAAGATGTGGCATTCCCAAAGCTAAACCTCTTTTCATGGTATCTATATGTAGCCGGTGTATCTTTAGTTATCGTTTCTCAATTTGCAGGAGACGGACCTCCTGATACCGGATGGACATTTTACGCTCCATATAGTTTCAGAACCGCAGGTACTATGCTTCCTGCAGTATTTGGTGCTTTTGTTCTGGGATTTTCATCTATTCTTACCGGATTGAACTTCCTGGTTACAATGCACAGGATGCGTGCTCCGGGTATGACCTGGTTAAAAATGCCCTTATTCCCTTGGACCCTTTATGCAACTGGATGGGTACAGTTGCTTGCTACTCCGGTTATCGGGATTACTTTATTAATGATTGTTGCTGAAAGGACATTACATATTGGATTCTTTGATCCGTCCCTGGGAGGCGATCCTCTTCTTTATCAGCATCTTTTCTGGACATACAGCCATCCTGCAGTTTATATTATGATATTGCCCGCCATGGGAGCAATCTCTGAAATAATTACAACCTTTTCTCATAAAACAATATTCGGATATAAATTTATGGTTGCCTCTGTTTTGGCTATTGCCTTTGTTGGTTACTTTGTCTGGGGACACCATATGTTCACCTCAGGTATGAGCGGGACAGCGCTCTATACATTTTCTCTTCTTACATTTCTAGTAGCCGTTCCCAGTTCAATAAAAGTATTTAACTGGATATCCACAATGCATCAGGGATCAATTGATCTTCAAACTCCATTCTATTGGGCAATGGCTTTTATTTTTGTATTTATGATCGGAGGATTCTCCGGACTGGTTCTTGGTTCTCTTGCAGCTAATGTGCATCTGCACAATACCCATTATGTAGTTGCCCATTTCCATTTTATTGTTTTCGGAGGAACCGGATTCGCTTTTTTTGGAGCAATGCACTACTGGTATCCTAAAATCACCGGTAAAATGTACGATACAAAATGGGCAAATATTGGGCTGGTACTTTTTTTTGTAGGCTTTATCACACTTTATGGTCCAATGTTTTATCTGGGATTTAAAGGCATGCCTAGAAGGTATTTCGATTATGATGAAGTTTTTCATGCAGGAAATATTATTTCAACAATGGGGTCTTGGATCCTCTACTCAGGCCTGGCAATAATTATTATTAATTTGTTTGCTTCATTAAAAGGCGGGGCAAAGGCTCCGGCGGATCCATGGGGCGGAAAGACATTGGAATGGACGATCCCCTCTCCCCCTCCGGTTGAAAATTTTGACGAAATTCCTTTAATTACCAAAGGGCCATACGATTATAAATGATTATGACAGCAGAAACGCATCGCGACGATTTGGCATCAAAAACTGGAATGTGGCTGTTCCTGTTTACAGAAATGCTGTTTTTTGCAGGACTTTTTGTTGTTTATTCAGTTTACAGATTCAGAAATCCTGAAGCATTTCACCTCGCAGCGAAGGAATTAAGCGTACCAATCGGTACGATTAATACTATTATTCTATTAATCAGCTCCACAACAATTGCAATGTCCATTACTGCAATACAGAAGAGAAACAAAAAATTTACTCTTCTTCTTATTGGTATTACAATCATTCTTGGAATAGCGTTTCTAGTAAACAAATACTTTGAGTGGGGAGAACACATTAAGGAACATATTTACCCGGGCTCCCCGATTCTGGCTCTGCGAGGCCAGGGTGATGTTCTTTTTTATGGTTTATACTTTTTTATGACAGGGCTGCATGCATTACACATTATTATCGGATTGGTCTTTATAGGGTTTATAATTGTGAAAATTGTGAAAAACAAAATTGACTCGGAAAATTTTGTTTTACTTGAAAACAGTGGCCTCTACTGGCATCTGGTTGACCTTATCTGGATTTTTCTGTTTCCCCTGTTTTACCTTATTACATAAAATTGCAGGCACCTATGGAGAATGAAAAAAATCATATAATACCGTACAGGAACTTTCTTCTGGTCCTGACAGGCTTAATATGCTTAACCCTGATATCAGTTTCCGTTACACAGATTTCGCTTGGGACATTAACTGTTGCCATTGCCCTTTTAATAGCGGTTATAAAGTCCTCCTTGGTTTTAAGGGTGTTTATGCATCTTAAGTTTGAAAATAAAATCTTTTCCTTTGCAGTTATTGCAGTTTTTCTTATTATTTCACTGGTTATTTTTATAACTCTTCTGGACTACCTTTATAGATAATAAATTATGTATTCAACTACTGCAACCGATGCTTCAAATTTTGTATCTACCTTTAATACATCATATTACTTTATTACCGGAGTAGCAGTGATCCTTATTTTAGGACTTACGGTAGTAATGCTCTACTTTGTATTCAGATATAACAAAAAGAAGAACAAAATTGCTATCCAGAATGAAGGAAATACCCGGTTGGAAATTATTTGGACCGTCATTCCCGTTCTGCTTGCACTCGCAATGTTCTATTTTGGCTGGGCAGGATGGAAACCCATGTCCAAAGCGCCTAAAGATGCGATTAACATAACTAGTACTGCCCGGATGTGGAGTTTTTCATTTAAGTATGAAAACGGAAAACAAAGCCCAGATCTTATTTTACCTGTAAATACTCCCGTTAAAATAAAACTTATCTCCCTTGATGTAATTCATAGTCTCTACATACCGGCTTTCAGAGTAAAATCTGATATTGTCCCCGGAAGAGAAAAAATGATGTGGTTTCTCCCCCAGACCGTGGGTGTATTTAGTCTTTATTGTGCAGAATATTGCGGATTGCGACATTCATATATGAATTCAACTGTAAAAGTCCTTTCAAAGGAAGACTATATTACCTGGTATGCAGATTCCTCAAAAGTAATAACTGAAGCCAACAGTGCAGCTCCTGGTTCAGAAGGGCTCAAAATAATGATTAACCAGGGTTGTAATGCATGTCATTCTTCGGATGGTACAAAAATCGTTGGTCCGTCCTATCTGAATCTGTTTGGCCAAAAACAGGTGGTTATAAGAGATGGAAAAGAGGTTACGGTAACTGTTGATGAAGAGTATATCAAAAGATCTATTTATGAACCTAATTATGAAATTGTTAAAGGATATCCTAAAGATTTGATGCAAAGTTATAAAGATGTAATAAGTGCTGACGATTTGTTAAAAATAATTGAATATCTGAAAACTCTTAATGATAAATAATTCAGAAAATTACATAAAATATTACCTGGAACTAAGTAAACTAAAGATTATGATTCCGGTAAGTCTTACGGGATTCACCGGCTATTTTATTTTTGATCCCCATTTCTCAATTAAAATAGTATTAATAACTATTGGCATACTGTTTCTGGCGGTTTCTTCTTCTGTTCTAAACCAGATACAGGAGGTGGAATTGGACGGTAAGATGAACAGGACACACAATCGTCCCATTCCTGCAGGAAATATCAATTTGCAAAAAGCAATACTTTTCTTCTTAATAAATTTTATTACCGGAATAGTTATTATTTATTACACCGGAAACCATAAAGCTGCAACTATTGCTTTAATTACAGTTTTCTGGTACAATGTAATATATACTTATTCAAAACGAATAACTGCCTTTGCGGTTGTTCCTGGAGCAGTAACCGGTGCTTTACCCCCACTTATAGGATGGGTGGCTGCAGGCGGAGGGATATGGGATAGATCAATTATGTTCCTGGAATTTCTGTTTTTCACCGGACAGATTCCACATTTCTGGTTACTGATTATTAAGTATGGAGAAGAATATAAAAAAGCAGGGATTCCCTCCCTGACAAATATTTTTACCATCTCTCAGATAAACCGCCTTACTTTTACATGGGTTGTTTTCTCTGTTGTTGCCGCATTATTTCTGTGTTACTTTGAAATTATTCTAAATACGCCTTTCATTTTTATTCTACTTTTAGCCTCCGTAATTATAATCTGGCAGTTTGCTGGTCTGCTTATTTCTAAGGATAATAAAACTGAAAATAAAAAATATTCTATACTCCTGGATTCGTACTTTTTATTAGTGCTGATTCTGCTGATATCTGACAAGGCATTTTCCTAAGTTGCTTTGTAAATAGCTATCGCTTCTCACAAATCTTAAACAATTGCTAAAATCGGTGTTCTAAGCTCTCTTCAAGGTAAGGATGGTTAACCGGTATAATCTTGGCTTTACTGAGCGCATTTGCCACGATCAAGGCAAATAAGCCAGCATATCCTAAGAATAATCCTGCCTCAATCCATCCAAATTTTGAAAGTCCTGTAATTCCGGGAACAACTTGCACAAAAAGGTCTATATATTGTCCGATAATCAGAAAAACAATGACGACGAAAATCACTGGCTTGCTTCTGCTGGCTTTTACTGGAAGAAGTAACATGAAAGGGAGAGCCCAATTCAGACCTATCTCACAAAAAAACAATATTTTCCATCCCGTCTGCCAGCGTAAATAATAATATCCCGTTTCTTCAGGTATATTTCCATACCATATAATCATAAACTGAGCAAACCAAAAATATCCCCAGACAATTGAAAGCATAAAGATATATCTCGCGAAATCGTGCATATGATATTTATTCAGGAAAGGGAAATATCCTATTTTATAAAGAATAAATATAATTAGCGTCAATACAGAAACCCCATGTAAAAATGCTGCCACAATGTTTTTCAACGCAAAGATAGCACTGTACCAACGAACATCAATTGACATAATCCACTCAAATGCAGAAAGGGAAAACGTAATTGCCAGAATGAAGATGAAAACTTTTGAATACTTTTCGGTCCTCCTGAATAACTTCATTATTCCGCTTGCATCAGAGGAATCAAGAAGATCAGTCTTTAATGAAATCTTTCTTAATTTCACAGCAAAAACAATCCAGAGAGTAAAGTAAACAACCATTCTTATCATGAAGAATGGGGCATTTAAAAAGACTGACTTATGCTTTAATAGTGGGTCAATGTCAACAATTTCCTTATGTGCCCAACTGTAAATATCCTTAAGGCCGAAGAAGAGAAGAAGAAAAAAAACAGCTGCAAAAGGAATGTATGACATCATTGCTTCTGAAATTCGCTGGAAACCTGATGCCCAGCCAGACTGCGAAATATTCTGAATAACAAAAAAGAACAAACCCCCCATTGCCAGAGATAAGAAGTAGTAGTTAACAATCAGGTAATTCGCCCAGGTTAACTGAGGTTGTAAAATCAAGCCAAAGATGAATGTAAATACTCCTGTACAAATAAGTATTATAGTTACTACTTTGAAATTTCTGGAAACTGTTAATTGCTCCTTCATTAATATTACTTTTTTATCCCTGAATCTAAATTCGCTTCTTTCTGTAACTTTCTGATGTACAAAATAACTTTCCATCTGTCCTCCGGTCTTATCTGGGATCCGTGAGCCCCCATAGAACCAAACCCCAATGTTATAGAATGAAAAATCTCACCATCGTGTAATTTAACTGCATTATCTGCGACAAGAGATCGTGGTTTTAAAGGGTAAAGCTTACTGGCAAATAAATGTCCATCTCCTTTTCCGCTTATTCCATGGCAACCAATACAAAAGGTTGCATAAACTGCTTTCCCTCTCAACAGAAGATCCGAGTCAGATAAAAACGGATTAACAAGATCTTTTCCAGCTTTGATTCGCGACTCAGGATCAAGTGTATATTCGAATGGAGTAAATCCGCAGGGAACTGTACCGGCAACCGGAACTCTCATTGTCATTGAATCAGCGAAATTCGGATTCTTTGTAAAAGATTCATAAGCAGTAGAATAAAACATATCCGGAAAATAATCCCAACCCGGATTATTCCTGTCCCTGTTACAGCTGGCAAGAAGAACTGAAATGAGGAACAAAAATGCTATTTTAATATTAGTCCCCGACATATAGGTAATTTTCATGCATTAACCTTTCCGAATTCTTTCTCAATAATTTCAACAGCACCAAGCTCATTCATTAGTTTTCCGGCTTTTTCTATAGATGTGATATCCATTGCTCCTGTTTCTACAACTATCACAAATTTATCATCAGTGGCTCTTGGATCAAAGATCGTATTTTCACGACCGGGGAAAAGCTTTGATCTGTATGAAAACAGAGCAAGACTTGCTATTGTTACAGTCAAAATTGTAAGAATAATGGTTACGACAATAAAGGAAGGAAAAGAGTTAAATGGTTTACCTCCATAAACAACAGGCCAGTTCAATACCGAAGTATAATAGAGAAATGCAAGCGTTGAAATAATTCCAAATAGCCCGAAGAAGTAAGCGGCTGTTGGTAGTCTTGATTTCCGTTTCAGAAGATGAAAGACTTCATGAATCGGATATGGTGTAAATACATCATAGATCAGAAAATTCTGCTCCTGCAAGGATTTTATAGAAGAAAGAAATTTTTCTTCTTCATCGAAAACGCCTATTTTAAAAATTCTGTCCATAATTAAGCCTTTTAATCCTCTTTTTTGTTCCCGATATGCACAACGCTTTTTAATTCACTTATGGCCATCATGGGAATATAGCGCATGAACAGCAGTACTCCACAGGCAAACATTCCAATGGTTCCCAAAAACACACCAATGTCAATATGTGTAGGAGAATAGGATACCCAATTGGAAGGAAGATAGTCTTTGTTAAGAGAGGTTACAACTATATTAAATCGCTCCAGCCACATTCCGATATTTATAAACAGAGAAACTATCAGAAGCCAAATCCAGTTTCTTCTTACTTTCTTAAACCAGAAAAGTTGGGGGATTAATGCATTACAAATAATCATTCCCCAGAATTGCAGGGTGTATTCTCCTGTAGCTCTGTTTCTAAAAAATGTAAAAATCTCATATTCATTTCCCGAGTACCATGCAACAAAAAGTTCGGTCAAGTAAGCTGTCCCCATTATAAGTGATATGAAGACGAGTATCCTTGCTATTGCATCCATGTGGTTATCAGTAATGTAATCAGTTAAATGGTATAACTTTCTTATGAGAACCATCAAAGTCATAACCATTGCAAATCCTGAAAATATAGCTCCCACTACGAAGAAGGGGGGAAATAGAGTTGAATGCCATCCTGCTTCTACACTTACTGCAAAGTCGGTGGAAACTATTGAGTGAACAGAAACCACCAGAACAGCAGCAATACCCCCCAGGATAAAACTAAGCGACTCATACCTTATCCAATGTCTGCTTGAGCCAGTCCATCCTAAGCTAAAGAAACCATAAACAGCCTTTTTGACTTTTGATGTCGTTTTATCACGAATTGTTGCGAGGTCGGGTAACATCCCAAGATACCAGAAAGATGCAGAAATGAGAAGATATGCAGTAATCGCTGTAAAGTCCCAGAACAGAGGTGAGTTAAAATTCACCCAAAGAGGGCCTCGTGTATTCGGATAAGGAAAAATATAAAAAACAAGCCAGACCCGTCCCATATGCAGAGCTGGTAGAAGCGCTGCTGAAATTACCGCAAAAACTGTCATTGCCTCAGCTGACCTGTTTATGGAAGTCCTCCATTTCTGCCTGAGGATCAAAAGGAAAATAGAAAATGCGGTACCTGCATGTCCGATCCCTATCCACCAAACAAAATTTATTATCTCCCATCCCCAGCCTACTGAATTATTTACGCCCCAGGTTCCAATTCCCTGTGTAACTGTTATATATATGGCATAAAATCCATAAATCGCTGCGGCAGAAGAAATTCCAAAGGCAATCGGCCACCATACACCCGGACTTATTTCCAATGGTTTCATTACCTCTTTGGTAATCTGACCAAGCGTCTTGTTTCCTTCAACCAGTGGACCTCTGATTTTTTTGTTATACATCGATTACCTTCTGATTATTTATGAATCTATTTTATCATCATTCCTTACTTTTGTCAGATACCCAGTATTGGGCAGAGTATGCAATTCTTCAAGTAAATGGTAACATCGTGGATCGCTGAACAGTTTAGAGACCATACTCTTTTTGTCATTCAGATTTCCAAAAACAATGGCTCCCGCAGGGCAGGCTTGCATACAAGCTGTTTTAATCTCATTATCATTAAGTGTCCTGTTCTCAAGCTTGGCCTGTAACTTTTTCTCCTGTATCCTTTGAACACAGAAGGAACATTTCTCCACAACGCCCCTTTCTCTTACAGTTACATCGGGATTTAAAACCATTTTTCCGAGATCCGAAGCCGTATTAAAATCGAAATTTTTACTGTTCGTATAGCGGTACCAGTTAAACCTTCTTACTTTATACGGACAGTTATTAATGCAATACTTTGTTCCCACACAACGGTTATACGTCATCTGATTTAATCCTTCACTGCTATGATTGGTTGCTGAAACAGGACAAACGTTTTCACATGGCGCATTATCGCAATGCTGACAGGCAAGAGGCTGGAAGTATACTTTTGGATCATCAGGAGTGTCGGAATAATACCTGTCGATTTTGATCCAGTGCATTATCCTTCTCTTTATCACTTCTGCCTTCCCAACTACTGGAATATTATTCTCTGCCTGGCAGGCAATTACACAGGAATTACATCCTATGCAAGCATTCAGGTCTATTGCAAGTCCCCAGTGAAATCCATCATATTTAACTTCCGGATAAAGTGTTTTATGTGTTGATTCGAATTCTTTATGAAACTCATTCCCGGAAGAAGGATCAATAATATACTTATTTAAACTTGTTTCCCTTACAATTGGTCTTCCTTCCATTGAAGAATGAACCTGAGTAAGAGCTAATTGCCTTTTTTCAAAAGTATTAATAGGCTTTTCAATTGTTATTACATAATTTCTGTTTCCTGCACTTGACTTAACAAAAGGATATAAATTTTCTCCAATTCTGAAGCAAACCGGGCCGCTGTTTGTATGGCCATATCCGAGTGCAACTGAAATGGTTCCTTCCATCTGTCCTGACTGAACAAATACTGGAAGTTTCAACCCATTGGAGAACTTCACTATGTCACCGTTCTGAACACCCCATATAGTTGCATCACTGATGGATATGGCAGCAACGTTTTCCCAGCATTGGCGCGAAACCGGATCCGGTAATTCCATTAACCATGGATTATTGGCATGCATGCCCGTTCCCAATGCTACGCTTTCAGATATAACAATTTCATACCCCCCTGTCTCTGATTTTTCAAGGGTCTTCATTGCCTGTGAAAGCCTTTCTGGTTTATGGGTTAAAGATTTAAATCCTGGTACCTTATAATTGAAAACACCATTGCCAAGAGAGGTATTCCAAAAATTTCTGAAATCCGAGATCCCTGAACCCGGGAAATATTGTTTTTCCCAGTTGGAAGTCAGATAATCATGATAGTTCGTCGAACTTCCTGACCATTTTAAAAGTGAATCCTGAAATGAGCGTGTATTAAATATAGGATTAATGCATGGCTGACTTAAACTGAGCTGCCCAGAAATAATCTCCGCATCATCCCACGATTCAAGATAGTGATTTACAGGACACTCATATTTCACGAGGCCCACAGTCTCATTTAGTGAAACTGTCATATTTATTGAGATCTCAGTATTTTTTATTCCTTTCCGAAAGTTCTCAGAATCATGATAATCATATACCGGATTGACATTATACATAATTAATGCTTTGACACTTCCTTCCTTTAATTCGCTAATAAGATCTTCCATTTTGCTGTCAATACCCGATGCAACTTTTATATTATTATTCAGATCGATACAATTAGTATAATTGCCCAGAAGGCTGTTAATTCCATTTACAATGATCTGAATATCAAGATTATTAGTGCCAGAGATAACAATGGATTTACCTTTCGCCTCTATTAGTTTATCTGCAAGGCCTGTCAGGTCTTCTCTGAAGTTTGCTGAAGGAAATGTTATGGCACCGGTTTTTTCAGCAATCCTGTTGTAGAGATCAATCAGAAGATTTTTTTCTTCAGATGGTTTGATTTTCTTCCTGATATCTGCATTGGCCCCTGTCAGGCTCATTCCCGATTCATAATGAATATGCCTGAGCATAGTCTTCTCCCCCTTATCGAGTTTCCTTCGCGACACATAATCCTGAATAAAATGAGCCGGAGATATCCAGGTTCCTATAAAGTCTGCATAAACTGAAACAACAAGGTCTGCATTCCGGAAGTGATAATCCGGAATTGCTTCTTTTCCAAAGCAAATTGAGTTAGCTTCAAGTATTGCTGAATAAGATATGGCATCGTACTGAACCCATTTGAATTTATGGAAGTCTGCTCCAAATTCATTTATCAGCCTTATAGTGGAGGGAGATAGTATACTTGAAGTAAGCAAAACAATTTCACCATTTTTAGAATTGATTTCCTTCAGTTTATTAATAATCTGCGCATCAATATTATCCCATGTAGTCTGTTTATTTTCTGCTGAAGGATTTTTTAACCTGGCATCATCATAAAGACTTAAAACAGAAGCCTGCACCCGAGCTGTAGTGCCCTCCCTATTGAACTCTGATAGAAGATTCCCTTCGATTTTTATAGGTCTGCCATCACGCGTTTTAACCAGAATAGATGAATATTCATGTCCATCATAAAAACTTGAAGCATAATATAAGGATTTCCCGGGAGTTATTTCCGGAGGTTGTATGATATATGGCAATGCCTTCTGAACGGGTCTTTTACAGCTCGCAAGAAGCGCAGCCGATGCAAAACTGTATCCAAAAACCTTTAAAAAGTCTCGTCTGGATGTACCTTGCTTCATAATATCATGCTCCAGCAAACCCAGCAACTGATTTTCGTTTTCTGCCGGACTTCCCAAATTATTTTTTACTTCAGGCACAAAATTAGCTCCCCCCGGATTCGTCCTGCTTTTTTTCATATCAGTACCTTTCAATATTCTGCAACTAGTAATGGCATTTCATACATTCTCTCCCACCAATCATTTCAACGGTAACGCTGTCTAATGTTCCGTTTTTTATCTTTTCGGCTAATTCCTTATAATCAGAATAAAATTTATTGCCTGTAAAATTAACTTTCCTGGTTCTGTGGCAATCGAGGCACCATCCCATTGAAAGGTCTTTAACCTGAATGATTACATTCATCTCCTTTACATTACCATGACATTCCTGACATTTTAAACCACCCGCACCAACATGCTGTGCATGACTAAAGAAAACGTGATCAGGTAGATTGTGTACTTTAACCCATTCAATTGGCTTTTTATTTTCGTATGCGCTAATTATTTTATAAATCTCAAAAGCTCCCGAGCGGGTTCCGTTTCTTACCAATAAATGACAATTCATACAAACATTTTCCCCAGGTATTCCGGCTGACTTACTATACGGTGCAAAACTGTGACAATAGATACAATCTGTTTGGTTTTGTCCTGCATGAACTGCATGTGAAAATTTTATAGGCTGATCAGGTGAATAATTTTGGGAACGCCCTATGGCAATGGCACTTCCGACAAGAGTATAGGTGATAAAACAGACAGATGAAAGAAGTATAATGTAATTAATCCATTTATGTTTTAATACCTTGGTGATTATAAGGTCAATAATTGAAAAGAGCATTAATGCCGAAGCAATTATAAAGAAGATCAGATTCGTAATCACCGGCTTGTTTCTGATAAGACCCTGAATAGCAAGCCGATCCATGTACCCTTTGATCATAACAATTTCTTCAGGGCTAAGTTTAAAATCCTTATGCACTTCCACCATTTTCTTACCAGCAGGCCGTAGTAATACTTTACTTAAATCACCGGTACTTTTATTCAGGTATTTTCTGGATATCTCGATTGCGTCAGGATTCCAGTTCAGTGTATCAGAGAGAGTTATATTATGACATGTAATACATTTTATTGATTTGTTATCATGGTATACCAATCCAAAGAAAAGTCGCTCCCCAATTATCAGATCTTCCGGAGTTAATTTCTTTTTAAGATTTAGAACCGAATCTTCTACCTGAACAAGATTTGAATAGCCTGAAGTGAAAAGACCAGATAGAAATATGAAAGGAAGTATAAATTTTAATTTTCTAACAGAAAAAAAATTGCGCATTTAGATTAAATTACAGATTGTTTTATACTTTATCAGTTGAATTACCCCAACACTTTCTGCAAATTCTACCCTTTCCAATATTAATAAATTTGTGAAAGCAACTTATTATTAAGCAAATAGTTATTCTGACAAAATAAATATCCCTATAAAGATAATTAATCCATTTTATCTACATCCATTCTTTTTTATGATTTTTTGATTCCTGCTAAATATCACAAAAACCTATATTATTAATCCATCCCCGGGTATGACATGCTGGAAAAATTTCTTTATCCCATTTTTCCTGTTCTCCGGAAAAACATTTTATCTTAATCGCTGTTATAAAGATAAGTAAATAAATCCGTTGTCAAATAAAGTTATTATGTTATCAGTTAAACGAATTCTACTAACTAAGTAATAAATAATTTATAAATAATATTATTCGATTATTAATTTCTGACTTCATATCTTTGTATCAACAAGATATTATACAACCTATTATCTTTTTTTGCAATTAAGAAATATTATTATGAAAAAATTATTGGCTCTGACATTATTACTTGTTCTCACAGCAAGTATATTAAGTACCTGTAAAAAGGACAATGGCAAGGCTCCTGTTTTACCTCCCCTGGAATCTCTGACAATTGATTTTACAAATTTCGCAACGCTGAAAAAGTCTGCCAACACAATAGCTGATACTAAAGGTACAAATAATAGTAACTGGGAATTTGCGGCAACTGTTGCAGGAATATGGAAAGGAATCTTAACTACAACCCTTGCGGTTCCTGTTTCTGCCTTTAAGCTGGCTATTGATCAGGATCCGGTATTTCTTTCCAATAAAACATGGCAATGGAGCTATAGTGTAAGTGCAGTTGGGATTACCTACAAAGCACGACTTACTGGTCAGCTAAGCGGTACTGATGTTTTATGGAAAATGTATGTAACACGAGAAGGGACAGGCGGGTTTACTGAATTTGTCTGGTTTAGCGGAACCAGCAAAGTTGATGGATCCGGAGGGCAGTGGATTCTTAATGAAAGTGCCGCAGTGCCAGAAGCTTTTCTTCAGATTGACTGGACAAAAACCGATGCAACTGTTGGTTCGGTTAAGTATACTTTTGTTAAAAATAATGATGCTCACAAAGGAGGGTACATTGAATATGGATTAACTTCAGGCGCATTGAATGCCTTTTATAACATACACTATTTTAACGAAGTAAAATTCTCAGATGTTAATGTTGAATGGAATACAACTACTTTTAATGGCAGAGTTAAGTCTTTGGATTATCTGACTCCGCCAGGGACGTGGTTCTGCTGGGATTCAAATAAGGTAAATACGACTTGTCTGTAAGAAAGAAATTATTCAAATTTAAATCCCGGATTCAGCCGGGATTTTTTATTTCTTTTTCAATACCCATAACCCCTTGACTTTATTTAACTTTTATGGAGATCAAATTTTTTGCTAATTTGCGCTCAAACTATAAAATAGAACTATATGTCATTAGGAAAAAAATCGATTTTATTAATAATACTCATTTTAGTTATAGATCAAACACTTAAGATCTGGGTAAAAACCCACATGGCTATTGGCGATGAAATACATATTTTTGGAAACAGGGGGATGATCCATTTCATCGAAAACAATGGAATGGCATTTGGAATGGAAATGGGAGGAAAAACGGGAAAGTTCATTTTAAGTTTATTCAGAATTATCGCTATTACCGGAATTGGGTTTTTTCTTTCTTCTCTTATCAGGAAAAAAGCAAATCTCGGATTAGTATTCGCTGTAAGTGCTATTCTTGCAGGAGCAATAGGAAATATTATTGATAGTGCTTTCTATGGCATGATCTTCAATGAAAGTTACTCTCAGCCATCAGTATTATTCCCTTCGGTACCCTATTCTTCTTTCCTACATGGAAGAGTAGTTGATATGTTCTACTTTCCTGTAATAAGTACGCATTGGCCCGCCTGGTCTCCAATTAAACCGAATGAATCATTTGTATTCTTTCGCCCGGTGTTTAATATTGCCGACTCTGCAATAACCTGTGGAGTTATATCAATATTGCTCTTTCAGAAAAAAATGTTCTCAGATTTTTCCTGACTATAGGAAGAACTTAGAAAGATAATATTCTATTGCTGACAACAACTACTCACACAGTTAAGTATTGTTTTTAGGTTCTCATGTTTCAAAAAATACCAGGTGTTTTTGCCTTCTCTTTTTGAAGCTAACACACCTCTGTCTTTTAGAATGCCAAGATGATGGGAGGCTGTTGATTGTTCTATTCCAAGCTGTTTATGAATTTCAGTAACTGTTTTTTTCTTCCCGTCTTCAAGGCATCCAACAATAGATATACGCAAAGGATGTGCAATCGCTTTAAGCATATTAGCTGCTCTCTCAAGACTTTCCGGATTAAGTTCTTTAAATTCCATTCAAAATAAATTTCATAGTGCAAATATATATAAATATGTTGATATGATGGATGTTGACCTTTAATATAAAGGAAATCAACTTGTCGTTAATCTTGAACACTCGTTTTTTGTATATTTGAACTAAATAATTTTTTATGAGCGCTCTCACTAGAATTAAAAAACCAGTTGAAAAGGAAATGGCTGAATTCGAAGCTTATTTCGGTAAGACTATGCATAGTGAGATTCCATTATTGAATATCATTCTGAATTACGTTCTTCGTCGCAAGGGAAAGCAGATGAGGCCGTTACTTGTCTTTCTAACTGCAAAACTTAACGGTAATATTTCGGAAGCGACATTTGTTGCAGCAACCTTTATTGAACTCCTTCATACAGCATCTCTGGTTCACGATGATGTTGTTGATGATGCGAATGAAAGACGCGGAGCATTATCAATAAATGCTCTTTGGAATTCAAAAATTGCCGTTCTTGTCGGAGATTATATGTTATCCAAAGGCATGCTCATAAGCGTTGAGAAGAACCGTTTTGATATGCTTGAAATTGTTTCAGAGGCGGTAAAATCGATGAGCGAAGGAGAGTTGCTTCAATTACAAAAAGCCAGGAAGTTAAACATAACTGAAGATGACTACTTTAAAATTATCCTCAGTAAAACGGCAGCATTGCTTTCTGCCTGCACCGCATGTGGCGCAAGATCAGTAACGGTGAATCAGGAGGCAATTATTATGATGAAGGATTTTGGAGAAAACATTGGAATCGCTTTTCAGATAAGAGATGACCTTCTTGATTATGAAAGTACAGGACTTACAGGAAAAGCCGCAGGAAATGATATTAAGGAGAAAAAGATAACTCTTCCATTAATACATGCCCTGGAACAGTCTCCTGGTTCTAAAAAAAGGCATATCCTTAGTATTGTTAAAAACAAGAAAAAAACCAAATCGGAGATAAACGAAGTGATCAGCTTTGTTTCTGATTACGGAGGTATGGACTATGCTGAGCTTAAGATGAATCAATACAGAGATAAAGCTCTTGCGATCATTGATTCTTATCCTGACTCCGATGTAAAAAACTCGCTTAAGGAGTTTGTTCAGTATACAACCTCAAGAAAAAAATGATTATACAGCTTCTAAATTTATTCGTACCACTTTTTCAAGATCTTTCTCATATGTTTTGGATCCCATCCAGAAAAGAAGAGCTCCCACTAATAAAACAAAAGGGAGAACAGATAAGGCTGTCTGAATGTTTGTGAGGTCATAAATTTTACCCATAACGATAGGTGCTGTTGATGCCCCGAGAAGGTTCTGCACCACAACGGCTATTGCATAAGAAGTTGCCCGCAGGCCCGGGTGAATAACATCCTGGGTTACAGAGGCCGCTCCTGAAATGAATGCCAGAACAAGTACTCCGAATACAAGAAAAACTATATACTGGACTGTACCTTTAAATATCGTCAGCGCAATAAAAAGAACTACAGCCGATAATAACGTTGATAAAGCCGGGAACAATAGTCTGGCATTAGCTCGTGTTTTTCTCCATCTGTCAGTAATATATCCTCCAAGAGGAGCTCCTACAAGCGCAAGTACCATAACTGTACTCGCCATTTTTCCGGCTGCTTCCTGCGGAATATTTCTTACTTTTTCAAAATATGTTGGGAGCCAGGTGAGCATGGAGGTTGTAACAAATACAACAGCAGCCATCCCCAGGTAGGTAAAAAGCACTGAGGGTTTTGTCAGGAACTCTTTCACCATATCCTTTTTCTCCATTTTGATTTTGTTACTGCTTTTATCGTAAAATGAGAGATCTACTGTTTTATAGTCCTTAACAAACAGAAACAATATCGCAACTATCATCCCCGGAACAGCAACTATTCCGAAAGCATGTTTCCATCCAAGTTTTGCTGCTATTATTCCACCAAGCAATACACCTATTGCCGAACCAAGAGGAATTGCAGCATTCCATAATCCCATCATTCTTGCCCTCCTGTCGACCGGATATAACCCTGAAATCATTGCACTGCCGCCCGGGGCGTATCCGGCCTCTCCTACTCCTATTAACATACGGGCCATAAACAGTTGAACAAAGTTTCCTGTGAGAGCACAAAGGGCCGTTGCAAGACTCCACATAATAGCCATTACTCCTATTGTCTTGGTTCTGCTCCACCTGTCAACAAGAATAGAGATTGGAAATGTTAAAAGAACTATTGCCCAATATACAGCAGAAACAAGCAATCCACTTTGTGTATGCGAAATACCCCAATCTCTCTCAATTGATGAAAACATTGAGGTCACAACCATTCTGTCTATGTAATCAATCATATACAACAGAAATAATAACATAAACACATAATTGGAGTATCCTTTTGAAAACAGGTATCCGGTTCTATCTTTTGTCTTACTCATTCTGAAATCTTATTTATTAAACCCCACAACCAAGTAAATAAAAATAAATGTCTGTTGTATTTTTTATTGTATTTTTAAGTCTTTATACTTATACCGGAACTTTTAGCGTGAAAAATAATAGATGTAATTTATTTGAATTAAAATTTCTATTTTTCATTATTCAATTTACAAACATCAGAAAGCTATGAAAACATTAAAGCAAATTAATGAATTTCTTGATAGCCAGCCAATTGCATTGGTTGGAGTCTCAAGAAACCCAAAAAAATTTGGGTATACTGCCTTCAAAGAACTAAGGGATAAAGGAATGAACATAATTCCTGTCAATTCTGAAGCCGATGAAATAATGGGAATTAGATCATATAGAAATGTTAAATTGCTTCCTCCTGAAGTGAAGGGTATTATCATCCTTACAAAAAAGGATCAGACAGCAAATGTAATCCGTGAAGCCAAAGTGATGGGCATAAAACAGATTTGGATACAACAGATGGCAGATACTAAGGAGGCTCTTGACGAATTGAAAGGATCAGATATAAATTTTATTACCGGAGAATGTATTCTGATGCATTATAAGCCTCACAGTATGCATAAATTTCATGGCAGTCTGAAAAAGTTTTTTGGTCGTTTTCCGAAATAATTTTTACATAAACCACAATATACTTTTCAATTTCCCCTATGGCTGAAAATATTAACATATTCCGAATTGAATTTATAGTCCGTGATTACGAATGTGATCTGCAGGGAGTTGTAAATAATGCAAACTATCAGCACTATCTTGAACATGCCCGGCATGAATTTCTTATTTCAAAAGGAATTAGCTTTGTAGATCTTCATAATGAAGGCATCGATCTTATTGTAACAAAGGTGGAGATTGATTACAAATTTCCACTAAGAAGCCGCGACAAATTCATTGTCACAGTAAAGATTAAGCGGGAAGGAAATGCCAGGCTTGTTTTCATCCAGGATATTTTCAGAATCCCTGACGAAAAACTTATTGTTTACGCACAAGTAACCGGAGTTGCAACGAAAAATGGAAGGCCGGTTCCTCCCGGAAAGCTTGTTGAACAACTTGGACTTGAATAGTCTTTTGACAAAAGGATAATCGATGTAAAGTAATAACTTAAATCTGAGAACCTTATGGGAAAACATAACTTTACCCGCCGGCAATTTATTACGACGACAATTACTGCAACCGGAGCTGTTCTTCTGGGGAAAACCCGAGTTTCTTTTTCCGCTGATTCAGTTTTAGCATCCTCCGATCCCTTCCAGATAGTCGATCTTGGAAAATCAGGAATAAAAACAACCCTTCTTGGAATGGGGACAGGGTTTAGCGGTTATAACCGCTCGTCCAATATTACCAGAGCGGGCGTGGCGGAGGGACTTATCCGGCAGGCTTACGAGAAAGGGATTCGCTTTTTTGATTGCGCTGACAGCTATGGAACCCATAAATTTGCTGCGGCTGCACTTAAAGGATTTCCTAGAGAAAGTTATACTCTGAGCTCAAAAATGTGGGTTGGGAATGGCGGAATTCCCGAACCGGAACGACCTGATGCGGACATTGTTATTGATAGATTCAGGAAGGAATTAAACACTGAATATCTTGACCTTGTCCAGATTCATTGCATGACAGAGTCCGATTGGACTGACAAGCAGAAAAGACAGATGGATATCCTTGAAACCCTTAAAACCAAAAAGATAATAAGGGCACATGGTGTTTCTGTTCACTCACTTGAAGCAATGGAAGCCTGTGTTGAAAGCGAATGGGTGGATGTTGTTCATGTTCGCGTAAATCCCTACGGGGAGGCAATGGACAGAAAAAATCCGGCAGAAGTTATTCCGGTTATTGAAAAACTGCATAAGGCAGGAAAGGGTGTAATCGGAATGAAACTTATTGGCAATGGGAAATTCAGAAATGAACCTGATAAAATAGAGTCTTCATTGAAATATGTTCTCGGCCTGGGAACGATAAATATGATTATTGTCGGATTTGAATTACCGGAACAAATTGACAATTATATCGGGAGAGTTAAAAATGTACTGAGATCAGGAAAATAAATTAATCTGTCAGACAAACAAAAAACAGCTAATATCATGAGGCGTTTAAAATATTTATCCGCAATTCCTTTAGTTTTAATTGGGTTGTCCTTCTTTCAGGACGACAGCATAAAACAGCTGCTTCAACCAGGAGCAAAGCTTGAAAAACTGGCTGACGGCTTTCTTTTTACAGAAGGGCCTTCCGCTGATTCAAAAGGTAATGTCTTTTTTACTGACCAGCCTAATGACAGAATTATGATCTGGAGTAATTCCGGAGTGCTCTCCACTTTTATGCAACCCTGTGGCAGGTCAAACGGGCTTGCCTTTGACAAAGATGGGAATCTGTGGAGCTGCGCTGACGAAAAAAATGAACTCTGGCTCATCTCCTCTGATAAAAAAGTAACCGCTATTCCATCAAAATATAAGGAAAAATTGCTTAATGGACCAAATGATTTGTGGGTTAACCCTAATGGCGGGATTTATTTTACAGATCCATATTACAAAAGAACCTGGTGGGACCACTCTTCACAACCACAGGATTTTCAGGGTGTTTATTATCTTACGCCTGATTACAAAACAATTATCTGTGTGGCAAGTGATCTGGTAAAACCCAATGGTATTGTTGGTACTCCTGATGGTAAATCACTTTTTGTCGCAGATATAGGTGGAAAGAAAACATGGTCATATAAAATTAATAAAGATGGAACGCTTGGTGACAAAAAGTTATTTTGTGAGATGGGTTCAGATGGCATGACAATTGATTCTAAAGGTAATATATTTCTTACCGGTAATGGAGTTACTATATTTGATAAGAGAGGAAAACAAATTGGGAATATTTCAGTCCCGGAAGCCTGGACTGCAAATGTTTGCTTTGGAGGTAAAGATATGAAAAGCCTGTTTATAACCGCAAGCAAAGGCCTTTATCGTATAAGAATGAAGACAAAAGGAACAGCAGGATAGTAAATCTTCCCAATTATGTAACGTAGATATTATTACAAAAAACCCGATCAAAAAAGAATTTTTGTGTTCTCTAATATATTTTATTTATCATTGCAAATATTTAATTTACTACCCTTTTCTAACTTTTCCGTCGAATTACGGAAAAAACTTAAAATTTTAAATGGCGATGGAAGGAACCCGCAGAGCTGACGTGAGGCCAGGTATCAGTGTTATGGTAGAATTAACTGAAGATAAACGCACAGGCAGACTTACCGGAGGTCGGGTAAAAGAAGTACTTACTTCCTCCCCAACTCATCCTCATGGAATCAAGGTTCTGCTTGAAAATGGGCAGGTTGGAAGAATTAAGCAGATAATCTGATTCTGCATCCCTAAATTTCAATCAAAAAATATTATACTTTTGTCGCATCTGAAAACAGATCAGTTTTCTCTTTAATGTTATTGATATTCTATTAATTGTGGAAATGATGAAATATGAAGATTTTATTGTGACGACACTTGGAAAGGGGAACGTAATATCTCCTCTTAAACAAAAACAACGAGCTGATAGCCCGGTTTTTAAATTTGTTGATGATAGCGAAAGATTTCTTCATGACGTTTCTCTGGAAAATTTTAATCATTGCAGAGAAACAGGAGAGGCTCCTGTCTCTTTTGAAAAATCAGGTCCAAGAGAAACTATCTATTTTGAACCTGCAAAAACGAAAGTTGGAATTGTTACATGCGGAGGATTATGCCCCGGATTAAATAATGTTATCCGCAGCCTGGTAAATGAACTCTATTACAGATATGGGATAAGTCGTATCCTGGGATTTAAATATGGATATGAAGGACTTAGATCCAAATACAATCATCCTGTTATTGAACTTACGCCTGAAATGGTCAGCAATATACATCTTACCGGAGGCACTTTATTGGGATCTTCACGTGGAGACCAGGATACAGAAAAAATGGTAGATACGCTTGAGATTTTGAATATAAATATCCTGTTTTGTATTGGAGGTGACGGAACATTAAGGGGGGCTCATGACATCTTTAAAGAAATTGAGTTAAGGAAACTAAAAATAAGCGTCGCCGGAATACCAAAGACAATAGATAATGATATTGATCTTATCCAAAAATCTTTTGGGTTTGAAACAGCATTTTCCATAGCGAATGACATAATCAGAAATGCCCACAATGAAGCTTCCGGAGCATCGAATGGGATAGCCCTGGTTAAGCTTATGGGCCGTGATTCAGGATTTATTGCCGCTAGTGCAGCATTATCAATTCAGGAAGTCAATTTTGTACTTATTCCTGAAATTTCATTCGATCTTTATGGACAACGTGGATTTTTAAAGGTCCTGAAAAAGAGACTCGAGGAAAGACACCATGCGGTAATTGTGGTTGCTGAAGGAGCTGGTCAGGATTTATTTGAAAAAACAGCTTCCGAAAAAGACGCCTCAGGAAATATAAAACATCAGGATATTGGTGTATTTCTGAAAGAAAAAATCTCAGAAGAGTTTAAAAACAAGAATTTCCCTTTTGCGATCAGGTATATTGACCCGAGTTATATTATAAGAAGCGCTCCTGCAAATGCAAACGACAGCAAATTTTGCAATCTTTTAGCCCAGAATGCAGTGCATGCAGCTATGGCTGGGAAAACTGATTTTGTTGTTGGATTCTGGAATAATCAATTCACTCTCATGCCAATCCCAATAGTAGTAGCAAAGCGTAAAAAAATTGATGTTGAAGGTGAATTGTGGTGGAATGTCCTTGAGGCAACCGGACAGCCAATAAGTATGAAGAACCCCTGAAATGATAAAGAATGTTGTTTTTGATCTGGGAAATGTTTTGCTGAGCTTCATTCCTTCAGAATACTTCGATAAGAAAAAATATCCGGAAAATATTAAAACCAGGATACTTTCTGACATTTTCCACAGTGAAGAATGGCAGATGCTCGACAGAGGAGAGATCACGACTGATGAAGTTATTGATATCCTCACAATAAAATCATCGCTTAAACGGGAGGAAATAGCTCTTGTATTCCATTTGCGCACCGATATATTATTTCCCCTTGACAACAATATCAAATTGCTTCCTGTGCTCAAAAAAAAAGGCTACAAACTCTATTTTCTCTCCAACTTTCCTTTGGATATTTTCGATGAAGTGACCTCTGGCTACTATTTTTTCAAGTATTTCGATGGTGGAGTAATTTCTGCCCAGGCAAAATCTTCGAAACCCGATAGTCGCATTTATAAAATATTGATTAAAAAGTATTCTTTGATTCCTGAAGAGTGTCTTTTTATCGACGATCTTGAAATAAATGTTAAGGCGTCCGAAACTTTAGGAATGACGGGAATTACAACTTTTGGTTCATCTGATATTTCAAAAGAGATTGAAGAAGCCCTGGGCCTATCCACCAAATAGAATTTGCATATTTTGGGAGTATTATTTGCAGCCTACCGGTAAAGTATCACAAAATATTCAATTCTCATTGACTTAACTATTAAGGTAAATCTTGATATCTATCTATATATTAGTATTTTACTTAATAAATTCTTGAAATTGTTCCACGTGGAAAAATGGACTATTTTTTGAAATACGAGATTAAAATAGCTGTTTTTGCTGATCCAATAATTTTTTCGAGTTCAGTATCAGAGGCATTTCTAATTTTTTCAACAGAACCAAAATGTTTAAGTAATATCGATTTTGTCACCCCGCCGATTCCTTTTATTTCATCAAGATCAGATTTTGTCATTTCTTTAGATCGCTTGTCGCGATGAAAACTTATTCCAAAACGATGTGCTTCGTTTCTCAGGTGCTGGATTATTTTCAGGCTAATTGAGTTTTTGTCAAGATAAAGAGGAACGCTGTCACCCGGGAAATAGATCTCCTCCAGTTTTTTGGCAATACCAATTACCGTTACCCTCTCCCTTAATCCTAGCTTGTCTATACTTTTCATTGCTGAGGAGAGTTGTCCCTTTCCTCCATCTACAATAATAAGCTGAGGAAGGCCGTGCTCCTCTTCCAACATCCTTTTATAACGCCGGTATATAACTTCCTCCATTGAAGCAAAGTCATCGGGACCAACTACTGTTTTAATATTAAATTGCCTGTATTCCTTTTTGCATGGCTGTGCACTTCTGAAAACTACACACGCTGCAACAGGATTAGTCCCCATTATATAAGAATTATCGAAGCATTCAATGTGTAATGGAAGTTCCGGCATGTGAAGATCATTTTTCAGTTTCTCAAGGTTTTTACCAGTCCGAACCTGAGGCGAATGCTCCATCCTCTTCTTCTTTTGCTCAAGCTTATAATAAATTGCATTCCGTTCAGCAAGCTCTAAAAGCTTGAGCTTTTCTCCGGCCAGGGGTACTGAATATTTTACTTTATCTATTAGTATATCAGGCTTAAATGGCACTAATAGCTCTGGAGAATCACTTGAAAGTCGCTGCCTGATTTCGGTTATGGCAAACCCAAGAATCGCTTCTTTATCCTCATCTATCCTTATCTTAAGATCTATTGTAAGAGCCTGAATTATAGCTCCATTAACTACTTTTAAGTAATTCACATAAGCATTATCTGACTCCTGAGCTATCGCAAAAACGTCAACATTTTTTATGGTGTTGCTAACTACTGCAGAGCGGCTCCTGAAGGATGATAAAATTTCTATTTTTTCTTTAATAATTTGAGCATCTTCATATTGTAAAGCCTGAGAAAACTCTGTCATCTGCTTTTTCAAGTGCTCAATCACTGTTGAAATATTCCCCTTCAGAATATCTCTTATCTGTTTTAAATTTTCATTATAGTCTGCCTCCGGCTGAAGTCCAATGCATGGAGCCTTACAGTTTCCAAGATGATACTCGAGGCATACCTTGAATTTCCCTGCAGAGATATTCGATTCTGTAAGACTTAAGGAACAGGTTCTTAATTTGTATAGCTGACCTATGAGTGTAATTAAGGTTTTTACCATTAATCCTGAAGTATATGGACCAAAGTATTGTGATCCGTCTCTTATTTGGTTCCTGGTACTAAAAACTCTTGGAAATCGCTCTTTTTTAATACATATCCAGGGAAATGTTTTATCATCCTTTAAAAGTATATTATACCTGGGTTGATGCTTTTTAATAAGGTTATTCTCAAGTAACAAAGCATCAGATTCGTTTTCAACAACAATATGTCTGATATCATTAGTTTTCCTTAGAAGGACCGTTGTTTTACCTGATTGATTTTTTGAAAAGTAAGATGTTACCCTTTTTTTAAGATTCTTAGCTTTCCCAACGTAAAGAATTGTATCAGAAGAATCAATAAACTGATAAATTCCGGGTTTATCCGGAAGCAATGATAAAATAGATTTAAACTTTGCTTCTGGAGCCATTTCTCTGTTAGATTACAGTTCTAAAGATAACAAAGGTGATTGCGAATAAAAGCCCTTTCCAAATTCGAAGTGCATATTGAAACACGCTATTCTTTAAATAGAGATACCAGTTCAAATTTCTTTACATCAAACAAACCCTTATCTCCTATTTTTAAATCGGGAATTACAAGAAGTGCCATAAAGGAGAGGGTCATAAATGGAGCTGTCATTAAACACCCCAATGATCTGACCAATAAATTAAGTTTTTCATAATCCGAGGCAACATCCTTACAGGAACGGGTTGTCATTATTCCTGCAATATTGAGCTGAAGTGATGATTTCTTTTCTCCTGTAACTACTGAAAGACCCCCTTTCAATTTAACGATTTCATTAATGGAACTTACAATATCACAATCACTTGCGCCTATAGAAATAATATTATGACTATCGTGTGCAATAGAACTTGCAAAGGCTCCCTTTTTAAGACCGAATCCTTTAATAAAGCCAACGACAGGAGCGCCATCTTTATATCGATCCTTTACTACAATCTTTAATATATCATTATCAATATCCGAATCAATAAAAGATTGATTTCCCGCATCCCAAGTAATTTCTTTTGTGAGGAGCTCTCCTTCAAAAGCTTCAATAACCCTTATCTTCTTGCCAATATTAGAAACCTGAATATCCATTAATTTTATCTCTTGACAGTTGAAATTATTTATTCCTCGACCAGGTTTGTAATCAAACAGAATTTTGTTTTTTGAAAATACCTTCTCTCCATCAATCCAGGTTTCTAAAATATTCATTTCCTTTAAACTGTCAGAAATAATAAAATCAGCATTCTCTCCGACAGATATAAGACCTCCGTTAAGATTGTAATGTTGAACAGGGTTTATTGTTGCACTTCTGATTACATTAAACAGATCAAATCCTTCCGAGATAAGCAGCGCTATTAGTTTGTTTATGTGTCTTGTTAATAGCATTTCAGGATGTAAATCATCACTGCAAAGCATTATATCGCAAGGGTTTGTATTAAATAACTCTTTCAATGCATTAAGATTTTTTGCAGCACTTCCTTCCCTGATCAGAATCTTCATTCCTAATAAAATTTTCTCTTTTGCCTCATCAAGAGCGCTGCACTCATGATCGGTTGAGATACCTGCATTAACGTACTTTTTAAGCATTTCTCCGGTAAGTCCAGGAGCATGACCATCTATAGGCTTCCCTAGTTTCCTTGCTATACCAATCTTCCTTATAACTTCGGCATCTTCATAAATCACGCCCGGAAAATTCATCATTTCAGATAGATAATGAATTTCAGGTAATGTTAAAAGTATTCTTATTTCCTCAGAGTCTAGTGCTGCTCCGCTGGTTTCAAATTTCGTAGCCGGCACGCAAGACGGAGCACCAAACCAGAACTTCAACGGAACCTTCCTACTATCACGAATCATATATTCAACCCCTGCACTTCCCAAAACATTTGCTATTTCATGAGGGTCAGAAACCACACTTGTTGTCCCATGGGTAACCGCAGCCATAGCAAAAGCTCCCGGGGTTACCATAGAGCTCTCAATATGAATATGCGAATCAATGAGGCCTGGGATAAGATAAACCATCTCTTCAGAAACAGTTTTCTGAATACCTGCTATTTTCCCATTTTCAACAGTTATTACTGCCGGGTAAATATCCCTTTTATGAATGTCAACCAGTTGACCAGCTATTTTCATAAAATAAAAATATATTTTTATTAAATTGTTCCACGTGGAACAATTTATCTGCCTAAATACATCAATAATATATTAACATCCGATGGAGAGACTCCACTAATTCTTCCTGCATGGCCTATACTTACAGGCTTTATCTTTTTCAACTTCTGTCTTCCTTCGGTTGAAATAGAAACCAGTTGTTCGTAGTCAATATCATCAGGAATTTGTAATTTTTCTAATCTTATGATTTTATCTGCGACAATCTTTTCTCTCTCTATATATCCTTGATATTTAATTCTTATCTCGGCCGATTCTGCAATCTCTTCAAATCTTAATGATTTAACAGCAGGCAGATCTGATCCTCCTTTTACGCATTTAAGCAATGCTCTTATTTCAACCTGTGGCCGGGTAGCTATGGTAAGTGCTTTAACTTTTTGGAGGATCGGGTTTGTATCGACCTTTTCAAGAAAACTATTTACTTCCACTGGAAGAACACTAGTTTTAGAAAGAAAATCAATTATCTCCTTTATGAATACCTCCTTCTCCTCAAGTCTTAAAACTCTATCATCTCCTGCACAACCAATATTATTAGCTTTTTTTGTCAACCTTTCGTCTGCATTATCCTGCCTCAGTAAAATTCTATATTCTGCTCTCGATGTAAACATTCTATAAGGTTCATCAACTCCCTTTGTAACCAAATCATCTATAAGAACACCAATATAAGATTCTTCGCGTCCCATAATAAAAGGCTCTTTGCTTTTAATCTTCAGGACAGAATTAATTCCCGCCAATAATCCTTGTGCTGCCGCTTCCTCATAACCTGTAGTTCCATTAATTTGTCCAGCGAAATAAAGATTAGATATTCTCTTGGTCTCCAAAGTATGTTTCAATTGAGTGGGTTGAAAAAAGTCATATTCAATGGCATAACCAGGTCTGAACATTTCAACATTTTCCATTCCTTTAACTTTTCTCAGAGCTCTAAGCTGAACGTCAAGAGGCAAGCTGCTAGAAAACCCATTTATATAATATTCAATCGTCTCTAGTCCTTCTGGCTCAATAAACAGCTGATGAGATTCCTTATCCTTAAAAGTAACGATTTTATCTTCTACACTAGGACAATACCTGGGACCTCTTCCTTTTATCCGTCCTGTAAAAAGCGGGCTAAATTTTAGCCCTTTTCGCAATTCTTCGTGAACTGCTTCGTTTGTATGTGTAATAAAACAACTCCTTTGTTCTTTGAATTCAATACCATCATCTAAATATGAAAAGGTTCGTCCTTCCTCGTCTCCTTTTTGCTCTGTCATTAATGAAAAGTCAATTGTTCTTCCATCAATTCTGGCACTTGTTCCTGTCTTCATTCTCTCAACAGAAAATCCCAAAGATTCAAGCTGCTCACTCAATCCGGTTGAAGGTGCATCACCAGACCTACCTCCGGCTATATTACTAAAACCAACGTGCATTAAACCATTTAAAAATGTCCCGTTCGTCAAAATTACAGAATCAGACCAGAATTTAGTTCCGTAAGAAGTTTCTACTCCTTTTACTTTATCGCCGTCTAGCATTAACAATTTTGCTTGCTCCTGCCAGAAAAACAAATTTTTTGTGCCTTCCAGAACTTTTCTCCACTCTGTAGTAAACTTTTGTCTGTCGCATTGAGCTCTTGGACTCCACATAGCAGGTCCTTTAGATCGGTTCAGCATTCTGAATTGAATCATGCTTCGATCTGTAACAATGCCACTCATCCCGCCAATTGCATCTATTTCTCTTACAATTTGTCCTTTTGCTATACCTCCCATTGCAGGGTTACAGGACATTTGTGCCAATTTTGTCATATCCATTGTAATCAGCAATGTCTTTGCTCCCATGACAGCAGCTATATGGGCCGCCTCACATCCCGCGTGGCCTCCTCCTACAACAATAATATCATATTTAAAATCCATTCCTTTATCCTTCAATTAAACCCAGCCATTTATCTTCAAGATTCCTCATTATAGTCTTTTGTGTTTTCATTTTATCATCATATCCTACTAAATGAAGAACACCATGAATAATTACTCTTAAAACCTCCGAATTTAAACTAACATTATAGTTCAAGGCATTGTCAGAAACCATATCAATACTAATATAGATTTCTCCATTTATTACATTTTCTTTATTATAATTAAACGTAATAACATCTGTATAATAATCATGATTGAGAAACTCCTTATTTATTTTATACAAATTATCATCACTAGTAATAATAAAATTAAGGTCACCTGAAATTTTTTTTTCCCTCCTGATGACCTCTTTAATTACCCTTACTGCTTTCCTCCAGCCTTTCAGCCGAAAATCAGTTTCATCATAAAATATTTTTATACTCAAGAAATAATGTTATTAAAAACCATTGTTACCGTATTCCCTTTCCTGTTAAATTTTAATTTATCGGCCAGATGTGACATTAAAAAAACTCCCCTCCCGTTCACTGATTCGATATTATCGAGTATAGTCGGATCCGGAACTTTTTCGGGGTTAAAGCCACAGCCCTCATCCTCAACCTTAATTATAAGTTCATTTAAATTCCAGGAAATTTCAATGTTTACAAATTTTTTCGGGTCAGACTTATTCCCATGTAATATTGCATTGTTGACAGCTTCAAGAGTTGCAACCAAAACTTTTCCATAACTGTCTTTAGAGATTCCAAGCTCATTTGAGATCTCATCTATTGCATTTTCAACTAAGCGAATGTTGATTATTCTGGATTCTATCTTGATTTTCTTGTACATATTCATATATATAAACCCTTTATACTGAAATATGTTCTATTTGTTACAAAATTCAAATTATTTTTTTGCCAGCCAATCTTCAGGATCCAGATATTTTGAATTCGTTTCAAAAATCATAAACTTTAAAACACTGTTATTTCCATTTCCCGGATCAGAATAAACATCTCCAATTTCCTGCTTAATTGAAACCTTATCGCCCGTCTTAACTCTGAGGTTTATAATATTTGTATAAACAGAAAGGTATTTTCCGTGTCTGATAATAACAGTCATGTTCGCACCTGAAATAGGAAATACTTTGGCAACTTCGCCCCTAAAAACGGATCTGGCGCTTATTTTTCCTGAACTAGTTATTTCTATGTCTATATTATTTTCTTCCACATATTTCAAAACAGCATTTTTGTGAATCCCAAAATGACTTGTAATTATCCCCTTTTCGACAGGCCACGGAAGTCTGCCTTTATTCTCTGCAAAATTTTCTCCAATTAATTTTTGTTCAGGAGTATTATCGGACCTTATCGCCTTTTTACGTTCTTCCTCTATGATTCTGGCAATTTCGTTTTCAATTTTTACAGCAATTCTCTTTTTTTCATCTAACTCTTTCTTTAACTGTATTTCTTTTTTCGTTAAAGACTTTACCATTTGCTGCTTTTTCTCCTGCTCGTTTTGCAGCAGTCCTTTTTGCTCCTCCTCGCCCCTTTTCAAATCAGAAACTCTGTATAAATCGTTTTGAAGTCTGGCTTTTGTTGTTCCGATTTGATTTTTCAACTCAAGAATAATTTCAGATTCTTTCCTTCTGAATTTTGTAATTTGCTGAAGATATTTAAGTCTTTTATATCCCTGATTAAAATCTTTTGCTGAAAGAATATAAACCAATTCCGGATTTCCCTTCTTTGTACGGTATGAATTAATAACTGCTTTCGCATAATCATTTTTCAAAACAACTAAATCGCTTTCCATCATAACTATTGCAAGCTCATTAAGATCAATTCTATCCATCAGAAGTAAAATCTCGTCTCTCATTCCTCTTATTACGGATTCTCTTAAAACAAGCTTATTTCCTATTATTTTAATTGCCGTTATGCTTTCTGTTTTCTGCTTTGCTGTTGTCTTAAGCAAATTGTCGACGTATGTAATTTCTCCAAGAGTTTTAGCTCTTTTCTCCTCAAGATCCTTTCTGCTTTGCCCTTTCAGGCAATTTATAAAACCGAAAATAATTAAAGTAAGAACAACAAAATACTTCATAATAGCTTAACTAATTCATATCGATTTCCCGGAATAAATTCAATCTTTCCCTCCCATGGTAATTGAATTTTATCTATTTGAACCCTTATTGATATATGCCTATTTTTATCAACAACATTAATGATTCCAGCCTGTAAACAATTTCCCTTTTCAAAAAATTTTTCATATGTAAGCTGAATACTAAGCAGATCAAAACTATTTTCTATACCAATAGAAAGAGCCTTTGCCTTATTGCAATCCATTACATAATGTACTTTTAAACCATTAACTCCTTCATTTAAAGCAAGTTTACCCTCTTTACATTTAGGTTCCAGATTATCTCCCCGGTCAGAAGAAATATAATCTCCAAACAGTACTGGTATGAAAGAACCCGGAATCCCAAACCTTTTCATTATATCCTGTGAGTTACCAGTATAAAGCTTTTTATTTATTCTGTCATTAATTAAAATTGAATCTTCCGATATATAAATCCTCATCCCCTCGATTCCGGTTGTACTCTTTAAACTAATAAGATATTTATCCGGTTTTTCAAATTTTAAACTTCCCAGAAATTTTTGAGTCCCATCAGGTCCTGAAATTCTAATTACCGCTTTTTCAATAAAAAAATTATTTGATGAGATATCCTGACTTTTTATTCTTTCCGATAAATCAGCAATAGTACTATTATCGAATAATGGAGTTTTTCTTTTTTCATGATTCAGAAAGACAGAGCACCCAGTATTCAAGAATATAATAAGTAATATGATTGCTATTTTTCGCAATTCTCTATCTCTTTCTCCAGATTCACTTTTGTACTATCCATCTTTATTGCAATTCTCCAGTTCTCAACAGCTTTTGAACATTTCTTTTGTTCTTTCAGAATAAAACCGAAGTGTTCAAACAATGTAGCATCTTCTTTTCCTCCTTTATTAATAATTTCCTCCATGATATGAGCAGCTTCCTTAAACTTGCCCCTTTTATACAATACCCAGGCGTAAGTATCCAAAAAAGTTGAATTTTCCTTTTCTCTTTCAATAACTTTCCTTGCCATCTCTTCCGCCTCTTTAAGGTTAGAATTCTGTTCAGCAAGATAATATGCATAGTTATTCAACAAAGTTAAATCTTCGTTATTCGTTTTTTTCGCCTGCTCAAATACTTCAAAAGCTTTAGTGAAATCTTTCATTCTATAATACAGATCTGCTCTCATTGTGAGGACCTGCATTAAATATTCTTTATTGTCCCCGGCAAGAATCTCCGCTTTTCTGAGTTCCTCCAGCGCAATAGAGAATTTTCCTTTTTCAAGCGCTCCGTTCGCAAATAATACTTTCGCAAGAAACGAAGTGTTAAAAAGGGTTGCGCATTCTTCTCCCTTTAAGTACAAATTAGAAAAATCTCCCATCTGCAAATAAACCAGTAACAATTTCTCCCATGCGTAATAATTTTGTTCTTTTTCCTTAATAATATCACTTAACCTTATGGCTGCTTCTTTTAACTTCGTTTGTTTTATAAGAAGTTCGGGCCTTAGAAGCACTATAATATCATCGTCCTTGTAATTCGCTTCCAGTAACATTATGGATAACGACAACTTTTCGCTGTTATCTTTCATTAAATCGGGTGTGTCTATCAATTGTGCAAACAATGAAATTTTATCCTCTTTTAAATTTTTATCGTTTATAATAACAGAATTTAATACAGGAAACAGTTCACCATAATTTTTAAGTGATATAAGAAAGCCACAAAAAGAAAGTAGTGTTTGTGCATTATAAGGATCCTTTTCAATTAATTGCTTATATATCTCAAGCGCCTTATCATTATCTCCCTTGCCTCTGTAAATTTCAGCCAGCAGTCCATTATAAAGAATTTCATTAGGATACTCTTTAAGAAGTAACTGAACTTTATTTAATGCATCATCAAATTTTTGTGCTGTCATAAGACTTTTTATAGCAGCCAGAGTGGAGGTCTCATTTATACCATACTTACTATCAATCGAATCAAAAATAGTTTTTGCCTTATCAAAATTTTTTGTTTCAGTATATAAATTTCCCAGTGCTAACTGCAGATTTTCCTTTTCCGGATAAAATTTAACGGCTTTTTCATAGTAAATAATAGTACTATCGAGATTTTTTTCCTGATAATACATACCAGAAAGCATCATCAGATACCAAAAGTTTTTTTCATCAATCGAAAGTGCTTTTAACAAATAATGTTTTGCATTCATGACGTCACCCACAGCAGAAACAATTTGCGCCATCTCGTAATATGAAACATCGCTTTTCGGGTTAATTTTAATGCATTGTTCAAAGTATTTCAGAGCATCTCCGTTATTTCCGAGAAGCTTTTGCTTGATTGCCTCAACATATACATAATTAAACGCAGCAGAATCAAATATCTTGTTATTCTTTTCAAGATCTCTTGCTGGTGTCAGTTTCCGGCCACAAGATGTAAAACTAATTAAAACTACTGCCGATATAAAAAGCAAATTTCTTTTTCCCCTCATTTTTATAAATTTCCTGTATGTTCAAATCCTCCTTAGATAAGTTAATGAAAATGATGCATACTTCTCATCTGTAATTTGCATCTAACTAAGCGTATAAATTCATTTCCTTCGAAGCATCTACTGAATACGTCGTCAAATAATTTCTTAAATTATTGTAAATTCTTATTTCCATATTAGTAAATTATCGGCATCAAAGATACTTCTATTGGATCAAACCTTTATTTTAAAAAATTGTTTTGCTGAAATACTAGTTTTGAAAAATAATATTTATGTGTATCGTCCAAAGTTAAATATCTTTGCAGTCAGATTTGCAGAACGTTATTAACCAAATATTATTTTTCATGAACATTATTTTAAAAAAGATACTTCTTTTTCCACTGATAATAATATTCATTTCCTGTAATTCATCAGTGGGCAAGGAAAACACAATTGTCACAATAAAGACAACACTTGGCGACATTAAGCTAAAACTTTACGATGGAACACCTATTCATCGCGATAATTTTATAAATCTTATAAATTCTGCATTCTATGACGGAATTTCGTTTCATCGTGTTATTAAAGACTTTATGATACAGGCAGGGGATCCATTAACAAGTACAAACCAAAGCTTTCCCGATTCATTAAAAACATATACGATTCCTGCAGAAATAACACCATTGTATTTTCATAAAAAAGGCGCTCTTGCAGCTGCCCGGCAAGGAAATGACATTAATCCTGAAATGAGATCCTCCGGTACTCAATTTTACATTGTTCAGGGAATAAAATTTACAGATGATGAATTAAATACAGCAGAACAACGTATCAATAATAACATAAAACAAAGTCTTTTTAACAAATTATTAAGGCAAACAGCTGATAGTTTAAGGTTATCCGGAAAAACAACCACCTCCGGAGAGGTTCAGGAAATTGCCTCGGTTAAAATGTTTCAATTTTTATCTACTACTCCAGCGTACAAAATTTCTGAAGAGCAGAGAAACGTATATAAAACTTCAGGAGGTACACCAAGGCTTGATGGTACGTATACAGTTTTCGGTGAAGTAATTGAGGGTCTGGAAATTATTGATAAAATAGCAGCGGTTCAAACAGATGGCAAAGACAAACCTCTTAATGATGTAAAAATCCTAAAAATCAGAATTTCCAAAAAATAATCTAGAAATAATAAATATCAATTAGCTAATGCTTCAAACAATTAATAATCTTTTACAGGAAATTTCAGTTTTACTGATAAAAAATTCGGAAGAACTTGAATCATACCGTTTAAAATATCTCAGTAAAAAAGGAATGATTTCTGCCCTGTTTGATGATTTCAGAAATGTTCCCGGTACAGAAAAAAAAGAAGTTGGTCAAAAGCTTAATGAATTAAAACAGGAAGCACTTGAAAAATATAACTCTGTAAAGTCCAGCCTTTTAAATACAGAAGATATATCTTCAGAAGTTGATCTGAGCCGTCCTTCATTTCCGTACTCAACCGGTTCAAGGCATCCGATATCAATAGTAAGAAATCAGATAATTGATATTTTTTCCCGGATTGGCTTCACAGTTTCTGAAGGACCCGAGATTGAAGATGATGACCATGTATTTACTAAACTAAACTTTGCTCCTGAGCATCCGGCCAGAGATATGCAGGATACTTTCTATATCTCCCGCATTTCCTCAGAAGATTCAAATCCTGAAGATATATTGCTTCGCACTCATACATCATCTGTACAAGTACGTGTAATGCAAAATCAAAAACCGCCCATCAGAACTATTTCACCAGGCAGGGTTTTTCGTAATGAGGCAATTTCTGCCAGGGCTCATTGCATATTTCACCAGGTTGAAGGTTTGTATATTGATGAAAATGTATCATTTGCTGATTTGAAACAGACACTTCTCTTCTTTGCCCGGGAAATGTTTGGTGAAGAAACAGAGATCAGGTTAAGACCATCATATTTTCCATTTACCGAACCTTCTGCAGAAATGGATGTTAGTTGCAAGATCTGCGGCGGAGGAGGATGCAATGTTTGCAAACACACCGGATGGCTTGAAATATTAGGTTGCGGAATGGTTCATCCTAATGTTCTGGAATCATGCAACATAGATAGTAATAAATATACAGGATTCGCATTTGGAATGGGTATTGAACGACTTACAATGTTAAAATATCAGGTAAATGATCTTCGGCTTTATTTTGAAAATGATATGAGATTCCTTGATCAATTTAAAACAGCATTTTAGTATAATTGAATAAATTTCAAGAATAGTATCAATATTTGCAATTAACATAATCTCAGGAAATGAAACAGCCAGATATACATATTCCGCTGTGTGATAAATGTTCTCTTGAATCAGGATCAATTTTCAAGTATCTCACAGCTGATGAAGTTGCAACATTAAATTTTGAAAAAGATTTCCGTCAATATAAAAGAGGTATGCTTCTTTACCAGGAAGGGAACCGGATAAGTGGTTTCTTTTGCGTTAACAGTGGCATTATTAAAGTTTTTAAGACCGGATTTGACGGTAAAGAGCAGATAATCCGTTTTGCAAAAAAAGGTGATATAATTGCTTACCGTAGTGTTCTAAGTAATGAGTTAGCATGCACTTCTGCCAAAGTAATTGAAGATTGTCAGGTTTGTTTTATCCCATCAGAAATACTAGTATCGTTCATAAAAACAAATCCTGCCTATGCTCTTGAATTATTAAAACTCGCCTGTCACGAATTAGGTGAAGCAAATTCATTTATTACTGACATAGCTCAAAAAACGGTCAGGGAACGTCTTGCGGAAGTACTATTGTTTCTTGTTGCGGACTTTGGTCTTGACGATCAGCATTTTCTTAATATTTCTCTTACACGTGAAGAGCTTGCGAACATTGTTGGCACTGCAACAGAATCAGTTATAAGGCTTTTATCAGAATTTAAATCAGATAAACTTGTAGAACTTAACGGCAGAAAAATTAAGATTATAAACGCTGCAGGTCTAGAAAAAATCAGTAATGTCTTTAATTAATCTTCACGAATAAATATTTTTCAAAAAAGAGAGCCCGGCATATTCTGGCCAAATTGTTTACCCAGGTGTTTATATGCGTGTTCTGTAGCTTCGCGGCCCCTGGGAGTCCTCTTAAGATAACCCTCTTTAATCAAAAAGGGTTCATAGACCTCTTCGATAGTTCCGCTTTCCTCACCAACTGCTGTTGATATAGTTGATAAGCCCACTGGTCCCCCATTGAATTTATCGATAATTACTGAAAGAATTCTATTATCCATTTCATCGAGTCCGTTCTGATCAATGTTAAGGGCTTTTAATCCATACCTTGTAATTTCCAGATCAATTTCTCCGGAGCCAACAACCTGGGCAAAATCTCTAACTCTTCTAAGCAATGCGTTTGCAATACGCGGAGTCCCTCTGCTTCTTCGTGCTATTTCGACAGCAGCATCTTCATGAATGGCAATATTAAGGATCCCTGCAGATCGTTTAACAATACCTGTCAGAATTTCGTGATCATAATATTCAAGATGAAATTTGATTCCGAATCTTGCTCTTAGAGGACTTGTAAGCAACCCTGACCGGGTTGTTGCGCCTATGAGAGTAAAACTATTAAGCGTCAACTGGACGGACCTTGCGCTGGGTCCCTTATCAATCATAATATCTATCTGGAAATCTTCCATCGCGGAGTAAAGATATTCTTCAACAATAGGGCTTAGTCTATGAATTTCATCAATGAAAAGAACATCACCTTCCTGAAGATTAGTCAGCAGACCTGCGAGATCTCCGGGCTTATCAAGCACCGGACCTGATGTTACCCTCAGGTTAACCTGTAACTCGTTGGCGATTATTGTGGCAAGAGTCGTTTTCCCGAGTCCTGGGGGCCCATGCAACAAAACATGATCAAGAGATTCTCCTCTTTGTTTAGCCGCAGTGACAAAAACAACCAGATTTTCCATCAGCTGCTTCTGTCCTTTGAAATCACTGAAACTTAATGGTCTGAGTTGCTTTTCAAATTCCTTATCTGTAACAGAAATATTATCTTTTCGTATATTAATGTTTTCTTCCATGAAGCAAAGTAACTATTTAATCAACTTAACATCGCTTTCCGGAAGCTTAATTCTTACACCATTGATACTAACTTCCATATCATTCTTATAAGCAATAAGGAGCAGGGGGGTTCCTTTATCACTATATTTTACCCAGGTTTTTTCCCTTATTCCCATCTGAAAATATTGTTCTTCTTCCAATTTTCCATTCTCAAAATAAAAAGTTTGTTTACCATCAGGATTTCCCTGTACAAAGGCACCCTTAAACTTTAACTTTCCGTTTGAATAATATGATTTCCATGTTCCGTCTTTTAGGCCAATTATAAATTTTCCTTCTTCTGTAATATCCCCGGATTTAAACTTCCATTCTCCATTCCTTTCTCCATCAGAATATTCTCCCTGTGCAATAATCTCACCTGTTAAAGAATATTCCGTACTGGCACCATCCCGTTGACCCTGAAAATATTCTTCTTCTCTCAGAATTTCACCATTATCATAGTACCATTTCCAGAGGCCATCCGGTCGGCCATTATTATATGAACCTGTTTGTTCTGCCTTTTCAAAGTTGTTATAAAACTTCCAAATTCCAGAGCGCCTATTATCTGTATATTGTCCTTCAGCCTGTACTTTTCCATTTGGAAAATAATCCTTCCATTTACCATTTCGATTACCAGCTTCATCAATAATACCTTCCGAAACTATTAACCCGTTATCGGTATACATAAATGCATTTTTTACCTTTCTGTCCTTAGTATATTCCCTATGTATTCCAACTGGAACTTTATTACGATAGGGTCCGCTATAAATAAGATTCCCATTCTGATCATGCTTATTAACTATTTCTATATCCGGCTCATCTTCAACTTTTGATTTGACAATTGCACCGTTCTCATATAGCATTGTAAGAACAAGTTTTCCTTTTAGATCATATTCTTTACAATACCCATGTAAAAGATCATCTTTAAAAGATTTCTCTGATTTTATTGACCCGTTGGGATAGAACTCTTTCCAGCCTCCCTGTTTTAATCCCTTATTGTCGCTTCTGTTAATTCTCTCCCTGCTTACAAGAAAATCATTATTATATTCAAGCAGAGTAATTAAATTTCCTTCTTTATCATATTCCTTTGACAAACCCTCTTTTTTACCCCCATTATACGCTATTGTCTGTTGAATTTTCCCATCAGGAAAGTAAATAAATGCAGTTCCTTCCTTTTTATCGCCTGCAAAAAGTTCTTTTGTCCATAAGTAAAGTCCTTTTGAAGGATCTTTCTTATATTTGTAATACCACCCGTTCTTTTTACCAATCAAATAATTGATCTTTTCAGCCGTATCACCTGCCTGATCATAGAAGATCCAAATACTGTCAAGCATAAAATTAGTTCTTCTTATCAGATTTTTTAATACCGGTAACATAATAACTTTTCCAGAATCCATCAGGCATTCCATTTTTAATCAGTCCTTCGCTCGAAACCGAGTTATTAGGATACTTGAAAATATGATACCCATCCTGTTTCACAGTATTATCCTGGGCAGTACAGATTTTAAATATTAAAATAATAACAATAAATAAATTAACTTTTTTCATTCGTTAAAGACCAAGTTTTTCAGATATTTCCATCATTCTTTTTATCGGCTTCCGGGCTTTAATCAACAAATCCTTTTCAAGCAAAATCTCAGGTTTTTCGTTTTTAAGACAATTGTAAACTTTTTCTATCGTTACTAATTTCATAAAGCTGCATTCACTACAACCACATGTAGAATCGCGAGGAGGAGCAGGAATAAAGATTTTATCAGGATTTATCTTTTTCATCTGGTGTATAATACCTCCTTCTGTTGCAATAATATAACTAGTACTACTATCATTTTTTGTGAATTGCAACAAAGCAGAAGTTGAACCAATAAAATCAGCAATCATTCGTACCGGAAGTTCACATTCGGGATGAACAATAATTTTCGCTGATGGGTTTTCTCCTTTTAATTTTAAAATTGCTTCAAGAGAGAATTCTTCATGTACGTGGCAGGTCCCATTCCAGATAATCATATCTCTTCCTGTTTTGTTAAGAATATAATTACCAAGATTCCTGTCAGGAGCAAATAATATTTTTTCATTCGCCGGAAGTGATTCAACTATCTGAACTGCATTAGATGAAGTACAAATTATATCAGACAATGCTTTAATCTCTGCTGAAGTATTTACATATGAAATGACAGTTCTGCCAGGATTTTCCTTAATAAACTTTTCAAAATCTTTTGGTTTACACGAATCTGCCAGAGAGCAACCAGCATTAAGATCAGGAAGAATAACTTTCTTTTCAGGAGCCAGAATTTTAGCCGTTTCTGCCATAAATTTTACTCCTGCAAACAATATTATGTCGGCGTTATTTGAAGCAGCTTTTTGAGAAAGAGCAAGACTATCACCCACAAAATCAGCAATATCCTGAATATCATCTGTTTGATAATAATGAGCAAGAATGATAGCATTTTTTTCTGCTTTCATTCTCCCTATTTCTTCTATATAATTTTCTGTAGATTGCGTTTTCATTATGACTTTAAAGATAAGTAAGTAAACATATAAACGAAATCAATATTGGAATATTGATTTTCCTTCATGACCATTTCACATTTATTATTAACATTATAATATTCTTATATTTTAATATTAAATTTATTTATGATGATAATGATATGCTGTTAATTGTGTTGATTAAAAAAACAGATTTCTGTTGTTTTTCTCATCATTACAACTGAGCCAACATCTTTTCAACAGCTCAAAAAACATACCGTTTTTGAGAATCAGCGGATTAGTAAACTAATTAACAATTGTTGATAACACATTGTTGATATATTAAGTTAATCAAAAGTAAAATTATTAAGGTTTATTTAAAGTTGATATTTTGACTTTTTTTTATTATAACTTTTTTTCAGGTAGCTAAACAAGGCTTCAAAATATTAAAATTGTTAACAAAGCGCGAGTTTTAAAATTTAATTATATTTTGTTTACATGTTATTAACAAACAATTGTTCAGTTGATTTGTTAATCAAATATATTAATTTGCGATCTGTTTCAAAAACCCCAATAAAAAATCAAACGTTTGAAAAAGAAAAAGATAGCAATAGTCTCAGATCATGCCGGATATTTTTTAAAGGAAAAAATATTAAGATATCTGATAAAGGAAGGGCAAGAGGTTAAAGATTTTGGTTGTTCGTCCGAAGAAACAGTAGATTATCCTGATTATGGTCATCCTTTGGCAAATGCTGTTTCAGCGGGTGATTATGAGCTGGGGATATCTATTTGTGGTACGGGTAATGGAATTAATATGGTTGTTAATAAACATCCCGGAATAAGAAGTGCTTTGTGCTGGAACGAAGAGATAAGTCGTTTGGCGAGGGCACATAACGACGCAAATATCTGTGCATTACCCGGAAGATTTATTTCTGAATCGGAAGCATATCTGATAGTCAGAACATTTATTGACACAACTTTTGAAGGAGGCCGACACAAGAAGAGAATAGATAAAATATCATTAAAAATGTATTAGTATGCTTTCAAATTCATGCAGATATGGAATCAGGGCGGTCATATATTTAGCAAGTCAGCCTGTGGCGAACGGTAAAACAGGCATAAAAAAAATAAGTAATGATCTTGATCTTCCCGCCCCCTTTCTTGCAAAGATTCTTCAGCAACTTGCAAAGCAAAAAATTCTCAGTTCATCCAAAGGACCTCATGGTGGGTTTTCATTATTAATGGATCCAAAAAAGATAACAGTTCTTGATATTGTAAATTCAATTGACGGGAGTGATATTTTTACAAATTGTGTGATGCACAACGGATCATGCGAATCAGTAGGCGCCGAAAAAAAAACATGCCCGCTTCATGAAGATTATTCTAAAACCAGGGAAAATCTTATAAAATTATTTAGTAGTAAAACAATTTTTGAAATGGTAACAAGGGCAAATAGTAATGACCTTATCGCTATCTGACAGAAGTTTTTATAAAGGGTTTAATCCACAACCAGACTAAAATTGAAAGTACAATACCTGTTGAATTAGCCATTACATCGTAAATACTTGCATAACGACTGACGGTTAATACACCCTGTAAGATTTCCATTAAAACTCCATAGAAAAAAGGAATAAGAGCCAGCAATAATAACTGTTTATTCGATATTATTCTTTTCCTGTTATCAAATATTATTGCGGACATAAACCCAAAATACATAAAGAGATGTACCAGTTTATCCAGGTTAGGGATATCAGAATAAGGGACATTTTTAAATGTGTCGGAGCTGGCGAAGCTAAGATAAAGTATAATCAATGCCACCAATATTGAGGATATATTCCTTTTTATCATTTTTAAAGTTTGGTGCAAAATTAAATAATTAAGTGGTTTTTTATTTATAATTTTCATGATTGTATTTTAAAGGATGGCAGGGATATATATTCACATACCATTTTGTAAGAAGCTCTGTTTTTATTGTGATTTCTATCATGTAATTACATCTGAACAGAACTCAGTATTTGTTGAAGCTCTCCTTAAGGAAACTGAATTACGGAAGGATTATCTGGAAGACGAAACCGTTTCCACTATATATATTGGAGGAGGCACCCCGTCTGTGTTTTCAATTAAAGAGCTCAGCGATATTCTTAATGAAATAAATAAGTTTTTCAGCGTTGAAGAAAATTGCGAAATCACAATAGAACTGAACCCTGATGATGTCAATCAGAATTACATGGAGGGTCTGAAGAAACTGAATATAAACAGGATCAGTTTAGGGGTTCAATCGTGGAGAGATCCGGATCTTAAAATGTTAAACAGAAGACATAATTCAGAACAGGCAGCGGCAGCTCTTTCAGAAGTTTTTAATGCCGGGTTTAACAATGTAACAATTGATCTGATTTACGGAATTCCGGGAATGACAGTTAAGGAATGGTCCTCAAATCTTGATATAGCCTTCTCTTTTGACATAAAACATTTGTCGGCATATCATCTGACCATAGAACCGGGAACGGTATTTGGAAAGATGCTGGAGAAAGGACATTTTACAGAGATTGATGAGAACGAGAGTAATGCACAGTTTAATACACTGATTGAAAAGGCAGAATCAGCCGGGTTTATTCATTATGAGATTTCAAATTTCGGTAAACCGGGATATTTCTCAAAACATAATTCCAACTACTGGAAACAGATCAATTACCTGGGGCTAGGTCCTTCGGCACATTCATTTAACGGATATTCGAGGCAGTGGAATATCAGGAATCTGAATGGTTATATTAAAGCTATAAATAGCGGAAAATCATTTTTTGAGAAAGAAGAACTTGACGCAAAAGCCAGGTTTAATGAATATATCATGACATCACTTCGAACTATGTGGGGAATTGATCTTGAATACATCGAGACAACTTTTGAAAAAGAGGGATATGATTATGTTGTAAATTTGTCAGGCAAATTTAAAAATTATGGGTTGATGAAACAGGAGAAGAACAGCCTGATACTTACAAATCAGGGAAAAATGATCTCAGACAATATTATTTCTGAATTTATGATGCCATCAGAAGACTAGTTACTTTTTTGACAGCATAAAATTTGTGCGTCCGATGATATTATCCTCAAGGTATAGTTCTACACTGTAATTACCAACAATAAAATCGCCGGTATTATCAAGATAGATACACATTTCAATATCCTGATTCATGTAATCAACTGCACGGCTAGCGGAATAGATAGTTTTGTTTCCCTTATATTCAAAAAGGTTATCGGGACTGCTGGTAATTACCAGAGAGTCGGGTCGGATCACCCGCATAAAAACTTCTTTTGGCCCTGATTTCGCAAGAGCATTCTCGCGCAGGGTAAAACAGATCCTGAGTTTATCGAGAAGACCAATACGGGTTGTTTCTTTTCTCTTTTTGTTAAGAGAAGCTGCAACGATATCTTTGGCCTGAATAACAGAGGCAATCTCAACTTTTGTACTTAGTTCCTCTTTTACTTTTGAGAGTTGAGTATTCGTATTTCTGACTTTGCTTATCTGTTGACGTATTTCGGTATTTTCAGTTGAAAGAACTTTATTTCTAGTGTTTAAAGAGTCGATCTGAACAATATAGCTTTTCATTATGTCCCGCATTGTTGTGATCTCACTCTTGTATTTTATTATAAGCTGGGCGTTGGATGCGTTTATCGTTAATAACTGAACGATCCTTGTTTTTTCCTTTTGCATTACGGAATTAAGACTATCGTTATTCGTTTTAAGAGTATCATAAGCTACAACCATGAGCCTTAATTCATGGGCAAGGGAGTCTTTTTCCTGAGTCAGAACAGTCTCCATCTCAACCATTTGATTTCCCATTTTGGTTTTCTGGTCGTAATACATAAAGATTAAAAAAATCAAGGCCCCGGCCAGAATAATTGATATGGCAATCAATGCGAACGGAGTGTTCTTTTTTGTTTCCGGTTCTGATGAAGAAATATTATCGGTGTCTGTCATTTATGCTGGTGAGTTTAAATATTTTGAATGCAAAAATAGTAATATCCCGGTAATATTAACAATATCATAATCAACCAATAAATGATCAAAGTACAATAGTGCAGGTATAAGGGATATTTCTGAAATCCATTAACCACAAAGGGCGCTAAGTCCCGATAGCTATCGGGATTACGCAAAGATCGCAAAGAGCTGAAACTCTAAATATTAATTTTGTGTGTGTTGCCACATCTTTGAGAATTTTGCGATTAATTATTTACCAAATATTTTTTAATATCAATTTCTTTCAGTTTTTCTTTGGTTGCTTTATAGCCTAAACCAAAAAGTTCTTCTGCTTTGTCAGGATCGAGAATCTTATAATTACTTAATTCAGTGGGGGCAATGAACAAGTCAAATTTCTTTGATTTTTCAATAATTTCTTTTGACATGCTGAGCATGAAAGATCTTTCAGCAATATTTATCAGGCCACTGACTTTTTCCATATAACCAACCGAATTCACAAATGAACCAATAAGATTTTTGCAGATATTTTCTATTGGCTTCAGCGGCATATTATCCAAAACACCACCGTCTACATAACAGATATTATTTATTATTACAGGTTGAAAAAGTACCGGGATACTTGCTGATGCAATAACGGGATCAATAAGATCGCCTTTTGAGAAATATACAGCCTTGCCGTTATTAAGATCTGTTGCGGTTACAAACAGAGGAATTTTAAGTTCTTCAAATGTTGTTGCATGTAAGTTATTTTTTAAAATTTTGGTTACACCGCTGATTTGAAGTAATCCTTCCCGGGGTAAGGCCGGCCGCATAAAATCGAGACGACTTCCGACATTCAGTATTTTATGGATTTCGCCTGGTGTGTGTCCATCGGCATAAAGAACTCCGGCAAGGGCTCCTGCACTTGTTCCTGAAATCACATCTGGATATATTCCGGCTTCATTCAGCGCTTCTAAAACGCCCAGATGAGCAAACCCTCTTGCGCCACCACCACTTAATACAAGGCCAATTTTATATTTTATTTGAGACATATGATAAACCTTAATAACTATGTAGTTAAAAAATCAACAAGAAGTTTAATATTAAGAAACGTAACAATTGCAGCAATAACCGATAAAACAGTAATCAGATATGGACCATTCGCGTATTTTCCCATCACTTTTTTTGATGAGGTGAGATAGATTTGTATTGCTATGGTGAATGGGAGCTGGACGCTAAGAAAAACCTGCGATAAAATTAGTCCTTTGAAGGGACTTCCAACAAAAAAGATCAAAATCAAAGCGCCCAACAATGAAATAATTATCCCAATCCGGGAATGGTTATCTTTAACATCATAAGGCTCTCCGTACATACCAGAAACAATAGATCCACCAGCCATACCTGAGGTAATAGATGAAGCTACACCGGCGAAAAGAAGTGCAATACCAAAAACAACGGTAGCTTTTGATCCGAGAAGAGGGGCAAGCAGTTTTTGGGCCTGCTGAAGCTCATCAACTTTTATACTGTTTTTAAAAAATGTTGCAGCAGCCAGAATTATCATCGCACTATTTATTGCCCAGCCAATTATCATTGAAAATAAAGTGTCAGCAAATTCATATTTTAATTGCTTCTTAATGACTTTTTCGTCCTTCAGATTCCATTGACGGCTTTGGATAACCTCTGAGTGGAGAAAAAGGTTGTGTGGCATAACCACCGCACCAAGAACACTCATGAGTAGCAACATTGATCCTTTAGGAAAAGAAGGTACAACCCAGGAAACACCCACCTTAACCCAATCAACATCAACCAGATAAAGCTCATAGAGAAATGAGAGCCCGATAATAGAAACAAATCCGATGATCCACTTCTCAATCTTTCTGTAAGAGTTTGTTAATAACATAATTATCACAAAAATTGTTATCAGGATTGCACCAATTTTAATCGGAATTTGAAAGAGCATGTTCAAAGCAATGGCTCCGCCCAAAATTTCTGCCAGGGATGTCGCAACAGAAGCCATAACTGCAAAGGAAAGAATTGCTTTTGAGACCTTAGGATGAATATAAATAGTTGCAGCTTCAGACAAACAAAGACCGGTAGCAATGCCTAAATGAGCTACGTTGTGCTGCAGAACAATCAGCATTATTGTAGACAGAGTCACAATCCATAACAAAGTATAGCCATAACCAGAGCCAACACCGATATTGGCGGCCCAATTGCCCGGATCAATGAAGCCAACAGTTACCAGCAAACCTGGACCAATATATTTGAAAATGTCAAGCGCACCAAATGAAGGTGTGTGATCTTTTCTTTTCAAATCTTTTATTAAGCCAAGAGGACTAAATAACTTTTTAATATTCAACATATTGAATACTTTGTAACTCAGAGTAGATTATCTTGTATAAATTTGTTATACAATTACAAATATAAGCAATGCAGCTCAAAAGTATTGTCAGAGACTGAACAACATAAAATCAATATATATTTGTATTATCAGCAGAAATCAGTTGATATAAATTAAATAGAGAAGATATGCAATTTTTACTTACGGCCTACGATGGCAAAGACCCCGGATCTCCTGAACGAAGAATGAGAGTAAGGGAAGGTCATCTGAAAAAGATATCCGGGCTAAAAAAGACCGGTGAATTTTTATTCGGAGGAGCAATTCTCGATGCAGAAGGAAAAATGATCGGATCGATGATCGTTTATGATTTTCCTGACAGAGAATCGCTCGATGAAAAACTGAAAGACGAACCATATATAACAGAAGGTGTCTGGAAAAGAATTGATATTCAGCTATTTCGTCTTGCAAAAATAGAATAGAGCTCGATGGATATTAAAAAATTTAATCCCGCTGTTGACAAAAAATACCTGATTCTTCTGGCCGGGGCCATGTGGTGCGGAGTAGGCGTGATGCTTATTGGTTTTGCTGTTTCGTGGCTGTCACATTATAGCGTAAAGGATCAGGGAATATTTTTTATTGCCGGGTTTATTGCAGCTATGCCTATCCATCATTTTGGATTTTTGAAACTTGCCGATAAAAATCTGAACAGGTTAATGCCGCTGACCGAAAAAAAATGTATTTTTTCCTTTATTACATGGAAAAGCTATCTGATTATTCTTGTCATGGTATCATTGGGTATTACCCTGAGGCATTCGTCAATACCAAAGAACTATTTATCAATTCTTTATAATGGAATAGGGTTAGGATTATTTCTTTCCGGACTAAGGTATTTCAGATTCTTTGCCAGACTTCTATCTGCAAAAACGTAGGACAGCTTTGAATACCGGCAATCTTACCGGATTTACATTGTAATAATCGCCATTACTCAATAAACCGGTATTCTGACGATTTATTAAAAGTATTAAAGAAAGGTTATATTCAGGCATAACTGAAATACTTGTTCCGGTAAAACCGGTATGACCAAATGATCCGGCAGGACTATTCTTCATGAAGGAATTATCAGGATCCATCATCCAACCCAGGCCATTACTAAACTTGTCTTTTATCAGGAAGGAGTCAATTGTTTTTGAAGTAATAAACTGAGTCGAACCGACTTTTCCTTTTTTCATCAGCATATCGACCAGTTTCTGAAGATCTTCAGCTGATGAAAACAACCCTGCAGCCCCGGAGATCCCACCATTGGCATACCAGGCATTCCCATCATTTACCTCTCCCTTTAAAATATATGTCCGCCATCCGTTCCATTGTGTTGGATCAATTTCCTTCATTTTAAACCCAAGTGTTGAATCATATACCATTCTCTTTTCATAAGGATTACCTGCTGAAGTTGCGGCAATTTTAAAATTGCGGCCTGTTGAAAGAGGATTATAAATTGTGTTTTTCATCCCCAGGGGTTTAAAAATATTTTCTTTTTCAAATTGCTCAAGAGGTAAACCTGAGATAATCTCAACAATTTCACCAAGGAGAACAAATCCCAGATCACTATATCGACGTTGGGCACCAACCGGGAAAGCAAGAGGAAGTTCTCCTATCAGCTTGTAGGTCTCCTGCCTGTTTGAGGCTCTGTAATAAAGAGGATACCATTCGAGCAGCCCGGCTGTATGTGAAAGAAGATTTCGAATTGTAATCTCTTTCTTCTCCGGACAATCAAATGCTTTAATATATTTATAAACCGGATCTTCGACGCTAAGAAGACCTCTGTCTGCCAATAGCATAATGGAAGTTGTTGTTCCGATAACTTTTGTGAGTGAAGCAATATCAAAGAGATGGTTAACAGTCATTTTATCAGGAGGGTTAAGCAACTGATGATTGTAATTGTATTTCTGTGCATACCCATAAGCTTTTTTGTAAATAACCTTACCATTCTGTTTTATCAGAATAACAGCTCCGGGGATTTTGTCAAGATTAACCTGGCTTTGTATAACACTATCGATTACTGTAATAAGTTGCAACTTAGAGATCTTTTTTGTTACAGTCTGGCTACTTAAAATCAGATCAGTAAAACAGAATAGTACAGACAGCAGGATTAGTGTTTTGCGCATAAGAATTTATGATTTAGCATGATAACCAACTCTTGGTCCAACGGATTTACGCAGAAGTAATTCTGTAAACCCTTCTTTCACAAAATTATCAAGTTTGCCGACAAGCTTAAAACCAAAATCGTAATAGAGCCGGGCAGCGCCTTTATTAAACGAGGAAACACAAATAAAGACATTTGGAGAAAATTTCAGAATCCGGTCTTCACAGAATTTAAGGAGTTTTGTTCCGAACCCTTTGCCTCTGTAACCGTCTCCAATACAGATAGTTTGAATATATCCTGAAAAGGTACCGCAGACCTGAAGGATAACAAATCCTGCGATTCCTTTCACAGTTTCAATTACATAGATTTCTTTACAGGAGCCATCAAATGCTTTCAGACACTGATTGTAATCCATCCCCAATGTAATCCAGGGATCAGTTTTAGACATCATCGCTGCGCAGACAGCAAATTTTTCTTTATCTGTGGTGATATTTATTGTAACCTTTTCTTGCGGCACCATTATTCTTTCTTTTTGATAATGAACAAGAACAGTATTGTCAATAATGCATTTACAAAAATATTCATAAACCCGAAATCAAAATGAAAAGCTCCGATAAAAAAGATATTCAGCAACCAGGTCAAAAAAGCTGCTGATACACAGGCTACGGGAACCCATTTTTCTTTAAATTTTATCTTCGAAAACAACCCTGTCAGATATAATCCCAGGAGGGGACCATAGGTATAACCGGCAATTTTGAAAATTGTGTTTATTATTGCTCCATGGCTATTCCAGAACGACATTACAATTATAAACATCACAACGTTCACCCCCAGCAGCACGGCGTTTTTAATTCTTTTCTTTGATTCCTGTGGCTTGTTTTCGATGTCCATAAAATCGTAACTGAATGCTGTGGTAAGTGCGGCGATGCAAGAATCAATGCTGGCAAAGGTTGAGGCGATTACGCCGATTAAAAATGCAACAGCACCTATTTTACCGAAAAAGTTCAGAGTAAGCATTGGATAAAGATCATCGGTATTTACGAACTGTCCATTCAGAGACGCTAGTTTAATACCATTCCTTTCGGCATATAAATAAATCAAAACTCCTAGACCCAGAAACATTGTCTGGGCAAAGGCAATGAAGAAGCTAAAGGTTAAGACATTTTTCTTAGCGTCTTTTGCATTTTTAACCGTGAGCGTTTTTTGCATCATGCTCTGGTCCAAACCCACTAAAGCAACGGTAATTAGCAGTCCGGAAATAAATTGTTTGAAGAAATTGGAACCAGAGTGAAAATCCCAGTCGAATATTTTGGCATAAGGGTGGTGTACAATTGTTTTTGTCATTTCTGAAAAAGACAGACCCAGAGAATTTTTGATAGTGATAATTGAAATGACAATAACAGTTATCAGAAATAGTGACTGGAGTGCATCTGTCCAGACTATGGTTTTGATACCCGATTTGTTGGTATAGAGCCAAATAAGAATCAGAACAACAATTATTGTTACAAAGTATGGAATATGCAATGCATCAAAAAATGCGAATTGCAGAATCTTAATCGACAATAGCAAGCGAAGGGCGGCACCGAAAGACTGGGATACCAGGAAAAACAAAGAGCCTGTTTTATAAGTTACGTTACCGAAGCGGATTTTCAGGTAAGTATATATTGAAACCAGTTTCAGCCTGTAGTATATAGGAGTTAAGACAAATGCAATAAACAGATAACCAACTATTGTTCCGAGGATAAACTGAAAATAATAGAGGTTGTTATTTCCTACGTTTCCCGGAATTGAAACAAGAGATACTGCCGAAATGCCAGAGCCAATCATGCCAAATGCAACCAGAAACCAGGGGGAGGCCCTGTCGCCGTCGAAAAATGTTGAATCATGAATATGACGGGAAGCAAAATGAGAAATCACCATCAGGATCGAAAAGTAACACAGGATAATTACTAACAGCAGAAGAGGGCTCATCATTCAAATAAATTAGACTTCGAATGTCAAACGTAAGGAAAAAGTCGGATAAATAATATTTCTCTATCTTTACTGAGGAAGAAGAAGATTGAAACAAAGAAAAACATTTGAATCAGGAATTATGCATAAATGCTCATTGATTCTCTTCGTTAGCCCCTTACCCTAAAGGGTGCGAAGAAAATCAATTGCTTCCTTTAGTATCGATACAAATAACTGATATTCAGAAATTAAAATATCTAAATTGAAAATAAATTTAAACTGATTATGAAAAATTTAAAAGTATTTTTGCCAGCCTTGTTTTTTTCAGCAGTGCTTATTGCCCAACAAACAAACCAGGCCAATCTGCCATTTAAGATGGAGGATTTATCATCTCCAAAATTTGCCAAAGCTGTCACGCTTTCAGGAGGAGTCTGTATTATTCCTCTCGGAATTATTGAAAAGCACGGACCTCATCTTCCTCTTGGAACGGATTTGTATGAAGCAAGAGAAATTGCATTCACTGCTGCAGCAAAGGAATATGCTGTGGTTTTCCCTCCATATTATGTTGGACAGATTTTTGAAGCAAAGCATCAACCAGGAGCCATAGCTTATAGTACTGAACTGATGTGGAAAATGCTGGAGGAAACATGTGCCGAGCTATCAAGAAACGGACTGAAAAAGATCATCCTTCTGAACGGACATGGAGGAAATACGAGCTTCCTGCAGTATTTCTGCCAGGCGCAGTTAGCAAAACAACAGGATTATATAGTTGTATTATTCCAACCGGGAACTGATCAAGTTAACGCGGCAGAGATTAAATCATTAAAGAAAGCGAATCTCGACGGACATGCCGGAGAAGAGGAGACCTCGATGATGTATTTTATAAACCCAGTATTTGTTGATCAGGATGCTCTTAAAAATGAATCAGGACTGGATCAGGCAAGATTAAGTAAATTGCCTTTTGCTTATACCGGGATCTGGTGGTACGCAAGGTATCCGAATCATTTTGCTAGTGATATTGATACACCGAATAAGAGACTTGGTGAATTATTAATTGGCAGTGATGCCGGCCAGGTTGCTGAGTTAGTAAGGTTCCTTAAAAAAGACAATACCATACAACAGCTTCAGGAGGAGTTCTTTAAGAGGGCGGGGAATCCGGTTGGGAAATAATAACGAGGAACAAACGTACGGCGAAATCAGAACGCGAATTAACCTCTGCATTCGTAGTTCGATTGGTCCCATGTTCTTAATTCAATCATAATCAATTACCGGTGAATTCCTTAATGATCTTAAGGCTTTCGCCTGTATCTTCCATTTCAAACATATGAGGACGTGTATCGCCGTTATAGGGCGAATGGAGAATCATCATCAATTTTCCATCGAAAGAGGTAAAAAGCATGGCATGGCCGCCATTTGCCTTATATATTGGTTCCGCCTGTTGTTTCCAGGGGCCGGCAAGTTTTCCTGATTCCGAAATAGCAATACCAACAGCATTTCCTTCATAACTACCGCTTGTCCAGATAAGATATAGCTTCCCTGTTTTACCTTTGTGCAGATAGGGGCCATCGGTAACATGGCAACCATATTGATCGCTGATCTTTGTCCATGGACCCTGGCTGCCATGAAAAAGATTAACAGGATCTCCGTCAGGCTCAGAAAGGTCGTGCTTCAGCTTTACATATCCGACTGCTCCATCGGTTACCTGTACCCATTCATGGCAATAGATCATATAAGGCACACCATCTTCTTCCCAAAGTGTTCCGTCAAGAGTCATCATATCTTTTGGAAGGGTTGAATGATTGTGAAATGTGGAAAAAAGGCCGGTTGGAGAATCGCTGACAAGAACCTGGGAGCCCCTGGTAACGCGGGGCAACCAGTTGCGCCACTGTTCAGATAGTTTATTTCTTGTATCAAAAGTCTGAAAGAGGTAATATTTCCCATTATAAAAATGAAGCTCCGGGACCCACAATATAGTATGTTTTTGAAGCCTGATCGGGAAGAATACACACATCGCGCCAACGGATATCAGAAAGCTTATAGGTGTCAACCGGAGGTGCAGGACGCTGGTTTTGTGCACGAGCCACCGAAAAAA